>JAEZHP010000036.1 GCA_023416515.1 Pseudomonadota bacterium | reverse complement strand
TTTTAGGGCGGGCCCCCCCGCGCCGGGGCGTGGGCACAGCGGGCTCAGGCGGAGCGCGATCTCGCGGCTCTCGACAGCCTCAACGTGGTGGAGCTGCTGCCCAACCTCGCCGACCAGTACCGGCGCGAGGTCGACGATCTGACCGCCGCCCTCAACGATCCTTATGGACGGATCGAGGCGGCGCCCCGGCTTCGCAGCATGATCGAGCGAATCGTCGTCACCCCCAACCCGAACGGCCGAGGCGTCGCGATCCGTCTCGACGGCCGCCTGAACAACCTGCTCGCGATCGCCGCCGGCAAGGACCTTGATCTATCCCAAGGCACGGTAACAGTGGAGCGGGTGAAGGGAATCGAACCCTCGTCGTAAGCTTGGGAAGCTTCTGCTCTACCATTGAGCTACACCCGCTCGGGCGGTGGTCCGATTGCCACAATCGCCGATAGCGGGTCAACGCCGTCGGTGGCGTTTCAGGCCACTCGGCGATTGAGCCGTTCTTGCTCTTCCGATTCCGCGAGCAGGGCGACCACGCTCCGCCAGGTCAGGTGCGGAGCGAACTCGATCCCCGCCGAAACGCCGAGCTGCCACACGATGTGGATCGGGTGCTCGCCGCCATTGGCGATCTCGACCACCGCTCCATCCCCGATCGGAAGCACGTCCCGGCAGAACAGTCGCATTCCGGACGTCGAGATATTGCGGACCCGAGCATCGATCTTTCGCCCGTCGGCGAGCTTCAGCACTGCCTCGCAGTGAAGCTCGACCCGCTCGGCCGCACGCTGCACGAACCCCTGACTTGTTTGCCCGTCCATGAAATGCCCCCCGGCAACTGCGAGAGGCATTTAACATGGATCATGCTAACAGTTTCTTTCCCGTAACAAAGATTAGAAGCCGACGCTGACCGACGCGACCAGTGTCGGATCGCTATTGGGAAGGTCCAGGTCGGTGTCGACATAGGAAAGCCCGAAGCGGAAAGGCCCGCGGTCCATTTCCAAGCCGAGGCGCCAATCGAGATAGTCGCCGCCGTCCGGCGCGAGACCGCCGCTTGTATGGCCGAGGCGGGCGAGCACGGTCAGCGGAGTGAAGGGAATGCCCGCCGTCAGGTCGCCGTAGAGATAGAGATTGTCGCGTCCGCCGAACGCGTCCTGCTCCGGTGCGTAGAAGGCGCCCGCCTCCGCGGTCACCGGGCCGAGCGTGTGGCTGAGCGACGCATAGGCCTCGACATAGTCCGTGTCGACGAGCGCGCTCGAGTCAGGGAAGCTCGTATAGACGACCCCGACGTCCATGTCGGTGCCGCTCGCGATCTCGCGCGAATAGCCGGCATAATATTCGACCTGGAGCTCGCCCACCGGCGTGGCGTCGGTCAGCGAAGATCCCCACAGGCCCGCGTAGAAGCCGCTGTCATGCGAAAGCGTCGCGGTCGCCTGCGCCGCGGGATCGCCGTCGGAGCGCGAGATTCCGCGGTGGCGGAAGTCCGTCGTCACCGTTCCCCTGCCGGTGATGCTGAATCCGCCGCCGATCCCGATCTGGGCATAAGCCGGCGATGCCGCGAAGGCCGCAGAGGCTGCGGACAGCAGGATGAACAGACGACGACGCATGACAAACTCCACCAAATTCGCTTCGCTGCCCCATAACCGAACCGCTCCTGTGGCGCGCACGAAAATTCGGCTTACAGTGAAAACCATAGGTGCTTATCCGCTCGTTAACCTTTTGCCGCCATTTCTGCCCGAGTATCAGGGGGGACGCGTAACAGTATGACGGTTTCTCAGCCGGGCACGCCCGCGAAGGGCGGCCGGAATCCGATTGCCGCTTTCCTCATCGGCGAGAGCCGCGCGATCAAGGAGGTCCGCCTCCAGGTCGCGCAGGTCGCGCCGAGCGACGCGTCCGTCATCGTCACCGGCCCCTCCGGCAGCGGCAAGGAAATGGTCGCACGCGCGATCCACGCCGCCAGCCAGCGCGCCGATGCTCCCCAGGTTTCCGTCAATTGCGGAGCGATCCCGCGCGAACTCATCGAATCGGAGCTGTTCGGCCACGAGAAGGGCAGCTTCACCGGGGCCCACGCCCAGCATCGCGGACGCTTTGAAGAAGCCGACGGCGGCACCCTGTTCCTCGACGAGATCGGCGACATGCCGCACGACATGCAGGTCAAGCTGCTTCGCGTGCTCGAGGAGCGCAGGGTCCAGCGCGTCGGCGGTCGCGGGGTCATCCCGGTCGATGCCCGCATCGTGTCGGCGACTCACCGCGACCTCGACACCGCGATCGACGAGAAGCGCTTCCGCGAGGATCTCTTCTACCGTCTCGCGGTCTTCCCGATTGACCTTCCGAGCCTCGCCGAGCGGCGCGAGGACGTCGCGCCTCTGATCCGCCACTTCCTTGCCCAGGGCCAGGCCAAGGGGGCCGAGGTTCACTTCGACCCGTCCGCCCTGGCTCGCCTGGCCGACCATGACTGGCCGGGCAACGTCCGCGAGCTCAGGAACCTCGTCGAACGCGCCGGGATCCTGTTCCCGGGCGAAACGATCGGCGCCGAGCAGGTCGAGCGAATGCTTCTCCGCCGCGGCCGCAACAGCGCCGCCGAGCGGGCGGCTCTGTGGGCCGCCACCGCGGACATCCCGACTCCGGCGCGGGTCGCCGATATCGCTCCGCCGGCCGACACTCCGATCCTGACTCGCGACAATCCGATCGCTCTCAAGACGATGCTCGGCGACCTCGAGCGTCGCTACATCGAGGAGGCCCTCAGCCTCGCCAACGGAGTCGTCGCCGAAGCCGCCCGGCTCCTCGGCCTCCAGCGCACCACGCTCATCGAGAAAATGCGCAAATACGGCGTCGACGTCGCGGCCTGACCGATCCTCCCCGTACCGGGGAGGATAGTCCTTACCGATGCCCGATCTGCTCCCAGGCCTGGGCGACCTCGCCCAGCATCTCGCGGGCGCGCTCGACCATCTTCACGTCATTCTCGCGGCCCGCGGCGACGGTGAGGCGGCGCGCCTCGCGATAGATCTTGGCCAGGCCGAGGGCGATGTCGCCGCCCTGCTCGAAGTCGAGGCTGGTCTCGAGACCGCTGATCAGCCGGAGCGCCCGCGCCTGGCGCTCGCCGCGCTGGACATAGTCATTGCGCGCCATCGCCGCCGCCATGGCGTCGAGCGCCTTGAGCAGCTCGTCATAGAGGATGGTGACCAGCTGGTGGGGGGTCGCTCCCTCCACCCGGCTGGCGACGTCGACGCGCTGGTAGCGCGCCTTGGCCATCCCGAACTGCCCACGCATTGCGTACATCAACTCACTCCCGCACAATATTTACGCCGCCGAAGCCTCAGCCCCGGTCGTTGGTCCACATCTTGATCTGCTGATCCAGGTAGCTCTGGGTCGCCTTGAACGACGACACCTGCCGCTCCATCGCGGTGAAGGTCCCGAGCAGCTGGTTGTAGTAACGCTGCGAGCGCTCCTCGTTCGCCGCCTTGAGGTCGGCAATGTCGTCACGCTCGTCGGCAAGGCGCTTGTTGGTGGCCGCAAACGGCCCCTGGCGGTCGCGAAGCGCGTCGCGGATCATCTTGAGCGCTCCGCCGAGGCCCGGCTCGATGGTGATGGTCACGCTCGGCGCCGCCGAGTTCACGGTGACGATCAGGCCGAGAGCCGCCGAGCCCGCGGGCGCGATGAGATTGGTGTCGACTCCGGTCATCGCGGCGCCGTCGACCATTCCCGATGCCGGAGTGGAGCCGTTCATCGGCACCAGGTTCGTCAAAGTGTAGGTGCCCGGCTTCACTTTGCCGACGACGCTCTGGATCGTGACCGCGCTGCTGCTCGACCATTGCGCCGGGTTGAACAACCCCTCGACGGCGTCCGGATAGCGACTGAGCTGCTCCTGAAGACGGAACGTGTCGAGGCTCAGAGTGCCGTCGCGATTGGTTCGGACGCCAATCTCGGCGAGGCTGTGAGGCCCGTCCCCCTGCCCCGTCAGCGCCATGCTGGTCAGCTGGCCGAGCTGGCGGACCATCTGACGAACGCCGACGTCGCCGCGCAGCGGACCGCCGTCCTCGCCGACACCCGCCTTGGTGGCCTCGTTGATGAGCGCCATCAGCTCGTTATAGGCGTCGACGAAGTCGGTGACGCCCTGGGTGATCTCGGCCGTGGGACGCGATGCGCCGAGCGAGACGACCGTGCCCGGTTCGGCCTTCTTGAGGTCGATCTGGACGCCGGGAATGACGTCGGAGAAGCTGTTGCTCGACCGGTTGATGGTGACTCCGTCGAGCTTCACGATCGCGTCCTGAGCCGACTGCGCCGCGGCCATTCCGCCGGTGACGGACGGTCCGAAGGCAAAGCGCTCGAGACCGCTGGTGGCGCTGGTCGACAGGGTGAAGGCATTGGCCTGGCCGGTTGCGCCCTTCAGCATCAGGCGCGAGCCGCTGGCGTCCGTGACGATGCTCGCGACGACCCCCGCTCCGGCCGCGTTGATCGCGGTGGCGAGGCCTTCGAGGCTGTCGTTGGACGAGTCGATGACGATGTCGAAGCTGCCGTTGGCGTTAGCGAGCGTGAGCGTCCCCTGCCCGACCGGATCGTTGCGTCCGGCGAAGTTCGCCGACTGGACGGTCTGCACCTTGGCGAGCTGGATGACCTCGAGCTCCGCCGAAAGTCCGCCGAGGCGAGCGCCGGCAACCGACTTGGCGCTGAGCAGGCTCGGCTCCGACACGGTCGGCTGGGTAAACAGCGACCCGCCCGAGATCAGCGAGGTGAGCGCGTTGGAGAAATTGTCGATCGCGCCGCTGACTTCCGCCAGGGTCGAGATGCGGGTCGCGTTGAGCGTCGCGCGCCGCTCGATCTGCGCGTCCTTGGGAGCGCGCTGCGCATCGGACAGCTGCTTGACCAGCGACTTGATGTCGAGCCCGGAGCCGATCCCCAGCGATGCAGCGATTGACGAATCCATTGAGCGTCCCCTCTCAGTGATAAGAACGGCTCGGACGGTGGTTTCTTTAGGGCTGCTCCCCTCCCTGGAAGGGAGGGGTTGGGGGTGGGTACGCGCGCCAGCGCGTTCAACTCTGAATCTGGTCGCTGACAGGCGCGAAGCCGGGGCATCGAGCCCCGTCTCCGCTACCCACCCCTAGCCCCTCCCTTCCAGGGAGGGGTACCTAGCCCCTGATCACTCTCACCGTGTCCGCACGGAGCCGCGCCTGGGCGGCAAGAGAGAGGCGCGGGTCGGCAAGGATCTGCTCGGCGATGACGGCCGCTCCGGCCGAGTCCATCTCAGGGAGGAAATCGCGCAGCTCGGCGGCAAGCTCGCGAAGCCACGGGTCGAGCGCGATCCCGGCGCTGTCAGCATCGCTGAGCAGTCGCTCGATCTCCGCCAGCGCCCGACGCGCCTGCGCTTCGCTCTTGATGCCGTGAAACATGTGCCGGCCTGCCTCCCGGTGCAGATAACGGCAGCACAGAGCGAAGGCTTAGCGGAAACCCTCGAGCAGTCGTCGGGGCGGCCCTACTTCACCCGCCGCCCGTCGGCGTCGAAGCGCGCGTCGGCCGGGACCTCGACCGACGGCTGCACGTGCCCGGCGGCGCGTGCGGCGTCGAGGTTGAACACGAAAGCGAGCACCGTCGCCACCGCGAGATAGAGGTCCTCGCGGACGAACTGGCCGGCGCGGGTGGTGTAGTAGATGGCGCGGGTGAGCTCCGGATAACTGAGCATCGGCACGCCCTTCTCGGCGGCAAGCTCGCGGATCGCCTCGGCGGTGACACCGCGGCCGCGGGCGAGCACGATCGGCGCCGGGTCGGAACCCTGCTTGTAACGCAGGGCCACCGCGAAATGGGTCGGGTTGGTGAGCACCACCGTCGCCTCGCCCATCGCCTTCTGAACCGACCGGCGGGCGACCTCGCGCTGCCTGGCGCGCTGCTGGCCTTTGACCTCGGGCGAGCCTTCCTGCTGCTTGTGCTCGTCCCTGATGTCCTGCTTCGACATTCGAAGCCGCCGAGTGCGCTGCATCATCTGCATCGGCACGTCGATCATGGCGATGAAGATCAGCGCGCCGGCCATGAGCAGCACCGTGAACACGAAGGTGCCGCCCAGGCTATAGATCGCCGCCCGCGTGTCGCGCGTGCCGAGGCCGATCAATCCGGGCAGCTCGCCCATCAGCAGCCACACCGCGAGCGAGCCGATCAGAAGCACCTTGAGCAGCGACTTGCCGAGCTCCATCAGCCCCTGCACGCCGAAAATCCGCTTGAGCCCGGAGCCCGGGTTGAGCTTGCTCGCCTTGAACCCGAACGCCTTGCTCCTGAAGCCCAGCGAGCCGAGCAGGGCCGGAGCTCCGATCGCGGCGAACATGGTGAGCGCGAACAGGCCGACGATCGGAACCGCGATGATGGCAAGCAGGCGAAGCGCCGCGCCGGCCGGGTCGAAGGTTCGCACGTCCTCGAAACCGAAGGACAGCCCGTCGCGCACCATCGTCTCCAGCGACCCGACCATCGCCGGGCCGGCGAAGGCGATCCAGGCGGCGCCCATCGTCACGACCAGAGCCGTGCCGAGCTCGCGCGAGGCGAGGACGTCGCCCTTTTCGGCCGCGTCGCGAAGCTTCTTCGGGGTTGGAAGCTCGGTCTTCTGGCTCTTATCCTGGTCCGACATGTCAGTTGCCGAGCGCGATCCGGCGCGATTCCTCGAGCCCCGCCTGCATCGCCGCGACGAGGCCGTCCCCGATCACCGGGGCGGCGATGGCGAGGAGCACCATTCCGGCGAGCAAGGCGGCCGGGAAGCCGACCGCGAACAGGTTGAGCGCGGGCGCCGTTCGCGACAGCATGCCCATGATGATCTGGACGAGAATGATCGAGAAGCCGACCGGAAGTGCGACCGAGACTCCGGCCGCGAACAACACCGTTCCGAAATAAGCGAGCTGGCGGATGCTCTCCGCCGACAGCCAGGCATCGCCCGGCGGAAGCGCCCGGTAGCTTTCGACGACGATCGCGGCGAGCATCAGATGCCCGCCCATCGACAGGAACAGGAAGGTGCCGACGATCGACAGGAGCTGCGAAATCGCCGGGTTCTGGGCGCCGGTGGCCGGGTCCATCATCGCCGAGAAGCCGAGGCCCATCGCGTTGCCGATGATCTCGCCGGCGATGCTCGCCGCCGCGAAGCCGATCTGAACCGCAAAGCCGAGAGCGAGCCCGACCAGGACTTCGCTCGCCACCAGCGCCACGCCGGCGACCGAAGCGAGCCCTTCCGCCGGCAGCACGAAGCTGGTCGTGGCGAGGCCGGGAATGCCGATCGCAAGCGCGACGATCAGTCGAAGCTGCACCGGCACGAAATTGGCGCCATAGATCGGAGCGGCGAGGAAGCAGGCGCCGGGACGGATCATCGCGACCATCCACAGCCACAATTGCGCCTCGACGCCGGTGAAGCCGGTTGGGATCATCGCCCGAACCTCACCGGGTAATCTCTGGGATCCTGGCGAACAGCTCCTGGGTGAAGTCGACCAGGAGCATGAGGATGGCGCTTCCGAAGATGGCGAGGCACAGGCCGACCACGATCAGCTTCGGCACGAAGGTCAAAGTCTGCTCGTTGATCGACGTCGCGGCCTGCACCATTCCGAGGATCAGGCCCGCGGCAAGCGCCGGGATCAGGATCGGCGCCGATGCCAGGCTGACGATCCACAGCGCCTGCTGCGCGATTCCGATGAAATAATCGGGATTGTCGGCGACCATCCTAGCCTCCGCCGAAGGAGGCGGCGAGTGAGCCCATGGTGAGGGCCCAGCCGTCGACCAGGACGAACAGGAGCAGCTTGAACGGCATCGACACGATCGGTGGGCTGAGCATCATCATGCCCAGGGCCATCAGCGTCGACGAAACGACGATGTCGATGATCAGGAACGGCAGGAATATCAGGAAGCCGATCTGGAACGCGGTCTTGAGCTCCGAGGTCACGAAGGCCGGAAGGAGGATCGAGAAGGGCACGTCCTGCGGGCTTGCGAAGCCGCGGACGTTGGCGAGGTCGGAGAACAGCTTGAGGTCGTTCTCTCGGGTCTGGGTCATCATGAAGCCGTGGAGCACTCGGCCGGAGCGGGTCACCGCTTCCTCGATCGAGATCTGGCCGTTGCCGTAGGGCGTATAGGCGGTCGCGTTGATCTCGTCGATCGCCGGCCGCATTACGAAGATCGACAGGAACAGCGCCAGCCCGATCAGCACCTGGTTGGGCGGAGTGTTCTGCAATCCGATCGCCTGGCGAAGGATCGACAGGACGATGATGATCCGGGTGAAGCTCGTCATCATCAGGATGATCGACGGAAGCACCGTCAGAAGGCTCATCAGGACGAGGATCTGCAAGCTCAGCGACAGCGGTCGGCCGTCGCCCGAGAGCGTGTCCATCGCCCGGTCGAGGGCGCCCGGCTGGCCGCCCGCCGCTGCCGGAGGATTCTGAGGAGCGGCCTGCGCCGCAGGCGCCTGGGCCTGGGTTTCCTGTGCCTGGGCGAAGGCGAGGTCGCCCGAGAAGCCGAGAAGCATCACGAAGGCCATGAAGCCAACGAAGATCGCCGCCGCTTTGAGGAGGAATGCTCCTCCCCGGAACGGGGAGGTGGCAGCGCGAAGCG
>JAEZHP010000024.1 GCA_023416515.1 Pseudomonadota bacterium | reverse complement strand
GCTGGAGCCCGTCGCGGCGGCCGCGGCCGAGGTGCGGCGATTGCGGCAGGAGGCGGACAGCCTGGCGCATATGACCGGCGATGCCGATGCCGAGCTGCGCGCGATGGCCGAGGAAGAATTGCGCGAGAATCGCACCGCGCTGGAGGCGGCCGACCGCAAGCTGGCGCTCGCGCTGCTGCCGCGCGACGCGGCCGATGCGCGTTCGGCGATGCTGGAGGTGCGCGCGGGCACCGGGGGTGACGAGGCGGCGCTGTTCGCGGGCGACCTGTTCCGCATGTACCAGCGCTATGCCGAGCGGCAGGGCTGGCGCGTCGAGCTGATCTCCGCCTCCGAAAGCGAAATGGGCGGATTCAAGGAAGTCGTCGCCAGCGTCACGGGGACGGGGGTGTTCGCCAAGCTGAAGTTCGAAAGCGGCGTCCACCGCGTGCAGCGCGTGCCCGTCACCGAAAGTGGCGGGCGGATCCATACCTCGGCGGCCACGGTCGCGGTGCTGCCGGAGGCGGAGGACGTCGACGTGCAGATCGACGACAAGGATCTGCGCATCGACATCTATCGCTCGTCCGGCCCTGGCGGCCAGTCGGTCAACACGACCGATTCCGCGGTGCGCATCGTCCACATCCCCACGGGCTTGACAGTGATTCAGCAGGATGAAAAGTCGCAGCACAAGAACAAGGCCAAGGCGCTGAAGGTGCTTCGCACCCGCCTCTACGAGATCGAGCGCGAACGGCTTGCGAGCGAACGCGCCGGGGCTCGCAAGTCGATGGTGGGCAGCGGCGACCGGTCCGAGCGGATCCGCACCTATAATTTCCCGCAAGGGCGGGTGACCGACCACCGAATCAACCTGACGCTCCACCGCCTGCCCGAGATCCTCGAGGGGCCCGGGCTGGACGAGGTCGTCTCCGCGCTGATCGCGCAGGACGAGGCGGAGCGGCTGGCGCAGCTCGATGCGTAACAAGCCCTTCCCTTCAAGGGAGGGGTGATGAGGGTTCGCCAGGCCCTCGCCGAGGCTGAGCGTCGCCTTGGTGCGGTGCCCGGCCACCCGCGCCAGGATGCCGAGCTTCTGATGGCCGCGGCGCTGGCCGTGAGCATCGGCGAGATGAAGCTACGTCATCTCGACGATCCGACGCCCGCTGCGTTCGAGGATTTGCTGCGCCGCCGGCTGGCGCGCGAGCCGGTCGCCTATATCGTCGGTCATTGCGGTTTCTGGACGATCGAGTTGGAGGTCGGGCCTGGCGTTCTCATCCCGCGCGCCGACAGCGAGACCCTGATCGAAGCCGCGGTCGACCATTTCCGCGGGCGCGCTCCCTCCAATATCATCGACCTCGGCACCGGTCCCGGCACCTTGCTTCTCGCGGCGCTGGATCAGTGGCCGAAGGCGCGGGGGCTCGGCGTCGACAGGTCCGACCAGGCGCTCGCTTATGCCCGGCGCAATTCCGAGCGGCTCGGATTTGCCGAGCGCTCGGACTGGCGGCTGGGCGATTGGGCGGAGGGGATCAAGGGGACGTTCGACCTGGTCCTGTGCAACCCGCCTTATATCGAGCGGGACGCGCCGCTCGATCGCGACGTGGTGGAGTGGGAGCCGCACGGGGCGCTGTTCGCCGGCGCCGACGGCCTCGACGATTATCGAAGGCTCGCACCTCAGGTCGACCGGCTGGTCGCACCCGGCGGCGTGGCCTGCATCGAGATCGGCCAAGGTCAGGAAGAAGCGGTCGGCGAATTGTTCGTGGGCACCGCGTTCACCATATCGTCACTCAAGGACCTTAGAGGTGTAACCCGCTGTCTGGTTCTACGCCGCTAAACCAAGATTATGCTTTTTTCCTTGGATTTACCGCGCGTGGTGACTAGATAGGGGGTCAGGGACGGGGCCAGCCACAACGCTCGAGTATTGTGGAGCCGACCGTCGCTCAACCCCGATTGCTTCGTCGCAACGGCGCCTTTGGCGGGCGCTCGCGGCTACGACAGGAGGGAGCCCGCAGCAACGCGGGCTTCTGGCCCGAGTGGGTGCTTCCCTAAGCCCCGGGCCGCCAGGATCGTGGATGAGCTTGTGTGTGCGGCTGGGTGCCGCCAGCCGGTGAGGGAAAGATTAGACCACCTTTGGCTAGGATTTTAATTTGATCAACAATCGTCAGGGCGGCCGCAGGCGCGGTCGCGGCGGTGGGGGCCGGGCGCCCAACAGCGGCCCCAACACAGGCAATCGCCAGGACAATCGCCAGCGGGGCAACGCCGCGCAGCTGCTCGAGAAATACAAGCAGCTGGCGCGTGACTCGCAGATGCAGGGCGACCGCGTTCAAACCGAATATTATCTGCAGTTCGCGGATCATTACTTCCGCGTTCTCAACGAGAGCCGCGCCCGCTTCGAGGAGCATCGCCGCTCGCGCGACGACGAGTTCGGCGACGAGGACGAGGGTGAGGACGACGGTCCCATGGGCGAGGCCGATGGCGACGACAGCCCGCAGCAGCAGGGCGACGGCGACCAGCCGCGCGCCCGCCGACCCCGCCAGGACGGCGACCGCAACGGCGAGGCCCGCTTCGGCGACGGCCAGCGCCGCCGCCGCGGCCGTTCCGAGTTCAACGGCGACGAGGCTCCGCAGCAGGGCGAAAACGAGAGCCGGATCGCGCTCGACAGCCTGCCGCCCGCAATCTCCCCCGTGTCGGCATCGTCCGACGGCGAGGGCGAGGCCGAGGAGGCTCCCCGCCCGCGCCGCCGCACCCGCCGCCCGCGCGGCGAGGAAGGCGACGTCGCACCGGCCGCCGCCTAACCAGCAGCTCTTCTGAACACAGGGAGCCCGTCCGGCGATAGCTCGCCGGGCGGGTTTCTTGCGTTTGGGGTAACCCTCTTCGCCGATTGCATTTCCCGGCGGTGTCGCACAGGTTCTCAGGACGAGCCGGGGAGGACTGTCCATGCGTCGCCTGCTGCCCATCTGCGCCTTCATCGCCGCGCCCGCCGCGGCTCAGGACAATGCGATCCCCCCGCCCAGCGTTTCCGCCCAGGGCGACGTCTCGGTCACCATCTACAATAACGACCTCGCGCTGGTGCAGGACGTGCGCCGGCTCAACATCGCATCCGGCCGAGTCCGCCAGGAATTTCCCGATGTCTCGGCGCGGATCCAGCCGCAGACGGTGACCATGACCGGCGACGGGCTGGAGATCATCGAGCAGAATTTCGACTTCGACCTGCTCTCGCCCCAGGCGCTGATGCAGAAGGCGGTCGGCGAAACGATCACGCTGGTCCGCACCAATCCGGCGACGGGGGCCGAAGTGCGCGAGCAGGCGCGGGTGCTCGCGGTCAACGGCGGCGTCGTCCTCCAGATCGGCAACCGGATCGAGGTTCTTCGCGACGACGGCCTCCCGGTCCGGGTCATCTTCGACCAGGTGCCGGAGAATCTGCGCGCCCGCCCGACCCTTTCAGTCACCTTCGACAGTCGCCGGGGCGGGGCCCGACCGGTCAACCTCACCTATCTCACCAACGGGCTCGCCTGGCAGGCCGACTATGTCGCCTTGTTCGACCAGGCCGCCGGGCGAATGGACGTCCAGGGCTGGATCACGCTCACCAACAACAGCGGCACGGAATATCGCAACGCCAACACCCTGCTGGTGGCCGGCAATGTCGAAGCGAACCGCAATGAAATGGTCTACGGCCGCCCGGCTCCACCCCAGGTCAGGCAAGCGGGCACCGAGACGGCGGACCGCGAGCGGATCGGCGACTTTTATCTCTATCCGCTGCCCGAGCGCACCACGATCGCCAATCGCCAGACCAAGCAGGTCAGCTTCCTCGACGTGTCCGGCGCGCAGGCGCAGCGCGCCTATGAGTTTCGCAACGGCTGGCTGGGGACTTTCGACGAGCCCCAGAACGTCAACACCGTGCTCCGCTTCTCGAGCTCGCGCGACCAAGGGCTCGGCGACGCGCTGCCGGCCGGCACCGTCCGGGTCTATCAGCGCGACGCACGCGGCAATCCGCAGTTCGTCGGCGAAAGCCGGATCGGCCACACCCCGATGGGGTCCGAGCTCGGCCTCACCACCGGCCAGGCCTTCGACGTGAAGGTGCAGCCGGTGGTCGAGAACCGCCAACGCGTCACCGAGGAGCAGTGGCGGCTGACCGACCGCTTCCGGATCACCAATCCCGACGGCACGCGGACGACTGGGGAGCGCGAGACGCTCCAGCGCACCGACTATTGGCAGACCGAGATGCGCTACACGGTCACCAACGCGCGGCCCGAGGCCGTGACGGTGAGCATCTACCAGTCGGGCCTCGGCCGGTGGTGGGCGGACTCGCGCATCACCCAGGAGACGCTTCCGCATGAGCGGATCTCCGACGATCAGGTGGTGTGGCGCGTGCCGGTGCCTGCGAACGGCACGGTCAACCTCAACATCACCTACCAGACGCGCTACTGAGCCGATGCGCCGCTGGCGCCTCCCGGTCGGAATCCTCGTTTTGCTGGTCCTGGGCGCGGGCGGCGCTCAGGCGCAGAGCGTGGTCACCTCGCAGGCGCCGGCGTCAGTCGACGTGACCGTTTACCGCAACCCGAGCCGCGGCCCGGCGCAGGAACTGGACCTCGATTGGCTCGGCGGCTTCGCACTGGTTAGCGAGACCCGAACGGTCACGCTTCCGGCCGGCGAGAGCGAAATCCGCTTCGAAGGGGTTGCGGGCGGGATCGTGCCGCAGAGCGCGATCGTCACCGGCTTTCCCGACGGGATCGTCGAGCGCAACCGCGACGCCTATCTCTTGTCGCCCGGGACCCTGCTCGAACGCTCCCTGGGCCGGCGAGTCACCGTCCGGCGAACCTCGCGCGCGACGGGCAACGTCCGCGAGGAGGAAGCCGTCATCCGAAGCGGCGCCGAGGGCGCGGTGGTCCTCCAGACCGCGGCCGGCTTCGAAGCGCTGCGCTGCACCGGCCTCAACGAGACGATCACCTATCCCGAGGTGGCCCCGGGCCTGTCGTCGCGGCCGACGTTGTCGGTGAGGGCGCGAAGCGCTCAGCCGGTGACCGCCACGGTCACGCTCTCCTATCTCGCTCAGGGGTTCGATTGGCAGGCCAATTACATCGCCGACCTCTCGCCCGACGGCCGCACCGTGCAACTCTTCGCATGGCTGACCCTGGCGAGCAGCGATGAAACCAGCTTCCGCGACGCCGACGTCCAGGCGGTCGCAGGCCGGCTGAATCGCGAGCGAGTCGATATCCAGGAACCGGAAGCCAGTCCGCTCAACCTTCAGTGCTGGCCGGCCGCCACGACGAGCGATTTCCAGTTCGATAATGATCTAATCGCTCAGCGGCGCAGTCCCTCGCCGCCAATGATGTCGGCTGCGCCCGTGACCGTGGTCAGCTCGGAAGAATTTAGCGACATTGTCGTCACCGGCTCGCGCATTGCCCGTCCCGAAGAGCTCGGCGACCTCAAGCTGTTCCGCCTGCCGGAGCCGGTCACCGTTGCGGCCAACAGCCAGAAGCAGGTGGCCTTGTTGGTCCAGCCGCGGGTGGCGGTTGAGACGGTCTTCCGTTCGCGGCTCGACCCGTCGTCCACTGAGGAATCCCTGTCCACGACTCGCTACCTCGTGACCCGCAACCGCGCCGCCGAGGGCCTTGGAGTGACGCTTCCCGCCGGCGGCGTCACGCTGTTCACGCGTGCGGCGGGCCGGCGCCTCCTGGTCGGGCAGGGCAGCGGGGCGGGGCGGGCGGGGCGGGGCGGCGGCGCGGGGGGGG
>JAEZHP010000018.1 GCA_023416515.1 Pseudomonadota bacterium | reverse complement strand
GACGCGACGATGATCACATCCCGCCGCTCGCGAAGGGCCGCCGTGGCGCTGTGGCGGAGGCGGTCGATCTCCTCGTTGATGGAGGCGTCCTTTTCGATGTAAGTGTCGGAGGATGCGATGTACGCTTCCGGCTGGTAGTAATCGTAATAGCTGACGAAATATTCGACCGCGTTGTCGGGAAAGAAGCTCTTGAACTCGCCGTAGAGCTGCGCCGCGAGAATCTTGTTCGGTGCGATGACCAGCGCCGGCCGCTGCAGCGTCTCGATGACCTTGGCCATGGTGAACGTCTTGCCCGAGCCGGTCACGCCGAGCAGGACCTGGCTGCGCTCGCCTTCCGCAGCCGCCTCGGTCAGTTCCTTGATCGCGGTCGGCTGGTCGCCGGCGGGCTCATAGTCAGACTGGATGACGAAGCGTTTGCCGCCCTCGGCTTTGTCGGGCCGAGCGGGCTTGTGCGGAACGAACGCGGTCCCCGTTTCCGGCTCGTCCAGCGTCGTTCGGATTTGAATCGCCATTGCCGCAGCATATGGTGGCGTCGGGAAACGGGCGCAACGCGCCGACTGAAACAGGGGAGTTGCTGCATGGTCCGCGGATTGCTTTTGGCCGGTCTCGTTCTGCCGCTGACGGCCTGCGGGTCCGGAGCCGACGTCGACGAGAAGAATGCGAGCGTCGAGGACGTTGCCGCCAAGGTTCGCGAGGCATCCTCGGACGAGGGCCTCGTCCGTCCGGGCAAGTGGGTTTCGACGGTGAGCATCGAGCAGATGGACATGCCCGGCCTGCCGCCGCAGGAGGCCGAGCAGATGAAGCGCATGGTCGCGCAGACCCATACCGCCGAAAGCTGCCTCACGCCGGAGGAAGCGAAGCAGCCGAGAGAGAAATTCTTCTCCGGGAACGAGCAGTGCCGCTACGACCATTTCAAGATGGGCGGCGGAAAGATCAACGCGATGATGCGCTGCCAGCAGGACGGCACGAGCCAGGTCATGGAGATGTCGGGCAGCTACTCGCCCGACGCCTACACGATGCGCATGACCAGCAGCCTCTCGGGCGCGGCCGAAGACGGCAACATGTCGATGAAGATGAAGATCGAAGCCAAGCGGGTTGGAGAATGCACCGGCAAAGAGGCCTGATTCGCCTCGCGCTCGTTTAGACGCGCGTGAATGCGCACATCCTCATCAACCGCGGAGGCGGCTCGGCCGGGGACCGCGCCGCGATCGAGCAGGCGATCGAAGAGGCCGGGATCGCCGGAACGATTCGCTGGCTCGACGGCGGCGAGCTTTGCAGCGCGGCCGAAGCGGCAGTGGGGGACGGCGCCGATATCGTCGTCGCCGGCGGGGGCGACGGCACGATCAGCACGGTCGCGGGCGCGCTCGCCGGTTCCCGCACGAAGCTGGGCGTCCTTCCGCTCGGAACGCTCAACCATTTCGCTCGCGATCTCGGCGTTCCGACCGTCCTGGCCGATGCCGCACGCCTGATCGCAACCGGCAGCGAGCGCCTGGTCGACCTCGCCGAAGTGAACGGCCGGCCCTTCGTCAACAACAGCTCGATCGGCATCTATCCGCTGATGGTGCGCGACCGCGACGCGCAGCAAGAGCAGCGCGGACGCCGCAAGCGGCCGGCAATGGCCATCGCCGCGCTGCGCGCGCTGCTTCGTTTCTCGAGCCGCCGCCTGAGCCTAACCGTCAACGACCGGACCGCGCACCTCGAAACGCCGCTCCTGTTCGTCGGAAACAATGCCTATCGGGTCGAAATGCCGGGCGCCGGTACTCGCAAGAAGCTCGACGCCGGCGAGCTGTGCGTGCTGGTTCTCCGCCGAAGGTCGCGTTGGGGCTTCCTCGCGGCCACCCTGCGCACGCTTCTCGGCCGGGATCGGGCGCGCGATGTCGACAGGATCGGCGACGTGCAGCATCTGCGTGTCGACAGCCGCCACGAGTCGCTCACGATCGCGGTCGACGGGGAGACGGTCCGGATGGCGACCCCTCTCGATTATCGCATCCGGCCGCGCTCGCTGCGGGTCATCGCGCCGTGATCGGCGCTCAGAAGCGAAAGGATATTCCCGAATAGATTTCCAGGTCGGGCGCTGCGCGGTTAAGCCCGGCGTCGACCCCCGCGTCGAGCTGGATGTCGTTGGTCAGCAGATAGGCCCCCGAGCCGCCGAGCGTGTATTGGCGACTGGTCCCGGCGGGATCGAAATCCCACACGCCCCATAGCTCGACCGAAACGCTGAGCCTGTCGGAAACCTCCGCGCCGAGCCCGATCACCTGCGCGGTCGCGAAATGATGGCCCGAACCGTCGCTGTCCGCACGCGCGTCGATTTCCGGCGTCATCGTCATCGAAAGCGGCGTGCCGCGCAGGTCCCAGTCGATCGGCAGCCCGATGCCTCCTTCGACCTTGCCGCTGCCGAGCGAGCGTTTCGCGGTCGGGAATGAAACGAAGGGCAAGAGCGCGACCTGCACAGCCGAGGCGTCTCCAGTCAGGCGGTACTTCGCTCGAACGCCGACGTCGCCGAAACCTCTAGCTCTCTCGGACAGCGGGCCGTCGCGCTCACGCATGTCGATGTAGGCAGGGAGATCGAGCTGCACATGGAACCGCTCGGTCAATCCGAATGACAAAGCGGTGCCGGCAATTGCCAGCTCGTCGGTGCGCGTTCCAGCGGTACGATCCCGGCTCCAGTCGAAGATGCCGATTTCGACCTGCGCCCTTCCCGGCAGCACGGTGCACGTCGCCGTCGCCTTGCCTGGCCGATCGGCGCAGATCGGGTCCTCGTCAGCCGCGAGCGCGCCCGACGGTACCATCAGCATTGCCGCAAGGAGCGCGCCCCCGAGCCTCACCGGCCCATGCTGGCACCGGCGGCGGCCCGGTGCAATCAGCGTCGGCCGCGTTCGCCGCCGCCGCGACCTCCGGGCTCGCCGCGTTCCGATGCGCTCTTCTGCCGGACCTTCGCGAACTCCGACTGCGGATACCATTGCGGCCAATCGGCGCTGTTCGCGAGGCGCGCGCCGATCGCGTAGAACAGCTCCGCTTCCTGCGCGGCGCCGCGGAGATCCCAGCTCGGCGACCAGCGGTCGCAGGTCTGGTGATAGCAAGTGGCCGTGAAATCGCTCAGCCACTTCTCGCCGGCTTCGCGGCCGCCGTCGACCATGTCGTAGGCGCCGGCGAGCGCCATATCGAGAAGCACCGGGACTCCCAGCTTCGCGAAGGAAAAGTGATCGGCGCGGTAGAACAGCCCGCGCTCCGGATGGCCCTCCTCGGTGACGTAGCGGCCCTGCCTCGCCGCTTCCTCGGCGAGGATGTCCTCCATCTGGCTCTGGCCCTTGCCGATCAACACCACGTCCTTGACCGGTCCTGCCCACTGTAGCGTGTCGAGGGTCAGGTTCGCCGCCATTTTCTCGGGCCGGTAGAGCGGGTGCTGCGCGTAATAACTTGAGCCCAGCAAGCCGCGCTCCTCGCCGGTCCAGGCCGCGAAAACGAGCGTCCGCGCGGGGCGCGGTCCGGAGGCGAACGCGCGGCCGATCTCGATCATTGCCGCGAGGCCCAGGGCGTCGTCGGCGGCGCCCGGCCGGATCGTCCGCCCCTGCGCGTCGGCCGGACCGATCCCATAGGCGTCCCAGTGGCCCCCATAGCTTATCGTCTCGTCGGGCCGGGTGGCTCCCGTCAGCTTGCCGATGACGTTCTGGCTCTGGATCGGAGTCACCGTGACTGGAATGTCGGCCGTGAATCGCGCCTTGAGGTCGATCGGCCGGAAGGCAGCCGTGCGCGCGTCGCGCTTCACCGCGTCATAGTCGCGCCCCGCCCGCTTCAGCAGCGCTTCGGCGACCGAGCGCTGGATCCAGCCCTGCAGAAGCACCGGCTGCTGTGCTCCCGCTGGAAGGACCACATTATAGCTTTCGCCCGCCGGGCTCTGGACGACCTTCCACGGATAGCCGGCCGCGTCGGTTTCGTGAACGACGAGCGCGGCGATGGCCCCGCGCCGCGCCGCTTCCTCATATTTGTACGCCCAGCGCCCGTAATAAGTCATCGCCTTGCCGCCGAACTTGCCCGCGACCGGCTCGCCCGCGGCGGCTTCGAAGTCGGGGTCGTTGACGAGCATGACGAGGACCTTGCCGTGCAAGTCGACGCCCTTGAAATCGTCCCAGCCGCGCTCGGGCGCGGTTACGCCGTAGCCCACGAACACCATCGGCGCGGCAGCGATCCGCACCCTGTCGACCGGCCTGACGGTGCCGAGATAAATGTCCTCGGGATCGCGCAGCGCGGTCGCCTGCCCCGACTGCGCGACAGAGATTTTCATCGGCTGGCCGAGCTGGCTGCGGATCATCGGCACCGCCTGCGTCCAGCCGCCGTTTTCCCCGCCCGGCTCTAGCCCGGCCGACTTGAACTGATCGACGAGGTAGGCGACCGTCTTCGTCTCCCCGGCAGTGCCCGGGGCCCGTCCCTGGAAGTCGTCGGACGCAAGAACGCGCGTGATCTCGCTCATCCGTTGCATGTCGACCGCGCCCGGTGGAGGCGGCGGCGGTGGCGGCGGAAGCGGCGGATCGGCAAGCCCGGCGGCCTGCGCCCGCGGCGGCGCTGACGATGTCGTCGAACATCCGGCCAAAACTGCAAACGGCATCAGCGCCGCGGATATCCGTCCCAGCTTCATCGACGCATCTCCCGCTTTCGCCGGCAACGGTTGGGACGCCGGCCGGAGTCGGCGTATAGAAGGCGCGGGAGAGCGCCGATGCAACTCACCTATGCAATCAAATATGTCGCCGACATGGAAAGGTCGATCGCCTTCCACCGCGACGTGCTCGGACTCGAGCTCAAGTTTCAGTCGCCGGAATGGAGCGAGTTCGCGACCGGCGAGACCGCCCTGGCGCTGCACCTAGCCGGCAACGGCAAGTCCGCCGGGACGGTCGAATTGGGGTTCGGCACGCAGAGCGTCCAGGATTTCTATGACCGGCGCACCGACCTCGGAATCGAGTTCACCCGTGCGCCCACCGAAATGCACGGAATGACGCTCGGCGCGTTTCGCGATCCCGACGGCGCGGAAACCTCAATCGGCGGGCCTGCCTGACCGACTGTTGCGACGCGGCAAATCCACAGGAAATTTGCTTCACAGCGCATTTACCCGCTTGCGTTGCGATTCGATTAAGGCACAATAGGTGGTAGCGCGGTTGGGGGAACACTCAATTACTGGTGTTCGGCGCCGGAATCACTATATTCCGGCGATGGGCGAACTCGTCCCCGATTTCCACAGGGTGGCGCCATGGCAAACCCCCTCCGCGCGGCGCAAAAGGACTCGTCCCGGCGGGTCGGCACGAGTAGAACGATTAGAGAACAAACGACTCCTGTTGAGTCGCAGAACAGACGGGGAAGCGCGATGGATTTCACCACTGGAAGCGAAGTTCGAAGCGACGATGTGACGGCTGCCGCCGTGCCGTCGAGCAAGAGCATCGTGCCGCCGGCTTTCCCGGTTGAGACCGACGACAGCCGCGACGATCTCCTGACCGAGTTCGGCAAGGAGACGCTTCGCGACCGTTACCTTCTGCCCGGCGAATCCTATCAGGACCTGTTCGCCCGCGTTGCGTCCGCCTACGCCGACGACGAGGGGCACGCGCAGCGGGTCTACGACTATATCTCGAAGCTCTGGTTCATGCCGGCGACGCCTGTCCTGTCGAACGGCGGCACCGGCCGCGGGCTTCCGATCAGCTGCTATCTCAACAGCGTCGCCGACAGCCTCGAAGGCATCGTCGGAACCTGGAACGAGAACGTCTGGCTGGCCAGCCGCGGCGGCGGAATCGGCACCTATTGGGGAAGCGTCCGAGGCATCGGCGAGCCCGTCGGCCTCAACGGCAAGACCAGCGGGATCATCCCGTTCGTCCGGGTGATGGACAGCCTGACGCTGGCGATCAGCCAGGGCTCGCTGCGCCGCGGCTCGGCCGCCTGCTACCTCGACATCTCGCACCCGGAGATCGAGGAGTTCCTCGAAATCCGCAAACCCTCGGGCGACTTCAACCGCAAGGCGCTCAACCTGCATCACGGGGTGCTCGTCACCGACGAGTTCATGGAAGCGGTCCGCAGCGGCGACGAGTTCACGCTGCGCAGCCCGAAGGACGGCTCGGAGCGCGGCAAGGTGGACGCCCGCGCCTTGTTCCAGAAGCTGGTCGAGACCCGCCTCGCGACCGGCGAGCCCTACATCATCTTCATCGACCAGGTGAACCGGTCGATGCCCAAGCATCACCGCGACCTCGGCCTCAAGGTCACGACCTCGAACCTGTGCTCGGAGATTACTCTGCCGACCGGCCGCGATCATCTCGGCGCCGACCGTACCGCCGTCTGCTGTCTCTCCTCGCTCAACCTCGAGACCTGGGACGAATGGAACGGCGACAAGCAGTTCATCGAGGACGTGATGCGCTTCCTCGACAATGTCCTGTCCGACTATATCGCCCGCGCTCCGGACGAGATGGCGCGCGCCAAGTACAGCGCCGAGCGCGAGCGCAGCGTCGGCCTCGGCGTGATGGGCTTCCACTCGTTCCTTCAGGCGCGCAGAATCCCGTTCGAAGGGGCGATGGCGAAGAGCTGGAACCTCAAGATCTTCAAGCACATCCGCGCGCAGGTCGACGAAGCGTCGATGATGCTCGCCAAGGAGCGCGGGCCCTGCCCCGACGCCGCCGACATGGGCGTGATGGAGCGCTTTTCGTGCAAGATGGCGATCGCTCCGACCGCGTCGATCTCGATCATCTGCGGCGGCACCAGCGCCTGCATCGAGCCGATCCCGGCCAACGTCTACACGCACAAGACGCTGTCGGGCAGCTTCTCGGTCAAGAACCCCCACCTCGAGAAGATCCTGATCGACAAGTCGAAGAATTCGGACAGCGTCTGGAATTCGATCCTCGAGCACGGCGGCTCGGTCGCTCACCTCGACTTCCTGACCCAGGAAGAAAAGGACGTGTTCAAGACCAGCTTCGAGATCGACCAGCGCTGGCTGATCGAGCTCGCCGCGGACCGCACGCCGTTCATCGACCAGGCGCAGTCGCTCAACCTGTTCATCCCGGCCGACGTCGACAAGTGGGACCTTCTGATGCTCCACTTCCGCGCCTGGGAGCTCGGCATCAAGTCGCTCTATTACCTCCGCTCGAAGTCGGTTCAGCGCGCGGGCTTCGCTGGCGGCGTCGAGGCCGACAACACGCCCGAGCTCAAGGAAATCCCGCTCGCCTCGACCACCGACTACGACGAGTGCCTCGCGTGCCAATGAGGCTCGTCCCCAGGCTCCGCACGCCGAAGACGAAGGCGGGCAAGGCGGGCATGATCGCCGGCGGGGTCGTCGCCGGCCTGGTCGCGCTCGACCTCATCGCACTTGCCGCGACCGCCGTCATCGCGGCGACGGCGGGCCTGAGATGACGACCGCGAGCATCGTCGAGGTCGCGATCGCCGCCGCTTTGCTGGTGGTCGGGATCGTCGCGTACCGCCGCGGAAGCACGCAAGGCGCGGTGCTCCTGATGGCGGTCGCCGCGATCCTGCTGATCCACGGGCTCGGCCTGCTCGAATACCGGCCCTCGCCGTCGGAGCTCGAGCGATGATGCCTTCCCACGTGCCAGAAGTGGGGGGACGGGATCGCTGCTGGAGTGGTGGGCTCCAGCAGCGGTCCCGCTCGGCAGCGGCGGCGCTGGTGCTCGCCCTGAGCCTGTCCGCCTGCGCGGCGACCCAGGCGCCCGACGCAGTCGCTCACGGTCCCGACACGCCCGGGTTCCTGCTCGGCCTTTGGCACGGCTTCATCTTCCCGGTCGCCTGGCTCGTCTCGCTGTTCGCCGACAAGGTCGCGGTCTACGCGGTCCCCAACAACGGCGGCTGGTACGACTTCGGCTATTTCCTCGGCATCGTCGTGTTCGGGGTCGGCGCGCGAAAGTCGACTACCGTCTATCGCGACCGCGTCGTCTACCGCGACCGCGCGATAGAAGCCCGGAAGATCAACTGATGACCACCTTCCACCTCGTCACTTTGATCATCGGGATCGCGGCGCTCGGCCTCGGGTTGGTGACGCTTGTGACGCCGTCGGTCACGCGGCGGGTGCTAGGCCTCGGCCCAAGCGAGGGCGCGACCTACGGCCTTCGCATCGGCGGGATGATGCTCACCGCGTTCGGTCTGGTGCTGGTCCTGTTCATTAGCGGCGACACCGCCGGAGGCGCGCGATGAGCGTCGTCATTGCGATTGAGTGCACAACCCTCTCCCCTGGGAGAGGGGACGTTACGGAGTCTGTCTGATGCCCCTTCTCGAAGCCAGCAAGCAGTACAAGCCGTTCGAATACCCCTGGGCGTTCGAATATTGGAAGCGCCAGCAGCAGATCCACTGGATGCCCGAGGAAGTGCCCTTGGGCGAGGACTGCCGCGACTGGGCGCAGAAGCTCACCGACCACGAGCGCAACCTGCTCACGCAGATCTTCCGCTTCTTCACCCAGGCCGACGTCGAGGTGCAGGATTGCTACCACGAGAAATACGGCCGCGTGTTCAAGCCGACCGAGATCAAGATGATGCTGACCGCCTTCTCCAACATGGAGACGGTGCACATCGCGGCCTACTCGCACCTCTTAGACACGATCGGCATGCCCGAGAGCGAGTACAGCGCCTTCCTCCAGTTCAAGGAGATGAAGGACAAGCACGATTACATGCAGCAGTTCACGGTCGACAGCGACGAGGACATCGCCCGAACGCTGGCGATGTTCGGCGGCTTCACCGAGGGCATGCAGCTGTTCGCGAGCTTCGCGATGCTGATGAACTTCCCGCGCTTCAACAAGATGAAGGGCATGGGCCAGATCGTCTCGTGGTCCGTCCGCGACGAGAGCCTCCATTGCGAGGGCATCACCAAGCTGTTCCACGCCTTCGTCAAGGAGCGCGACTGCTTCACCCCCGCGGTGAAGAAGGACATCCGCGAGGTCTGCCACCACACGGTCGAGCTCGAGGACGCGTTCATCGACCTCGCCTTCGAGGAAGGCCCGGTCACCGGAATGACTCCCAAGGAGATCAAGCAGTACATCCGCTACATCGCCGACTGGCGCCTCAGCCAGCTCGGCCTGAAGCCGATGTTCATGATCGACGAGCACCCCCTCCCCTGGCTCGCCCCGCTCCTCAACGGAGTCGAGCACGCCAACTTCTTCGAGACCCGAGCGACCGAGTACAGCAAGGCCGCGACCAAGGGGAATTGGAACGAAGTCTGGGACAATTTCGACCGCCGCAAGTCCGCCAAGGCCGCCAACGACACGCCCGAAGGCGACGGCGGCGAGGATATGTTCGCGCGGGCCGGGGTGGCTGCGGAATGACATAGTTGCTCATTGAGCAACTATGCGTTAACCTGGAGCCGCCATACACAAGGGGAGAGCCGAGATGGCAGAACCGGCGTTGAAGCTCGCGACCAAGTTCCTTCGGGTTGCGGTCGAAAACTTCGACATGGGCTGGCTCCCTGCAGTTGAAGACGAACTTCAGCTGATTGGGGTCGATCTAACGGATCTCCATAATGCTCTCCTCGGGTGTGAGGTACAACGGAGCAACAAGATAGACGCTGGTGGCGCCTCATTCGTCGTTTCTGGAGAAACGACGGAGGGTGAACGCATGAAGATTCGTGTGTGGGTTGACCCAGATGCGCGAGTCATACGTGTGGATGAGGTAACGCTGGTGTCGGGAGTCGGGAGATGACGGAGACATGGAGCCACAAGAAAATCTCTCACAAGAGAGAGGACAATGACCGCATGACTGTGGTTGAGGAGTATGTTGCCAATGGCTTGGGCGCGCCATTTGGAATCATCCTTCGAAATGCTGTAAAGCAGGAAGTCTGCCCGTCTACAAAGAAGGTTCTGGCAACCTATATTCCCAACCAAACCGATCTTCTAAAAGAGGTCGCCTTAACAAGAGCTCTATGCGACCGGAAGTTATCGGGCCTAGAGCTGAAGTTCCTTAGAAAGGCCATCGGCCTAAAGGCCGTCGCTCTGGCCGAGTTACTCGGAATTTCGGCGGAGCATCTTTCTCGCTGCGAGAATGGTGAGAGAGTTCTTTCGAATTCTGCCGAAAAGCTGTTTCGGGTTATCATCCTGAAGCGACGCTACGACCGTCTAGAGATCGCAGACAAGCTCATCGAGCGGCTCAGTGAGTCGGACGTGGACCAAACGAAGGTCGCGCGTCTGCGCGATATCCTCGCCTACTACCGAGAATGCGTGAAAGATCTAGAGAAGGCCATTTTCGAGTCCCGCGTTCAGTCGGTGTTCGACCTGGACGACAAGCTCTGCTTCTCCTTCGGTCTTAGGCCTTTGCCCGACGGGGAGAGGGATCCTGCGGAAGACGACCAATGGCGTCGGTGCACTTTGGCCGAGGCGGCATGAGCATCGCGTAACACGCTATTTCATCGGCCATACGAAGCCCGCGAGTAGCCCTCGCGGGCTTTTTTTGCTCAATGGTCAACAACCACCTTGATCAATGATCAAGGTTGGGATAGCTGTTCTGAAGCACTCGGGTGGTGCTGATAGGAGATGTGAAATGCCCAAGCCTGGTGACAACAGCGGAGAAAACGGCGGCATCTATCAGGAGACCGGTCCCCGCGGTGGACGCTACGATAACTATTCGACGGTTCCCGATAACACGCGGTTTCCACCGACGACCGAGCCGGGCCGCGGCTGGTCGCCGGTCAGGATCACTCCTCCGAGCAAGCGGTAGGAGGTGGAATCGTGAACTATCCCACCCGGCCCACGCCTAATGAACTACCGCAGCGACCGATGGAACCGCCGCAGCGGCCGATGCCGGTCGAGTTGCCCCAGCGACCGGGCTTTCCTCGGCCGGTGACGCGGTGAAGACAGGCAAAAACTCGGAGACGCCAAAGCGGCTGTTCGTCTCGTATTCGCACGCAGACGGACAGTTGCTTGGCCGATTCCAGAAGCATCTCGCTCAGCTTCAGCGCGAGGGCAGCATCTCCGGGTGGTATGATCGAGACATTCGGGCCGGCACTCGCTTCGACGACGAGATTGAGCGCGAATTAGCTCAGGCGGACATTTTCGTTGCGTGCGTAAGCCCAGACTACATCGCCTCAAACTACTGCTATGAGCGCGAACTCACCAGCGCTCTCCAACGCGAGGATCGCGGCGAGTTGGCGATCGTCCCGGTAATCTTGGAGCCTTCCGACTGGCTGTCGACCCCCCTGTCAAAGTTCAAGGCGCTGCCGGACGACGGCAAGGCAGTCGCCGAATTCACAAATCCGAATGTCGCCTTCATGCAAGTCATCCACGAGCTGAGGCGGCTAGTCGCGACGCAGCCGATTGAGACGAAAGCTGCAGCTTCAGCGGCAGCGCCCGCCAACGCATCCACTGCTGCGTCAAGATACCGGGTAAGGCGTGAATTCGACGCCCTTGCGAAGAGAGATTTCGCTGAGGGGGCGTTCCACGAGATCTACAAGTTTTTCGAAGCGTCGGTTGCCGAGCTGTCCGCCATACAAGAGTTGGAGGGACGGCTTTCCCCGATCGCTGGCGATCACTTTTCGTGCACCGTCATCAACCGCGGAATCAGTCGCGGCTATGAGACGCTGCACGTCCGCCTAGGCGGCAGCTGGGGCGCAATCGACATTCTCTACGGCGACACGAACTCACGAAACACCTCGAACGGCGGCTTCGCAGTCGATGCCGACGATTATCAGCTGTCGTTGACCTCCACGCTCTTCAGCCACCGTAACGGCTCCAAAGAGCGCCTATCCCCACGCGAGGCCGCCCAAATGCTCTGGGATGACCTCATCTCAAAGGTAGGAATCGACTATGTCTGAGCAGGTTGGCTTTCGATGCCTCGACTGCGACAATGGGTTCGTGATTAACGTACTCACTGAGGATGAGGTACGGCAGCGTGAGCGCCTCCAACTTCCTGTTGGCCCGATCAGGTGTCCTCGTTGCAACAGCTTGCATGTGGATCGCGTGCAGCGGGCGGCTTAGCTCGCCGTTCGCCGACGGCCCGATCAAGTCCAGCATAACGGGCTGCATCGCTCGTCGCGAATAATTTGAGCCGCGTCGAGATCGCCCCCCACTCAGGCTGCTCAGGCTGCCTACCCGACCTGCGCCGCCGATTCCTTGCTCGCCAGGACCTCGCAATGCTCGATGCTCGGCAGTCCGTGGAGCAGAGTCGGCGTGTGGGCGATCAGCGCCCGGCCGACCCGCCCGGCGAGATGGGCGAGGCGGTCCTTCTCGCTTCCGAACGTGTCGAAGATCGCGAAGTCGCGCTTGCCGAAGCGGACCGCGTACCAGTCGATCGTCCCCTCTTCCTCGCGGACGTCGTCGAGCGCGCTCCTCAGGAACGCCTCGACCTCCTCCTCCTTGCCTTCCTTCGCCTCGATCCTGACGAACAATGCTCGGTCGATCATCGCCACTCTCCTTCGTAGCCGCTGCGGCTTACGCATGCACCTTCTCGTCCTCGTCAGGCTCCTTGCCGTCGCGGTAGCGGGGCTTTGGCTGGGGCAGGAGGAAGAAGAACAGGATCAGGAACGAGAGCCCGACGCCGAGCCGGGGCGCGGCCAGGGATAGCGGGATCGCTGCAACGCTGAGCACGGTGCTGATCCCGTAACGGCGGGTCATCTGGCGGACGAAGTCCGGCGCGAGCCTGTCGTCCATCAGCGAGCGCGGCCGCGCGTAAAACCACTTGGCCATCCAGAACAGGGCCGGCAGCGCCAGTCCGATCGTCAGCACCTGGCTCGCGCTCGCCTCGTGAACCGTGCCGACATGGAAGCTCCACACCCGGATCGGATAGGGCAATACCATCACCGCCAGCAGGAAGCCGAGGTTGATCGCGCTGAACCCGTGGTCGCTCTTGACGTAGATCCGGCCGGTATAATGGTGCTGCAGCCAATAGACCCCGATCGCGACGAAGCTCACCAGGAGCGCGAGATCCTCGTGCCATTGCTCGGCGATCGTCTGCCAGAGGCTCGCGCCGACCCGCGGCCCCTCCGGCGACCCCGGCGGCTTGATCTCGACGACCAGGAGAGTGAGCGCGATTGCGAAGACCGCGTCGGTAAACCCCTCGAAGCGCTTAAGGCCGCGCTCGGCGCCCCAGGTCTTGACCATGCTGGCTCTCCGCTGTCGCGGGACCAAACTCCCCCACGGGAGGTACGTTGCCGACAAACTAGCTGACCTGGATCAGCCGGCCCGCGTCTCGCTGCCCCTCGGCCCGCGCGCTCCCCGTGACGCCCCGGCTCCGGGGTCGGTGAGCGGGAGCCCTAGGCCCCGCCGTCCGCGCCCCCGGGAAGCGGCCGCGGATCGTCCTCCTGGTGATAGGCGCGGCGGTCGCACTGGATGATCACCGATTTGTAGTAGCGGCCGCTGCCGTCCGGGCTGGGCGCGGTGATGTCGGGCCCCGTCACCTTCTGCCAGCTTCCCTCCGGTCCGGACGAGCCGCCTTCCCGATAGCTGAAGTCGAGATACTGGGTGACTCCGTCGTCGCCGTCGACCCGCTCGCCTTCGGTGAGCTGGAAGCCGATCTCCGGGTTGCTGACCAGCACCTCGCCTTCGACCCGAAGCTTCGGAACGATGCCGCGCGCGTCGATCCACACCTTCCAGCCACGCGCCTCCTCCGGGCAGATGAACAGCGCTTGACGAGTCTCCCCGGTGGTTTCGGTCGGTTCGAGCATGTTTTTCCTCCCTTGGCTGACTGGACGCCACGCCACCCGGCAAGGAGCTACGTCCCCCAACCACTCGGCTTAGTCTCTGCGCCCGCGGATTCCTGTCTGACGGCATGCGCGCTCCTGATGCAGGCGACAGGAGTCCACCGGATACGCAAAAAGTACTTTCCTACAGTGTACCAAATGGGATAAGAGGTCCGTTCTCGACTCGCGGGAGCTGCAATCATGAGCGGACCAGATCACAAGTTGTGGGAGCCGACGCAGGATACGCGCGCGGGTAGGCCTGGCGCGGGTCGAACTGCGTCGAACCGATCTGCGGAAATTGCGTCCAGACAATGAACTTCATGAACTTCGTCAGCAAAACAGCCGACTTTCCTGAACGGATCCGCCCCCAACCGCTCGCTAAACGCCCGATGAACGGAACGTAGTTTGGGGTTCATGCAACGGGGCGCACCCTGTGTCGGTTCTGTCGTGGACGTGACCGGCCCCCCCGGGCG
>JAEZHP010000007.1 GCA_023416515.1 Pseudomonadota bacterium | reverse complement strand
TTGCCGAGCTCGTCGACCTCATCCGACGCGATCCCACCTCCCGGCGGCAGATCGTCACCGCCTGGAACCCGGGCGAGATTCACAAGATGGCGCTCGCGCCCTGCCACTGCCTGTTCCAGACGCAGGTCGCGAACGGCCGTCTGAACCTCCAGCTCTACCAGCGCAGCGCCGACATGTTCCTGGGCGTTCCCTTCAACATCGCCAGCTATTCGCTCCTCACGCACATGCTCGCTCGCGAGTGCGGGCTGGAGCCAGGTGTCTTCGTCTGGACCGGCGGCGACTGCCACATCTATTCGAACCACATGGACCAGGTGCGCCTCCAGCTGGGCCGCGAGCCGCGTCCGCTCCCGAAGCTGGTGCTCAAGGACCGCGGTCAGTCGCTGTTCGATTACGAGCCCGACGACTTCGCCTTCGAAGACTACGAGCCGTACCCGCATATCTCGGCGCCGGTCGCCGTCTGACCAGCCGGTAAGAAAATCCGCTCACCTGACGGGAGCGCTTTCGTTCCTGCCGCGTTTCGTTCTGCCTAAGGCAGGAGAGGAATGATGCTTCACAAGATTGCTACAGTGCTGATCGTCGGCGCCGCGCTTGCGACGGCGGCGTGCAATACGGTTCGCGGCGCGGCGCGCGACGTGAACTCGGTCGCCAACTGCGCCGAAAACGCGCTGGACGGCACCGGCAACTGCTAAGTCGAACTCGGCTGGACAAACAGCCGTAACGCGGGCCATGCTCGTCCCACAGGGGTTACTGGAGGGACGACCATGGTTCGCAAGTTGGTTATTGCCGCAACGATCCTCGGCAGCCTTGCCGTGGCTGCGTGCAACACCGTTCGCGGCGCTGCCGCGGACGTGAACTCGGTGGCGAACTGCACCGAGAACACGATTAATACGGGCCGCTGCAAGTAACGGCCTGGGAGCCGTCATCCTGAACGTCTTTCAGGATCGCGGCGGCACGATAAGAAAAGCCCCGCCGGCACGTGACCGGCGGGGCTTTTTGTCGTTAGGCCTGGGGCCGAGCTTTTACTTCTCCTGGAGGTAATCGCCCGCGTCGGCATCGAGACCCTGGCCGGACGGCGCGACCTCGGCGAGCGGATCGGCCTGGATTGCGGCCTCCTCGGTCTGCGCCAGTTCGGCCGCATGCTCTTCAGCCGCATTGTCGGGAAGCACCAGCGACTCCTGGATCTTGCGCTGCTGCGCGCGAAGCGCCGCATCGCGAGCCGAGGCCGTGACACGCAGCCGGTTCATGCCCGCGCCGGTACCGGCGGGGATGAGGCGGCCGACGATCACGTTCTCCTTGAGACCCATGAGCGTGTCGACCTTGCCCTGCACCGACGCCTCCGTCAGCACGCGGGTCGTTTCCTGGAACGAGGCCGCCGAGATGAAGCTGCGGGTCTGCAGCGAGGCTTTTGTGATGCCCAGAAGCACCGGCTTGCCCTCGGCGCGCTTCTGCTTCTTCTCGAGGCGCGAGTTGATGTCGTCCATCTCCTCGCGGTCGACCTGCTCGCCCGGCAGCAAGGTCGTGTCGCCGCCGTCGGTGATCTCGACCTTCTGCAGCATCTGGCGAACGATCACCTCGATGTGCTTGTCGTTGATCTTCACGCCCTGAAGCCGATAGACCTCCTGGATCTCGCTGACGAGATATTCGGCCAGCGCCTCGACGCCGAGCACTTCCAGGATGTCGTGCGGGTCCGGTGAACCGCCGACGAGATTGTCGCCGCGCTTCACATAGTCGCCTTCCTGAACCTCGATCAGCTTCGCCTTCGGCACCAGATATTCGACCGGCTCGCCGCCGTCCTCCGGAACGATCGCGATCTTCCGCTTCGCCTTGTAGTCGCGAAGGAAGGTGACCTTGCCGGACACCTTGGCGATGATGGCATTCTCCTTGGGCTTGCGGGCCTCGAACAGCTCCGCGACGCGCGGCAGACCGCCGGTGATGTCGCGCGTCCGGGCCGCTTCGCGCGGGAGACGGGCCAGCACCTCGCCGGCTTCGACCTGCTGGCTGTCGTCGACTGCGATGATCGCCCCGGCCGGAAGCCGGTAGACACCCGCTTCCTTGGCTGCCTTCTTGCCTTCGCCCGTAAGCGTCAGTCGAGGCTGAAGGTTCTCCTTCTTCGACTTGCTGCCCGTGTCGTCGGTGACGACGCGCTGGGTGATGCCGGTGGACTCGTCGACCTGCTCGGTCATCGTCCGGTTCTCGATGAGATCCTGGTACTTCACAGTGCCGCCGGTCTCCGTGATGACCGGGCTGAACGCCGGGTCCCACTCGGCGATACGGTCGCCGCGGCTGACGATGTGGCCGGTCTCGCAGAGCAGGTGAGCGCCGTACGGGACTCGGTGCGTCGAAAGCTCGCGCCCGTCCATGTCGAGAATGGCGATCTCGCCCGAGCGCGACAGCGACACGTGGCGCCCGCGCGGATCGAGGATCGTCGGCATGTCACGAAGCTCGACGGTGCCGTCCACCGGCGCCTCGAGATTCGACTGCTCGTTGAGCTGGGCGGCGCCGCCGATGTGGAAGGTCCGCATCGTCAGCTGGGTGCCCGGCTCGCCGATCGACTGGGCGGCGATGACGCCGACCGCCTCGCCGATGTTGACCGGAGTTCCGCGGGCAAGGTCGCGCCCGTAGCACTTGCCGCACACGCCCTGCTTGGACGCGCAGACCAGAGGCGAGCGGATCTTGATGCCCTGGAGGCCCATTTCCTCGATCCGCGCCACCATCGGCTCGTCGAGCAATGTGCCTTCAGCGATGACGACGTCGCCGCTCTTGGCGTCGACTACGTCTTCGGCCGTGGTGCGGCCGAGAACGCGATCGGCGAGCGAGGCGATGACGGCGCCGCCCTGCACGATCGCACGCATCTCGAGCGACCGTTCGGTGCCGCAATCCTCCTCGACGATGACCGCATCCTGGCTGACATCGACGAGGCGTCGGGTCAGGTAGCCCGAGTTCGCCGTTTTGAGCGCCGTGTCGGCGAGGCCCTTGCGGGCGCCGTGGGTCGAGTTGAAATACTCGAGCACGGTCAGGCCTTCCTTGAAGTTCGAGATGATCGGAGTCTCGATGATCTCGCCCGACGGCTTGGCCATCAGGCCGCGCATGCCGGCCAGCTGCTTGATCTGCGCCTGGCTGCCGCGGGCGCCCGAGTGGGCCATCATGTAGATCGAATTGACGTCGGCTTCGCGGCCGTTCTCCTGCTTCGGAGTCGCCGAGATTTCCTTCATCATCGCGCTTGCGACCTGGTCGCCGCAACGGGACC
>JAEZHP010000157.1 GCA_023416515.1 Pseudomonadota bacterium | reverse complement strand
GTCGCCGGTGGTGGCGATCTGGCCGGCGGTGATCTCGCCGGGACCGGTCGCGCTGAGCGTCAGCCGCTTCGGACCTTCGCCCTCCATCCGGAGCGCGATCTGCTTCACGTTGAGGACGATGTCGGTGACGTCCTCGCGAACGCCCGCGAGGCTCGAGAATTCATGCAGCACGCCCTCGATGCGGATCGAGGTGACGGCTGCGCCCTGCAGCGAGGAGAGCAGCACGCGGCGCAGCGAGTTGCCCAGCGTGAGGCCGAACCCGCGCTCCAGCGGCTCGGCGACGAAGGTGGCCTTACGGCGGCTGTCGCCGGTCGCCTTCTTCTCCAGCGCGTTGGGCTTCTTCATTTCCTGCCAGTTCTTTGCGTTGACGGCCATGGTGTTCCCTTGGGCTCATGGAAGGCGCCGCATGCGCCTCCCGAATTTCAAATCTGTGTGCCTTCTTGCTCCGGCCGAAGCAGCGCTCCGGCCGACGCAATCAGACGCGGCGGCGCTTGGACGGGCGCACGCCGTTGTGCGGGATCGGGGTCACGTCGCGGATCGACGTGATCGTGAAGCCGACCGCCTGGAGGGCGCGAAGAGCGCTCTCGCGGCCCGAGCCCGGGCCCTTCACTTCGACCTCGAGGGTGCGAACGCCGTGCTCGGCGGCCTTTCGGCCCGCGTCCTCGGCGGCGACCTGGGCCGCATAAGGGGTCGACTTGCGCGAGCCCTTGAAGCCCATCATTCCGGCCGAGCTCCACGCGATGGCGTTGCCCTGGGCGTCGGTGATGGTGATCATCGTGTTGTTGAAGCTGGCGTTGACGTGGGCCACGCCGGCCGAGATGTTCTTGCGCTCGCGGCGGCGAAGGCGCTGGGGTGCTTGTGCCATTGGAGATCCTGATCCTTAGCTTAGGAAGACCGGGAGCCGCGCTTCGCCCATAAGCGGGCGCGGCTCGAACCGGGCCTGCTTACTTCTTCTTGCCGGCGATCGGCTTGGCCTTGCCCTTGCGGGTGCGCGCGTTGGTGTGCGTGCGCTGGCCGCGGACCGGGAGGCCGCGACGGTGGCGAAGGCCGCGGTAGCAGGCGAGGTCCATCAGGCGCTTGATGTTCATCGCGACTTCGCGGCGAAGGTCGCCCTCGACCTGGTAGTCGGCGTCGATCGTCTCGCGGATCTGAAGCACTTCCTGGTCGGTCAGGTCCTGGACCCGGCGCTCGGCAGGAATGTTGAGCTTGGCGGTGATCTCCTTGGCCTTGGCCGCGCCAATGCCGTGGATATACTGAAGCGCGATAACCACGCGCTTGTTGGTCGGGATGTTCACACCCGCAATACGTGCCATACAACTTTTCTCCTAGCTCCACGGGGGAGGTGGCTCGCTCCCCCATCTCGTCGCGTTGGCCCGAAACAAGCATAGCCGGCGCGCGCACGAATGCGCTGCCGGGGCACCGGTTAGCGGGATAGCGGGCAGATAGGAGGGGGGAGGGGCGGTGTCAACCGCTCCGCCGGCGATCCGGCCGCCGTTTCGAAAGAAAGTCGCCGACGCTCGGGAGGCCAAGTCGCAGCAATGGGCAGGGACGACCAGAGAGCCGCTAAGCGATGCTTCTCTAAGCGCCATGGGCCCGGAAAGCATCCTATTTCTCATAATCTTAGCGGCCTGCTACAAAAGTAGCGGCAACGCGGGGAAATTCAGCTGGCGTTCACCTGAAAAGGCCTTCCCTGCGTCGGTCAAGCACGAGGGCGACCGCCAAGGGAGGACGTGCGTGAGGAAGCTGTCAATCATCATCCTGGCTGCCACGGCAGCCATGGCCGCGAGTCCCGCCGCAGCGCAGGACAACCGCCGCCCGGAAGCGCGCAACAGCTGCAGCGAGCAGAATTCCTGCAGTGAGAGCCGCGGCCGTTTCCTGTGGTTCTACGTCGGCCAGGACGAGGGCCAGCGCCGGGCGCGGCGCGTGACCCGCAGGCTCGCCCTCGACGACTGACCCTCGGCGGTCGCGCAAGACCGTAGCGGCGGCCTTGCGCGTCGCGAACCCTCAGACCACGCCGAAGGCGAGCATCGCGTCGGCGACCTTCTTGAAGCCGGCGATGTTGGCGCCCTTCACATAGTCGACATAGTCGTCCGACTTGCGGCCATATTCCAGGCAGCGGTCGTGGATCCCGTCCATGATGTCGCGAAGCATCTGCTGGAGCTCGGACTCCTTCCACGAGCGGCGCTCCGAATTCTGCGACATTTCGAGGCCTGAGACAGCAACCCCGCCGGCATTGGCGGCTTTGCCCGGAGCGAACAGGATCTGGGCGTCGCGGAAGATGTGAGCGCCTTCCAATGTCGTCGGCATGTTAGCGCCCTCGGAGACCGCCAGGCAGCCGTTGCCGACCAGCGCGCGGGCATCGTTGGCGTCGAGCTCGTTCTGGGTGGCGCAGGGCAGGGCGACATCGCACTCGACACCCCACGGCCGAGCGCCGTCGCCATGGAAGGTCGAGCCCTTGAACTCGTCGGCATATTGGCTGATTCGGCCGCGGCGATGAGTCTTGTGCTCCTTGACCCACTGGATCTTCTCGAGGGTCAGGCCGTCGGGATCGTGGATGAAGCCCTCTGAGTCTGACAGGGTGACCACCTTGCCGCCGAGCTGGGTGATCTTCTCCGCCGCGTGGGTCGCGACGTTACCCGAGCCGGAGATGACGGCGGTGACGCCGCCCAGGTCGCGGCCCTTGGTCTTCAGCATGTTCTCGAGGAAATAGACGGCGCCGTAGCCGGTCGCCTCCGGGCGGATCAGCGAGCCGCCATATTCGAGGCCCTTGCCGGTCAGAACTCCTTCCCAGCAGTTGGTGATGCGCTTGTACTGGCCGAACATGAAGCCGATCTCGCGCGCGCCGACCCCGATGTCGCCGGCGGGCACGTCGATGTTCGCGCCGATATGCCGGTAGAGCTCCGTCATGAAGCTCTGGCAGAAGCGCATGATCTCGTTGACGCTCTTGCCCTTGGGATTGAAGTTCGAGCCGCCCTTGCCGCCGCCCATCGGCAGGCCGGTCAGGGCGTTCTTGAACGTCTGCTCGAAGGCGAGAAATTTCAGGATCGACTCGTTGACGCTCGGGTGAAAGCGGATGCCACCCTTATAGGGGCCGATCGCGTTGTTGTTCTGGACGCGGTAGCCGCGGTTGACCCGGATGCTGCCATTGTCGTCCTCCCAACAGACCCGGAAGGACACGACGCGGTCGGGCTCGGCGATCCGGCGCAGGATTTGCGCCTCGTGATATTCGACCTTGTCCTCGATGAAGTCGAAAATGTCCTCGGCAACCTCGTGGACCGCCTGGATGAACTCGGTCTGCCCTGGATTGCGCCGGGCGACGCCTTCCATGAAGGCCTCAAGGTCGACGTGATCGGCTACGCTGGTCCTGTGCATTTGCATGACGCTGCTCCCCCACAGAGCGTGTTGCGGATGGGCGCGGCGCCGCGGACGCGGAGTCGCGCTCGGGGTCCTGCATAACATCTTTTGAGGGAATCCCAGTGCCCTGACGGCATGGCCGTCGTCCCAGGATGCAGCTTGGTCGATGAAGGCTGCGTACCGAGCCAGCTCGGGCAGGGACTAGCTTGCCAGGATCTTCTCGATGCCGGCGCTGACCTCGGCGATGGGCGCCATGCCATCGACCCGCTTCACGAGGCCGCGGCCCTCATAGAAGGGGAGGATCGGCGCGGTCTTCGCGCGGTATTCCGCCATGCGCTGGCGGACCGTCGCTTCATTGTCGTCGGCGCGGCGCTTGAACTGGTCCGAACCGCACACGTCGCACAAGGTCGGGATCTTCGGCAGCTTGTAGCGGTCGTGATAGCCCTCGCCGCATTTGGCGCAGGTGAACCGGCCGGTGATCCGGTCGACAAGTGCGTCCTCGTCGACATCCAGCTCGATGACGTGGTCCAGCTTTCGCCCGTGCTTGGCAAGAAGCCCTTCGAGCGATTGTGCCTGCGCCGCAGTGCGCGGATAGCCGTCGAAGATAACGCCGCGGACCGGGCCGAGCTGCGCCAGCTCGTCGTCGATCAGACGGTTGACGATGTCGTCGGACACCAGCTCGCCGGCTTCCATGACGGCCTTGGCCTCGAGGCCGACCGGAGTCGCAGCCTTGACCGCGGCACGAAGCATGTCGCCGGTCGACAGCTGGACCATGTCATGATCCTTGACGAGCCGGCCCGCCTGGGTGCCCTTGCCCGCACCCGGCGGGCCCAGAAGGATGATGTTCACGCCACTCCCCTGTTGCAGACGCCGTCTTAGCGCTGCGAGCGTCCGCCCTTCAACTTCGCCTTCTTGATGAGGTCACCATATTGATGGGCGAGAAGGTGGCTCTGAATCTGGGTCACCGTGTCCATCGTCACGTTGACGACGATGAGCAGGCTGGTGCCGCCGAGATAGAAGGGGATGCCGGCCCGGGCGATCAAATATTCGGGCAGGAGGCAGATGATCAGGAGGTAGGTCGCTCCGAGCACCGTGATGCGCGTGAGCACGTAATCGAGATATTCCTCGGTGCGCTTGCCCGGGCGAATGCCGGGGATGAAGCCGCCATGCTTCTTCAGATTGTCCGCGGTCTCCTCCGGATTGAACACGACCGAGACGTAGAAGAAGGTGAAGAAGACGATTCCGGCGCCGTAGAGCAGCATGTAGAGCGGCGCGCCGTGCTGAAGCCACTGGGTCAGCTGGATGATGAAGTCGCCCCAGGCGCTCTCGCCGCTCTGCTGCGCTCCGGCGAACTGGGCGATCGTCAGCGGCATCAGGAGCAGCGACGAGGCGAAGATCGGCGGAATGACGTTAGCGGTGTTGACCTTCAGCGGCAGGTGCGAGCGCTCCTGCTGGATCTGGCCGCGAGCGGTCTGGCGCTTAGGATATTGGATCAGGATGCGGCGCTGGGCGCGTTCCATGAAGCAGATGAACAGGATCAGGCCGGACGCCAGGGCGATCAGAAGGATGATCGTCATCGGCTGAAGGCTGCCGGTGCGGCCGCCTTCGAAGAGCTGGGCGAGGCTGGTTGGGAAGCTGGCGACGATGCCGGCCATGATGATCAGCGAGATGCCGTTGCCGATGCCGCGGCTGGTGATCTGCTCACCGAGCCACATCAGGAACATGGTTCCGCCAACCAGGCTGACGACCGCGCTGATCCGGAACATCATGCCCGGGTCGACGACGGCCGACTGGGCGTTGCCGGAGCCCCAGCTTTCAAGGCCGACGGCCATGAAATAGCCCTGCACGGCGCACAGCAGGACCGTGCCGTAGCGGGTATATTGGTTGAGCTTCTTGCGTCCGCTCTCGCCCTCTTTCTTGAGGGCCGCGAGGGTGGGGGACATGCTCGAGGCGAGCTGGATGACGATCGACGCGGTGATGTAGGGCATCACGCCCAACGCGATGATCGACATGCGCTCGAGGCTGCCGCCCGAGAACATGTTGAAGAAATCGAGGACACCGCCGCGGGTCGTGTTGAACAGGGTCGTCAGCGCGCGCGGATCGAGGCCGGGCAGTGGGACATAGCTCAGCAGGCGGAAGACGATCAGCGCGCCGAGGGTAAACCACAGCCTCTTCTTGAGGTCGGTCGCCTTGGTGAAGTTCGCCAGGCTGATGTTGGCGGCCATCTGTTCGGCTGCGGATGCCATGTTCGTCCTACTGCTGATTCATCGGGGCCCGTCGGCCGACGCCCCGATATAGTGCTTTTGTCGGCGCTGCGAAGAGCCGAGCGTGGAATGGCTGGTCCCTATTGCAACGAAGCAACCCAACCCCGTTTGGCGAGGTGGATTGCTTCGTGTTTTTCGCAATGAGGGATCCGGCGAGGCTCAGGCCTCGGCCTTCGCCTGCGAGCGGGCGCCCTTGCGGTGCTTGGCCTTGTGCTTCTCGGAAGCCGGGACGACCTCGATCACCTCGACCGATCCGCCAGCTTTCTCGATCGCCTCGCGGGCGCCGGCGCTGACTCCGGCGACGCGGAAGGCCACCTTCGCCTTGAGCTCGCCCTTGCCGAGGATGCGCACGCCGTCCTTGCCGCCGCGGATCAGGCCGGCCTGGCGCAGCGCGTCCTGGTCGAGCGTGCCCTTGGAGTCGAGCTTGCCGGCGTCGAGCGCCTTCTGGATCATGCCGATGTTGATTTCGGCATAGTCCTTGGCGAACGGATTGTTGAAGCCGCGCTTCGGAAGCCGCATGTGGAGCGGCATCTGGCCGCCCTCGAAGCCGAAGATCGAGACGCCCGAACGGCTGGTCTGGCCCTTCTGGCCGCGGCCGGCGGTCTTGCCGAGGCCGGAACCGATGCCTCGGCCGACGCGGACGCGGGACTTACGGGCACCAGGATTGTCGCGGAGATCGTTGAGTTTCATAGTCTGCACTCGCTTTCGCTTTTGTCGCGCTGATGGAAAAACCCTCTCCCGCGCCGCGGGAGAGGGGGATTGGGCTTAGCCCTCGACCTGCACCATGTGCTGGACCTTGCGGATCATTCCGCGCACCTCGGGGGTGTCCTCAAGCTCGACGCTCTTGTGGCGCTTGTTGAGGCCGAGGCCGATCAGCGTCTTGCGCTGGCTCGGGTCGCGGCGGATCGGCGATCCGGTCTGGGTGATCTTCACTTTGGCCATGACGCTTACTCCGATACCGCGAGGGCTTCCGCCTCGGCCGTCTCGGCCGAAGCGCCGCCGCGGCTGATGAGGTCAGCGACCTTCTTGCCGCGGCGCTGGGCGACGACCTTCGGGCTCGACTGATCCTTCAGCGCCTCGAAGGTCGCGCGGATCATGTTGTAGGGATTGGACGTGCCGATCGACTTGGTCACCACGTCGGCGACTCCAAGGCTCTCGAACACCGCGCGCATCGGACCGCCGGCGATGATGCCGGTACCCGCCGGAGCGGTGCGGACGTGCACTCGGCCGGCGCCGAAATGGCCGTTGCCGTCGTGATGAAGGGTGCGACCCTCGCGCAGAGGCACTCGGACCATCGCCTTCTTGGCAGCCGCGGTCGCCTTGGAGATCGCCTCCGGCACTTCGCGCGCCTTGCCATGGCCGAAGCCGACCCGGCCCTTGCCGTCGCCGACGACGACGAGCGCGGCGAAGCCGAAGCGCTTACCGCCCTTCACGGTCTTCGAGACGCGGTTGATGTGGACGAGCTTCTCGATGAGCTCCTCGCCACCCTCGTCG
>JAEZHP010000006.1 GCA_023416515.1 Pseudomonadota bacterium | reverse complement strand
CTCGCCAATGGCGGCACCGCCGGCACGACGGGAACCGCTCGGGGGGGCGAGCTGGTGATCGTCTCCGCCGCATCGGAAGGTAATGCCGGCTCGCTCCGGGTCGGGACGCTCGAAGGATCGCTCGACGCCCGCGGCGATGACGGCACCGCCAACCAGGGCGGCTATTTCCGGATCGTCGCTCAGGACAGCCCGATCGCCATCGGCACCGCCACCATCCTCAACAGCGTCACCGGCAATCCCGCCGCACGCCAGCCCTCCGACATCATCACGCGCGGCGGGCTTCTGACCGTGACGACCTCGGGCACCTTCCAGAGCGACGGCGACCTCCGCATCTCGGCGGACGGCGCCGGCGGAATCGAGGGCGGCTCGCTCGCATTCCAGTCCAACGGCAGCATCAGCGTCGACCATAGCGCCCGCCCGAGCACTCAAAGCACGATAAGCGGAACCCAGCTCAGCTTCGATGCCGCGCGCAATTTCACCGCGTCGCCCGGCACCCTGGTCCGCGGCTCGACCGGAGTCTCGGTCTTCGCGGAAGGCATCGCCTCGTTCGGCGATCTCCTCACCGCTCCGGACGTTTCCGTCACCTCGTCCGGAATCGAGATCCTCGACAGTGGCCGGCTCGGCGACCTCCCGACGCAGACGGTGCGGCTGACCGCGCTCAATCCCGGCGCGCGCATCGGCGGCGATAATATCGGCTCGGGCTATGTGCTGAGCGCGGCGGAGGTCGGGCGGATCACCGCGGGCGAGCTGCGCATCGGGGTCCCGGCCGCAAGCGGCCCTGCCAACCGGCCCGCCGACGTCGTCGTCCGCGACGTCACCATCGATTCCAACCGGATCCGCCGCTTCGGAATCAGCACCCAGGGCATCGTCCAGGTCGAGGGCGCACTCCTGCTCAGCAATGCCCAGCCCTCCAGCGCGATCGAGATCGGCGGGGATCCACGCTCGCAGCGCATCCAGGTGATCACTCCGGGCGGAAGCATCCGGGTGCGCAACGGCTCCGGCGGCCCGGCGGGAACCGTTCGGCTCGATGCCTCCGACATCTGGGTCACGAGCCAGGCGCTGTTCGACCAGCTCATCGCCAACCCCAATTTCGCGGGCCGCAACGCGGCGCTCCTCGCCAATGGCGGCCCGGTGAACCCGCGCGGCTATGTCGAGGCGTTCGACGTGGTGCTGTCGCCGCTCAGCAGCCTCTATGTTCAGAACAGCGGCACCGCGACCGACTTCGGCGGGATCACCGTCGGAAGCAGCACCCTGACGATCAACGCGGGCGCTCCCGGGGCGCCGGCGGACGTCGCTGCCTTCGCCCGCGGAATCCGCGCCGACGGCTCGATGAGCACCGGAAGCGCCTTCTTCTTCGAAGGTATCTATAACGGCACCTACACCGCCGGATCCGAGCTCAACCTGTGCAACATCCCGACCCGCACATGCCCGGCGCCGCCGCCACCGCCGGAACCGGAGACGCCCGATTTCGGCAATCCGACCCCGACCTCCGAAGATGTCGAGAAGCCGGTCGGCGGCGGCGATCGCAACACGGTGTTGCCCCCCTTGCAGGACGACGGCGACCTCATCGACACAGCGGCGGCCGAGCCGTTGATCGAGGAGCCGGTGACCAGCGGCGGCGACAGCAGCGCCTGGACCGACGCGATCGCCGAGCAATGCCGGGCCGGCGACCGGGACGATCGAGCTTCGCCTGACGGCCGGGAGGCGCCGAGATGCCCGCCCGAGTCCCGGGAGCCGACCCCATGAACAGGATGGTCCTGATTGCCGCGGTCAGCCTCGCAGCGCTTGCGGCACAGCCCGCATCGGCCCAGCCGCTGAGCCTTCGCGACAGCTTCAACATCGGCTCGGGGCGCGGCCTCCTGTGCACCGCCCAGGTGAGCGCCCTCGATGCCGCGTTCGGCGACATGTTCGACCGCGGCTATTCGATCACCTGCCGCGACGCCGCCGCTCCGGTCGGCCAACTCTATGCGCTTCGCCTGCGCGGCGGCGACCCGGAGGCACGGCTCGCCCGGCTCCGCTCCGAGCGGGTGGATTGCCCGGCCTCGGAGCGTGTCGAGATCGAAGGCGCTGGCACGGCGACGGTTCTCAACTGCCGGTGGCGAAGCGCCGATGTCGGCCACCGCGCCTATCTCGTGCGCCGCGGCAACACGCTCTACGTCGCCGAGGGGCTCGCCGGCTATGACAGCGCGCTCAGGCTCGGGCTGAGATCTCTCATCGCCGACTCGCCGGTCGCTGGCGAGGTCGCGGTGGCGACCACCGGCGCCGGCGATCCCGCGGCCTTCGCTCGCGCCCAGGCCGGCACGCTCGATCCGCGCCGTGCGCTTCTCGAAGCCTATCGCCGCAACAATGCCGGCTCCTATGCCGAGGCGGCGGAATTCTTCGGAAGCCTTGACGAGATCGAGGAGAGCTCGACCCGCGCCGAGGCGCTGGTCAACCAGGGGCTTCAGAGCTCCAATCTCGGCCGCTACGCTGAGGCCGAGGCGGAATTCGCGCGCGCCTCCGCGCTTGCCGGCGACGATCCGGTGCTTCGCCGCCGGCTTCGCAATTACGTCGCTCTCCACCTGCTCAACCAGGGCGAGGTTGCCGGCGCGCTCGACGAGCTCGACCGGCCGATGCCCACGTCCATCGCCGGCGCCGCTGCCGACGCGCCGGTGATCGACCGCCTCGCCTCCGAGCGGCTCAACGCCGAGGCTTCGGGCCGAACCTCGATCGACGCCGCGAGCGGCACCCTTCGCCCGGCCGAGAAGATCCAGATCCTCGATGCCCAGGCGCAGCAGCTTCGAGGCACGATCCTTCGTCTCCAGGCTCGCGACTCCGACGCAGTTCCGATCCTGCGCCAGGCCTTCACCGACCTTCAGGGCGTGCGCGGCGGAGTCGTCGCCTCGACGGTGTGGATGCGCGCCCAGATCCTCCAGGAGCTGGCGGCGATCGCCGAGGACCGCCAGCAGCCGACCGAGGCGGAGCGGCTGCTGAGGGAATCGGTCGCACTGCTCGAGGTCGACTATCCCGGGTCTGCGGCCCTGCTCAGCGCTCAGGCGAGGCTCGCTCAGCATCTCGCGCGCTCGGGCCAGGCCCAGGCTGCGCGCAATCTCTATCGCACCATCATCGCCGCCAATGTCGAGCGGAGCACCGGTTCGGCGGTCGTTCGCCGTTCGCTCGAACCCTATTTCGAGCTGTTGACCGGGGCACAGGCTGGGCCGGATTCGGCGGCGGACCTGTTCCTCGCCTCGCAGGTTGCGATGCGCCCCGGTGTCGCCCAGACCCAGGCCGTGCTTGCGCGCGAGTTGAGCGCCGGAAGCGACGAAGGCTCGCGCCTGTTCCGCCAGGCGGTGGCTCTGACCCGCGACGTCGAGCGCACCCGGGTCGAGATCTCGCGGCTCCGAGCGGCCGAGCAAAGCGCGGAGACGGTCGCCGCGGTCGCCGCCGCCGAAGCACGGCTTCAGGAGTATCAGCAAAGCCAGGTCGCCACCCAGGCGCGGCTCGCCGATTTCCCCCGCTATCGCGCGGTCACCACCAATGCTCTCCCGCTCGCGGAGCTTCAGCAGCTGCTCCGCCCCGGCGAAGCCTATTACAAGATGGTCGTGCTCGGCGGTTCAGCCTACGCGGTGCTCGCCACCCCGACGTCCGCGCGCGCCTTCCGCCTCGACGCGACTCCGGTCGAGCTTGAGGAATCGGTCGACGCCTTGCGAGCGACCATCTCGCTGGTCGAGGACGGCGACATCCTCACCTATCCCTTCGACGTCGATACCGCCCGCGCCCTCTACAAAAGCCTGTTCGCGCCAGTCGCGACTGAGATGGCTGGGGTCCGCCACCTGATCTTCGAGGGCGACGGCGCGATGCTTCGCCTTCCGCCCAACCTCCTGGTCGAGGATGATTCGAGCGTGGAGGCCTATCATCGCCGCTCTGCCCAGCCGAACGCGGACGCCTTCGACTTTAGCCGAATCGCCTGGCTTGGCCGCAACCGCGACATCAGCACCTCGGTCGCTCCATTGGCCTTCCGCGACGTCCGGCAACTGGCGCCGTCGCGGGCGGCCAATCAATATCTCGGCTTCGGGCAGAACGCCCCGCCGAACGGCCTGACTCTCGCCGGCCTCAACGTTCGCGGCGGTGAGGGCGGCCCCGAATGCTCGTGGGCGATCACCGCTTGGAACCGGCCGATCCCCGCCGACGAGCTTCGCGTCGCAAGCCGGGCGCTGTCGGGCCGCACCGGCGGAGCCAGCGACATCGTCACCGGGGCCGCATTCAGCGACAGCGCGATCAAGCAGCGCTCGGATCTCGATCAATTCCGGGTGATGCATTTCGCCACCCACGGCCTGGTGACTCCGCCACGGCCGCAATGCCCGGCCCGGCCGTCGCTCGTCACCAGCTTCGGTGGACCCGAGTCCGACGGCCTGTTGAGCTTCCGCGAGATTTTCGACCTTCGTCTCGACGCCGACCTCGTCATCCTGTCCGCGTGCGACACCGCCGGCCGGGCCGATTTCGCCGCCACCCAGGAGGCCGGTCTGACCAGCGGCGGCGACTTCGCGCTCGACGGGCTGGTGCGCGCGTTCGTCGGTGCGGGCGCTCGGCTCGTGGTGGCGAGCCACTGGCCGGTGCCCGATCAATATCAGGCCACCGAGCGGCTGATCTCCGGCCTGTTCGCCGCCGCGCCGGGCACCGGCACCGCTTCCGCCTTGCGCCAATCGCAACAAAGGCTGATGGATGATCCCGCGACCTCCCACCCTTATTATTGGGCGGGATTCGCGGTGATCGGCGACGGCACCAATCCGGTGGTCCGCGCAGCACAGGTGCAAACCGCCGCAAGAGATTGAACTTTTTGCTAACATGCGGGTTGAAAGCGAGTCGCCGCGGCGTGCAGGCGGCTGGGCGGGGGCGGTTGAGTAAGAAATCCTTGTTCCTTTTGACGGCGCTCGCGAGTGGCATCCTCGCAGCGCCGACCAATGCCCGTGCCCAATCGGCGCCGGCGCCGCCGCCCACGTCTGCCCCCAGCCCGTCCCCGACCGGCCCAATCATTCCCGACAGCCAGTTCGAGCAGGAAGTCCCTCCGCTCGATCCCGAACTGAACGCCCCGCTCGAACCGCTCGAGGCGATCGCCACCCCTCCGGGCACCCCCGAGCGTCCTTTCCCGCCGGTTCCGGGGCCTGTCGAGGACGCTCCGCTTGGCGACCCCGCGCTCGCCGAACCGCTGCCGCCGCTCGAGACCTTCGTCACTCAGCCGCTGCTGGAGGTGCCGGCGGGGAGCGAGGAGGCACTGCCTCGGGTGCGCTACGCCGTTCACGTCCGCGGTCTCGATTCGCCCGAACTGGTCGGACTCGGAATGGAAGGACGTTTCCGCTCGCTGTCGGCTCTGGAGGATGCGCGCGGCGAGGCGGTCAACGGCGCGATGCTCGAGGCGCGCGCCCGCGAGGACGTCACTCTGGCCGAGCGGCTGCTTCGCTCCGAAGGCTATTATGACGTGGTCGCCACCTACGCGATCACCACCACCGCAGGACAGGACGGCCGCCTGCCGGTCACCATCACGATCGTTCCAGGCCAGCGTTACGCCTTCGGAGCGATCACGCTCGCCGGGGTCGAGGGAGACGCCGAGCGGATCGCCCGCGAGGCGCTTGCGCTCGACAGCGGAGACCCGATCGTCGCGTCCCAGGTCGAGGCGGCCGAAGCCAATGTCCTCCTGCGCCTGCCGCAGAACGGTTATCCCTTCGCCACCCTGGGTGTGCAGGGCTCCGATCAGCCGCCGCGCGACATCCTGCTCGATCCCGACACGGGCCGGGGCGACTATACGCTCCAGGTCGGCGCAGGCCCGCGCGCGCGCTTCCGCCGTATCCTCACCGAGGGCGACGCCGCTTTCGAGACCGACCATATCGAATTGCTGTCGCGCTTCGACGAGGGCGACCTGTTCGACCGTCGGATGATGGACGATCTTCGCGAGGCGATGGTCGCCACCCGCCTGTTCAGCACGGTCGCCGCCGAGCCGGTGAGGACCGGAGTGGTGGCAGAAGACGGCACCGAATATGTCGACATCCTCATTCGCCAGGATGCCGGGCCGGCGCGGTCGCTCGACGCCAATGTCGGCTTCTCGACCGGCCAGGGCTTCCGGCTCGAAGGCGCGTGGGAGCACCGCAACCTGTTCAGGCCGGAGGGGGCGCTTCGTGTTGCCGCGGTCCTCGGCACCAACGAGCAGTCGGCAGGCGCGCGCCTGAGGTTCAACAACTGGAACCTGCGCGACCAGGCCTTGCTGATGCAGCTGGATGCCGGCCGCCGCGATTTCGCGGCGTTCGAGGGCTATACGGTCCGCTTGCTCGGCCTCGTCACCCGGGAATCCACTCCGATCTGGCAGAAGGTGTGGACCTATTCCTACGGCGCCGAGGTGCTTGCCACCAATGAGAGCCAGGTCGGCAGTCCGCGGATCTCGGTTGGGGACGCTTTCTTCATCGGCGGCCTGATCGGCTCGGTCGGCTATGACCGATCGAACAGCCTACTCGACCCGACGAGGGGCTTCCGCCTCGCTGCCCGGGTCAATCCGGAAGCCTCGCTTCGCGACGGCAGCGAATTCTACCTGCGCACCCAGATCGACGGCAGCTACTACCAGCCGATCGGCGACGACTTCGTCATCGCCGCGCGCGCCCGCTTCGGCTCATTGTTCGGGATCGAGCGAGACCGGCTCGCCCCCTCGCGGCGCTTCTACGCCGGAGGCGGCGGTTCGGTTCGCGGCTTCGGCTACCAGCAATTGGGGCCGCACATCACGGTGCCCAACCCGGACTTCGATCCGGCCGAGGACGATCCCGAGGAAGTGCCGCCGACCCTGTCGCTTCCGGTGGGTGGACGCGGTCTCACCGAGTTCGCGCTCGAGGGCCGCTACCGCTTCGGCAATTATGGCGTGGTCGCCTTCATCGACGCCGGAAGCGTGACCGAGAAGGAATATCCAAGCTTCGACGACATGCGCTTCGGGATTGGCGTCGGCGGCCGTTTCTACACCAATTTCGGGCCCCTTCGCCTCGACATCGCGACTCCCATCGGCCGGCGCGAAGGTGAGGGGCTGATTTCCGTCTACGTTTCGATCGGCCAGGCCTTCTGATGGCGAGCGTCGCGGATACGGGCGGAACGCCTCCGGTCGAGCCGACCGAGACGGTCGTCGTTCGCCGCCGCAGTCCCGCGCTCACCTTCGCCAAGTGGCTCGCCATCATCCTCGGGGTCATCGTCGCCGCGGCGGCCGCCTTCCTGATCTGGCTCAACAGCGATTCCGGCAGGCGTTTCGTCGTCGGTCAGGTCAACGGCATCGAAACGGCCTCGGGCCTGAAGGTTCACGTCGATTCGATCGAAGGCTCGATCTGGGGGCGGATGACTCTCCGCGGCCTCGTCCTCTCCGATCCCAAGGGCGCCTTCTTCGCCGCGCCGGTTGCTGAGGTCGACTATCGGCCGATGGCCTATATCCGACAGAGCCATATCGACATCCGCTCGCTGGTCATCCCCGAGGCGCGCCTTGCGCGGCTTCCGGAATTGCGCAGCACCGATCCCAACGCGCCGCTGATCCCGAACATCGATCTCGACATCGCCAATCTGCGCATCGGCCGGCTGATCCTCGATCCGCCGGTGACCGGTCAGCGCCACCTGCTGTCGATCGGCGGTGACCTCCACCTCGCCAACAGCGCGGCTCGCGCGAACCTCGACGTCAACGCACTGCGTGGGCCCGGAATCGCCGGCGGGGACCGCCTCGCACTTCGCTTCGAGGCTGCGCCGGAGCAGGACCGGCTCAACATCGAGATGCGAGTCTCGGCACCCGCCGACGGCTTCGTCGCGAGCATGACCAGCATCCCCAAGCCGCTCGAGGTCGCCGTCGCCGGGCGTGGGACCTGGGCCAACTGGCGCGGCCGGTTGCAGGCCGCGATGGAGGGCCAGCCCTTCGCCAATCTCGACATTCGCGCCGAGAACGGGGCGTTCCGGGTCGCCGGCCCGATGCGGCCCGACATCTTCGTCACCGGGCCGGCCAACCGCCTCACCGAACCGCTCACCTATCTCAACCTGACCACGACCTGGGCGAACCGCCGTGCCGACGTGAACCTGCGCGTGAACAGCCGAGCGCTGGCCATCGCCGCCGAGGGCGTCGTCGATTTCCAGGCCAGCCAGTTCGAGGCGATGCGGGTGGCCGCCCGGCTGATGCGGCCCGGCGCCATCGCGCCCAATCTCGACGGGCGCGACGTCCGCCTCGCCTTGGTGCTCGACGGCGCCATCCGCCGACCGCGGATCGTCTATGACCTCACCGCGGCCAGGCTGGGCCTCGGAAGCCGGACCCTGGAGAATTTCCGGGCGACCGGAAGCGCGCGCGTCGATCCCGACCGGATCGTCGTCCCGGTCAACGGCCGGATCGGCCGCATCACCGGCCTTCCCGCGACCCTCGGCGGCCTCCTCACCAACGTGCGCATTAACGGCGACATCCTCGTTGATTGGCCCAATATCCTCTCCGACAACCTCCGCCTCCGCTCCGACCGCGCCGACGCGGTTTTGACCCTCGCCTTCGATGTCGGCCGCGGCCGCTACAATGTCGGCGTCCAGGGGACGGTGAACAATTATCTCGTCGAGAGCATCGGCGTCTTCGACATCACCAGCAATTTCGACCTGGTGAATCAGGCCGGCGGCTTCGGAATCGACGGTCGCGTGTCCGTGCGCAGCCGCCGGATCTTCAATGCGACCGCGGCCGATCTGCTCGGCGGCAACGCCGTAGCCACCGCAAGCGTCAATGTCGCCCCGAACGGCATCATCCGGATCGGCGACGTCCGGGTCAGCGCCCCGGCACTTCGGATCACCGAAGGTGGCGGCGTCTATTATCCCGACGGGCGGATCGCCCTTCGCCTGATCGGAACCAGCCAGCGCTACGGCGCCGTCGGGGTCGAGATCGGCGGCACCGTTTCCGCGCCCCAGATTCAGCTCAACGTCGCCAATCCCGGATTCGGGGTCGGGCTTCGCAATGTCCGCGCATCGGTTCGTTCGACCGGGCAGGGCTACGCCATCCAGGCCACCGGCGATTCCGATTACGGGCCTTTCTCGGCCGACGTCCTGGTCCTCGCCCGCGCCGGGCCGATGACCATCCAGGTCAATCGACTGCTCTTCGCCGGCCTCACCTTCGCCGGCCGTGTGACCCAGACCGCCGCGGGCCCCTTCGCAGGCTCGCTCAGCGTCTCCGGCCAGGGCGTGGACGGCAATGTCGCGCTCGCCGCCGCGGGCCGCCGTCAGCGGATCGACGTCGACGCCACCGCCAATGGCGCCGTCATCCCCAGCAGCATCGCGGGCCAGAATGCGATCACGATCGCCCGTGCGATCATCGATGTCGGCCTGACCCTGCCGATCGCGGGCGATCCGTTCGCGGTCTATGAGGCGGAGGGCGACGTCCAGGTCGCGGGCCTCACCAGCGGCTCGCTCCAAATCGACCGCGGCCGGACGATGTTCACCTATCACGGCAATGCGGGCAACGCCCGCTTCGTCGCGACGGGGGCGAGCGGCGTTCCGTTCGACGTCGCCGGCAATGCCGATCTCAGCCCGCAGCGGATCCGGATGGCGCTTCAAGGCAGCGCCAACAACATCCCGTTCCGGTTCGCCCAGCCGGCGTTGATCGAGCGGGTCGACGATGCCTGGCTTCTTCGCCCGGCCACCCTGCTTCTGCGTGAGGGCCAGGGCCGGCTGCGCGTCGCCGGTCGCTACGGGGACGGCCTCATCGTCCAGTCGCGTCTCGACAATTTCGACCTGTCGGTCGTGAACACGGTCGGAGCCGGCCTCGGTCTCGGCGGCCAGGCAACCGGGAGCCTCGATTTCTACCTTCCGGCGGGCGGCGCTTTCCCGCGCGCGGAGGCCCGGCTCAACATCGCCAACTTCACCCGAACCGGCATCGCGGTTCGGTCGGTCCCGGTCGACGTCTCCCTTGCCGGAAATCTCGTGCCTGAGGGCGGCTCGATCAGTGCGGTGATCCGCGAGGAAGGCGCGATCGTCGGTCGGATCCAGGCGCGGCTCCAGCCGCTTCCGCCGGGCTCGGGCTCATGGACCCAGAGGCTCGCATCGGCGCCCCTGTCGGGCGGGATCCGCTACAACGGTCCGGCCGGCGTTCTGAGCTCCCTGGTCGGCATGGCCGGGCACCAGCTCAACGGGCCGGTGGGCATCGGCGCCGACTTCACGGGTCGCCTCGACAACCCGCAATTCCGCGGAGTCATCCGCTCGACGAACCTCAATTACGTCAACGAACAATATGGCACGCACATCACCAACCTCGCCATCGACGGCAATTTCAACGGGTCGCAGCTCGACATCGTCCGGCTGACCGGCCGCGCCGGCGACGGCACCATCCAGGCGGAAGGGGAGATCGGCCTGTCGAGCGCCGCGGGTTATCCGGTCCGGATTGACGTCCAGCTTGCCAACGCCCGGCTGGCGCGCAGCGACGACATCACCGCGACCGCGACCGGCGCCCTCCAGATCCGCAACAGCGCCGCGGAGCCGGCGATGATCCGCGGCCGCCTCGAGCTCGGCGAGACCCGCTACCAGATCGTCACGCAGGGCGCCGCCCAGGTGCCGCAGCTCGCCGGGGTGCGCCGCCGCGGCGATCCGCTGCCGCCTCCGGGCCAGGCGGCCGCACGCAGGGACACGGTCCCGAGCATCTGGAACCTCGACCTGCGCCTCGTCTCCGACAACCAGCTCTACGTCACCGGCATGGGCCTCGATTCCGAATGGGCGGCGAACCTGCGGGTCACCGGCCGGACCAATGCGCCGCAGATGACCGGTCGAGTCGAGCTTGTCCGCGGCGTGCTTGGCCTCGCCGGCCGCCGCTTCATCCTCGACCAGCAAAGCCGAATCGATTTCGTCGAGACCGGCACTGCCCGGATCAACCCGCAACTCGATATCCGCGCAGCCGCGGATATCGACGACGTCGAGGTCCAGGTCCTGATCGGCGGCAGCGCCACCAATCCGCGGATCGAGTTCGCTTCCAATCCCGGCCTGCCCCAGGACGAGATCGTAAGCCGGATCCTGTTCGGAAGCTCGGTGACCGAAATCTCGGCCATCCAGGCGATCCAGCTCGCCGCCTCGCTGAACTCGCTTCGCGGCGGCAGCGGCGGGCTCAACCCCTTAGGTGAGCTCCAGCAGGCCACCGGAATCGACAGGATCCGGATCCTCGGCGAGGACGACACGGTCGGCCGGGGCACCGCGATCGCCGCCGGTTTCTACCTGAGCGACGACATTTATATCGAGATCATCACCGACGCCGAAGGCTTCACCGCCACCCAGATCGAGATCGCACTGTCGCGCTCGCTGAGCCTTCTCTCCCAGCTCGGGACGAGGAGCGGCACCGACGTCAACCTACGCTATTCGCGCGATTATTGATCCGCGCAGCGGCGGCGATGCAACCTTGCCGCGGCTTCGGAGGTTCTGGCCCGGAGGCGTTCGCCTCAGGGGCCGGTTCGGAGTAGGAATCCTTCATTGCAGGCAATCGATAGAGCGCCTCGGACGGCGGCGGGCACGAGCCCGTCTGTCATCCATCAGCGCGGCGCTTACGCCGTCATCCGCGATGATTCGGGACGCGTGCTCGTGGTGAAGACCGCCAACGGCCGCTGCTATCTGCCCGGCGGGCGTATCGAGCCGGGCGAGAATGCGCGGCAGGCGTTGCTTCGCGAGATCGCCGAGGAGTGCGGCTGGTCCGCCGAGGTCGGAGTCGCGCTGCGGCGCTGCAATCAGACCATCTTTGGCGGCCGGATCGCGCTCGACGCCGGCTACTGGCAGGCATCGCTTACCGCTCCGCTCGCCGCGGCGGCGGAGCACGAGCTGCTTTGGCTGGATCCCGCCGAGGCCAAAGCGTGCCTTCACCGTGCCTCTGACCGGACCGCGCTCGACGAACTCACCCCGATCCAGTCGCGCTGAACCCAGGCCGACACGGCCCGCTACATGTTCGTCTGGTCGGGCGGTACCCCCTCCGGCAATTGCGCCGCGCAGGTCGGATCCTGACGAAGCGCCGCTTCCGCGCCGAGGCCGTAGCAGGTCATCGAAATCGACCCCATCGAGTAGCCGCGGAGCAGAGTCTCGGCGGGGCGCCCCTCCGCGGCGGCAAGCCCGGCAATGTAGAGCAGCGGGATGAAATGGTCCGGGGTCGGCACGGCCATGTCATAGTCGGGATGCTCGGCCACCTTGAGGATGTCGCCCGGCGCCGATGCAAGCTGCTCGACAACCGCGTCGTCGAACCGTTCGGCCCAGTCGAACGCGGCGTCGGGCCGGTCCCACTGCACCCGGCCGAGATTGTGGACGACGTTGCCGCTGCCAAGGATCATCACGCCGCGGTCGCGAAGCGCCGCAAGCCGGGCGGCGAGGTCGAGATGATAGTCGAGCGGCCGAAGCGCGTTGATAGAAAGCTGCACCACCGGAACGTCGGCCTCGGGATAGAGATGGGCGAGGACCGACCAGGTGCCATGGTCGAGGCCCCATTGATCCATGTCGAGGCCAACCCAACGGGGCTTGGCGACCTCCACCACTTCCCCGGCGAGATCGGGCGCTCCGGGCGCCGGATAGTCGAACTCGGCCAGCTCCCGGGGAAAGCCGTAGAAATCGTGAATGGTCCGCGGCTTCGGCATCGCGGTCACCGCGGTCGCTCCGAAATACCAGTGGGCGGAGATCACGAGCACGGCCTCGGGCCGGGGCAACTGCCGGCCCAGCGCTCGCCACGCCTCGGTATAACCGTTGCGTTCGAGCGTGTTCATCGGGCTGCCGTGCCCGACGAATAAAGCAGGCATCCTGTCCATCGCGGCCTCCGGCGGTTGCGTCATGCAGCGCAACGATCACCGGCGGCAGAGAGTGCCGAGATTATCCGCGATGATGGGAGGTGGTGCCCAGGGACGGGATCGAACCGCCGACACCGTGATTTTCAGTCACGTGCTCTACCAACTGAGCTACCTGGGCATGCCCGGAGAACGGGAAGTGGGCCTATAAAGGCGGCTCCCGCCTGATGTCCAGCCTTTCGGCAAGCTCTTCCGGCCCGGCCGGCGCACCGGGCACTCGATAGGCGTCCCCGAGCCAGTTGAGGAGATCGCGGTCGCGGCAACCTTGGCTGCAGAACGGCTTGAACGCCGCTTGCGCCGCATTTCCGCACAGGGGGCAGCCGCCGCCCCGCCTAGCTTTGCCGGTGATGGACATATCCCGCGAATATGGGCTGGCCGGGATCGCCCTGCAAGGAGATCGAGCCGCCCGTGCGCCGCTGTAACGCCTTGGCCCAGCCCTTCTCCTCGTCGATTCGAGCGACCACCTCGGGGGTGGCGACAAGAAGCAGCGGGCCGGGGCCCGAGCGCTCCGCTCGCCTTAGCAGGGCCCGCGCGGCGGCGCCCACCGGGTCGGCCTGGACGATTTCGGGAATCGAGCGGCGCTCCCGCCTGCGAACGATCTGGAGGAAGCCGAAGCCGTTGACGGCGGTGCGCTCGAACGGCTGGGGGAGGACAGCGTCGAGGGCTTCGGCCGCCTTGAGCCGGTCGGCCTTGGCGGTAAGCGTCGGAAGATCGATTCCGATCGAGCCCCCGATTCCGAAACGGCGGATCGCCTGTCCCGCAGCCCGTGCCCCCGCAACCGCGAGCGCCGCCGGCTCGAGCATCCCGTCCACATCGAACAGCGTCATTGCAGGCGTCAGGCTCATCCGGAGTCCGCCGCCCGCAAACCCGATCTCGCCGGTCTCGGCGCCCTCGATCAGCTCGCTCCATCCCGCCTGCTCGAACAGGTCGATTGGGCCGGGAGCATGTGGCGCCCAGCTGCCGAGCCGTTCAACCAGCAGCGGGGCTGGGCGCAAGGCCGCGTCGGTGGGACGCACCTTGGCACGCTTGGCTCGGCCTGTTTCCGGGAGGGGCTCGCGAATTACCTCGACTCGAAGCTTCGCTCCTTCGGTGATTCCCGGCGGGATCGGCGACAGGATCGCCTCGTCGCCACTGTCGAGCCGGACCAGACCGCGCCGTCCCGGCTGTTGGACAGCGATGAGCCGCGCGTCGACGACAGCGCCCGCGCCCGTTGATCCCGGCAGCTCGATCACCGCCTCGACGATCTCGCCCTGCTCGATCCGGATCGCGCGATTCTCGCCGATCCCTTCCTCGTAGAGCCACGCGGCCATCCGCCTAGCCGACCGGCCAGCCGGCGGAGCGGAGCAGCGCTCGGGTCTCGAACAGCGGAAGGCCCATCACTCCCGAATGGCTGCCCTGGAGCATTCGGACGAGCGCCTCGGCGCGGCCCTGGATGGCATAGCCCCCGGCCTTGCCCTGCCACTCACCGCTTTCGAGATAGGCAGCGATCTCGTCATCGCTCAAGGGCTTGAACGCGACAATGCTGGTCGACAGGCGATGGCGCGCCTTGCCGTCCGTGCCGATGACCGTGACCGCGGAATGAACCCGGTGGCGCCGTCCCGACAGCAAGCGGAGCGAGGCGCGAGCGTCCGTTTCGGTCTCGGCCTTCGGAAGGATCCGCCGCCCGGCCGCGACGACCGTATCCGCGGCAACCAGGACATCGCCCGGCCGGTCGACCGCCGACGCTTTCTCGGCGGCCATGCGCGCTGCATAGACGGTCGGCAGCTCGGCCTTGCGCGGGGTCTCGTCGATGTCGGCGTGGACGACTTCGTCGGGCACGACCCCGAGGCGCCCGAGCAGGTCGAGACGCCGCGGCGATGCAGACGCGAGGATGAGGCGGGCGCCGCTCATCGGCCCGCGCCCTTCACTTGAACCGATAAGTAATACGTCCCTTGGTGAGGTCGTAAGGGGTCAACTCGACCAGCACGTCATCGCCGGTCAGGACCCGGATGCGGTTCTTGCGCATCTTGCCGGCGGTGTGGCCGAGGATCTCGTGGCCATTCTCCAGCTTCACACGGAACATCGCGTTGGGCAGCAGCTCGACCACCGTGCCGCGCATTTCGAGAAGTTCTTCCTTGGCCATTCAAATCCCGAGGGGCTTAAGGGAAGCGAGGCTTTAGCGGCTCGAAAAAAAAAAGAAAAGCGAGCGGCTATTGTGCCGTCGGAGCAGGCTCGCCGGCCGGATTGTGGCGCGCAAGGAAGGCTGCAACTCGGCGCAGGAAATCCTCTCGCTCGGTCACTTCGGTGAAGGCATGGGCCGATTTCGGGTAGAAAACGGATTCGACATTGGCCGCCCGCGCCCGGGTGAGCGCGCCAACGAGCCGTTCCGATTGCTCTGGCGGCACGACCGAATCGTTGCGTCCGTGGCCGATTAGCAGCGGCACGCGCAATCTGGCCGCCTGGCGCGCTGGGGAAACCGCATCGAGGTCGATAGCCGGCGTGCCTTCGACCTGCTGGCGATATTCGCGGAAATAGCGCCGAGCGCTGAAGCCCTTCGCGGTATGGCGAAGCATGGTGCGAAGGTCGCTGGGCCCCGCCCAGCTGATCGCGCATCGATAGCGCTGCGGGCTCCGGATCGCCGCCCAGCTCGCCGCATAGCCGCCATAAGATGATCCCATGATGCACACCCGGGCAGGATCAATCGTCCCCTGTCCCGCGAGCCAGTCGATGCCGTCTTCGAGATCGTCGATCATTCCGGCTCCGAGTTGCCCGAAGCCCCGGGCAACGAAGTCGCGGCCATAACCTGTCGAGCCGCGGAAATTCGCCTGGAGCACCGCATAGCCTTGGCTCGCCAGGAACTGCACTTCCGGATCGAAGGTCCAAGTATCGCGCAGAAACGGTCCTCCGTGAGGCAGAACGATGAGCGGGAGGCCCCGCTCGGGCCGTCCGCGGGGAAGCGTCAGATAGCCGCGGATCGTAAGTCCGTCCCGGCTTCGATAGGTGATCGGCCGGACCGGCGCGTGCGGCAGGTCGGCGAGCATGTCGTAGGGGCTTGCGAAGGCCTCCATCCGCCGCGCCGCCCGATCGAACACGTAATAGGTGCCCGGATCGTCGGCCGCCGACGAAAAGACCAGCGCCCGGCTTCCGTCCCGGCTGCGACTGACAATCGTGTTGGTCTTGTCGCGGAGGGTGCGGTCGATCAGCGCCTGCATGTCGGCGAGCCGAGTATCGAACCAGCGAATGCGCGGCCGCTCGTCATCGTAGCGAACGCCTTCGAGGGTCCCGCCTTCGCCGAAGATCGCCTCCGTGACGTCGGCCTCCGGGTGCTCGAACAGCGCAGCGCCGCGCGTGTCCGTGGCAAAATCGTATTCATAGACTCCGAAGCGGCCGGTCGCCGCATTCGTAACGATGATTCCGCGGCTGGTGTCGCTGATGAAGCGGACCTGGTCGATGACGCTCTGGTCGGCAAGGTTGCGGCGAGTCTCGATCAGTCGGAGGGGCTGACCGGGGCCCTCGCGGTAGAAGATGCGCGTTCGGTTGTCGTCATAGTCGATGCCGACCCGAACGATGCCGTTGGCGTCGGCATGCCAGCTCCACACGCCGCGCCGCGGCCGCTCGATGAGGGTGGAGGCATTGGTGGCGAGGTCGACATGAACCACTCCAGGCGTGCCGAGGATGGAAGCCTGGCTCGCGAGCAAGACATAGCGGCCGTGGGGATCGAGGAAGATGACCTCGTCATAGACGCCTTCCGACTCGCCAAGCAGGCTGAGGCGCCGGCTCGCGAGATCGAGCTTGATGACGCGGCGCTGTGGCCCGACATAAATCGCCGAGCTCTCGGCGCGGACCGCCAGTCGGAGCTGATGGATCAGAAGCCGGTCGTCGCCGGCCCACATGAAAGATTCGATTCCGGCGACCCGGACGGTGAGCGGCCGCTGGTCCGGTCCGTCGGCAATGGTCCAGATGACGATATGCTCTTCCCCGCCGGCGGAAAGGCGGGCGGCGATAAGCTGGCCGTTCGGCGAGAGCTGGGCATCACTCAGGAAGGGGAGCTGTGCATAGCGGCTCACTTCCGGCTGCGGCGATGGCGCAGGCGTCTGCGCAAGCGCTCCCGGCCCGACAAGTGCCGCCAGAAGGATCAGGATTCCAGTGAATCTTCTCATGTGCTGGGCCGGGTTCGCGCGAGGCTTGGCCTGTCGCTCGTTGCTTCGAGCCAAAGGCGAAGGCGCGGATGCGCAGCGAGCGGATCGGAGACGAGGTCGCGGAAGACGATCCAGTCCAGTGCGCAGGCCAGCGCGAGCTGGCCGACGTTGAAATCGCCGGCGAGCCAGTGCGGTTCCTGCTCGATGCGGTCCAAGGTCCGGGCGATCTTGGCGGTGTAGGCGGAAACTTCCGCGGGGTCGCGGCGCTCTTCGTCCTTCAATTGCTCCATTCGAAGGACGAAGCCGGCGTCCATGCAGCCGTCGGCGAGCGCCTCGAGAGTCAGCGCGCGCCACCTGGCATCGCCCGGGATCAGCCTGGTGCCGCCGGCGAGCGCATCGAGATAGGCGACGATTACGGGGGAGTCGGCGACGAGGCTACCGTCGTCGAGTTCGAGAACCGGGATCTTGCCGAGCGGGTTGACTGCCTCGACGTCGGGCTTGGCCTGCTTCGGAAGGCGGCGGATCGGTACTTCGACGATATCGACCTGATCGTCGAGACCGAGCTCGATGACCGCGGCCCGGGTCTTTCGGGCATAAGGACTGGCGCGGGTGACGAGTAGCTTCACGGAAGCAGCCCGTTCACCCGCGCCATCCAGATCAGGCGGCGCCGCCCGCCAGTGCTGCGAGCAGCAGCAGGGCGACGATGTTGGTGATCTTGATCATCGGGTTCACGGCCGGACCGGCGGTGTCCTTGTAGGGATCGCCGACCGTGTCGCCGGTCACCGCGGCCTTGTGGGCCTCGGAGCCTTTGCCGCCGTGATTGCCGTCCTCGATATACTTCTTGGCATTGTCCCAGGCGCCGCCGCCCGAAGTCATCGAGATGGCGACGAACAGGCCCGAGACGATCACGCCGAGCAGGAGCGCGCCGACCGCCGCGAAGGCGTCGGCCTGGCCGGCGACGGCGTTGATCAGGAAGTAGACGACGATCGGAGCCGCCACCGGAAGCAGCGACGGGATGATCATCTCCTTGATCGCGGCGCGGGTGACGATGTCGACCGTGCGCGCATAGTTGGGACGCGACGTTCCGGCCATGATCCCGGAGTCATTGCGGAACTGGGCGCGGACGTCCTCGACCACCGATCCCGCCGCCCGGCCGACCGCGGTCATTCCGAACGCGCCGAACAGGTAGGGCAGCAAGGCGCCGAGCAGCAGGCCGACGATGACGTACGGATTGCTGAGGCTGAAATCGACCGTCACGCCCGGGAAGAAGATGCCGAGATCGGTCGTATAGGCGCCGAACAGCACGAGCGCGGCGAGGCCGGCCGAGCCGATCGCATAGCCCTTGGTCACGGCCTTGGTGGTGTTGCCGACCGCGTCGAGGGCGTCGGTGCGGGTGCGCACGTCCTCCTCGAGGCCTGCCATCTCGGCGATGCCGCCGGCATTGTCGGTCACCGGGCCGTAGGCGTCGAGAGCCACCACCATGCCGGCGAGCGCGAGCATCGCGGTCGCTGCGAAGGCGATGCCGATGAGGCCGGCGAGCTGGTAGGAGACGATGATCCCGACGCAGATGACCAGGGTCGGAAGAGCGGTCGCCTCGAGGCTGATGGCGAGGCCCTGGATCACGTTGGTGCCGTGGCCCGTGACCGACGCCTTGGCGATCGATTTCACCGGCCGGTAGTTGGTGCCGGTATAATATTCGGTGATCCAGACGATGAGGCCGGTGACTCCGAGACCGACCAGCATCGACCAGAACAGGTCCATGCCGGTGTAGCTTCCGGTCGAACCCGGACGGCCGAACGAGCCGATGACGCTGTCGAGGTCGCCGAGCGTATATTGAGTGGCGAGGTAGAGGGCGGGGATCGACAGGAGCGCCGTCACCAGGAAGCCCTTGTAGAGAGCGCCCATGATCGACTGGCCGCGGCCGAGGCGAACGAAGAAGGTGCCGATGATCGAGGTGACGATGCAGACGCCGCCGATGATCAGCGGAAGGCTCATCAGTTGGAGGATGTCCTCAGGAGCGCCCGCGACGAGAAGCGCGATCAGCACCATGGTGGCGCCGACGGTGACGACATAGGTCTCGAACAGGTCGGCGGCCATGCCGGCGCAGTCGCCGACATTGTCGCCGACATTGTCCGCGATCACGGCCGGGTTGCGGGGGTCGTCCTCGGGAATGCCCGCCTCGACCTTGCCGACGAGGTCGGCGCCGACGTCAGCGGCCTTGGTGAAGATTCCGCCGCCGAGACGAGCGAAGATCGAGATCAGCGAGGCCCCGAAGGCGAGCGCGACGAGGGCGTCGATGACTTCGCGCTCGGTTGCCTCGTGGCCGAGCACGCCGACCAGCACATAGAACAGCACCGAGATGGCGAGCAGCGCCAGGCCGGCGACGAGCATTCCGGTGATCGCGCCCGACTGGAAGGAGATGGTGAGCCCCTTCTGAAGGCTGGTGCGAGCGGCCTCCGCGGTACGCACATTGGCGCGGACCGAGATGTTCATGCCGATATAGCCGGCGACTCCCGACAGAAAGGCGCCGATGACGAAGCCGACCGCTGCGGTCGAACCGAGGAAGTAGAAGACGAGGGCAGCGACGATGACGCCGACGATGGCGATCGTGGTGTACTGGCGGCCGAGATAGGCCTTGGCGCCTTCCTGGATGGCGCCGGCAATCTCAACCATTCGCTCGTTGCCGGCCGGCGCGGCGAGAACCCGGCTACTCGTGAAGATGCCATAGAGTACGGCGAGTACGCCGCATGCAATGGCGATAAGCACCACGGTCATCGAAATCCCTTCCCCTGTCATTTATCGCTGGTTCGGGCTTCACTACCCCGGAACGGAGTACCCGAAGTGGAGGGGATGCTAGCGGCGGTTTGAAATCTTTCAACTGCCTGAACGAGGGGCGTCCGAATCATGCTCGTAGCCAAGCCGGCCGGGCAGCGGGATGCGCTCGCCGCCATCGATCAGGACCAGTCCGGCGCCCTCGACGCAGCGCCCAATGCGCGACAGCGGAACGCCAAGCCGCTCGGCGAGACCGAGCATGTCCGGCGCGGCGTCCGCCGGGGAGGTGAACAGCAATTCGTAATCGTCGCCGGCGGTCGCTGCGAACAGGCGCGCGTCGCGACCGTCGCGCATCGCCGCGAGAAAGGCAGCGCTTAGCGGCAGCTGGCCGAGGTCGATCTCGATGCCGACTTCGCTCGCCGCCGCCATCCGTTTCGCGTCGATCAGAAGGCCGTCGGACACGTCCATCATCGCGGTGACCGCAGGGGCAAGCGCCTGGCCCGCCTCGAGCCGAGGCCGAGGCGCCCGGTAGCGGCGAACCAGCACCTCATCGCCGTCGAGCTTTCCCTCAAGCGTTTGCAGACCTGCACCGGCATCACCGAGCGATCCCGAGACCCACAGCAGATCGCTGGCCTTTGCGCCGACGCGTGAGGGCGCGCTGCCCTTGGCTTCGCCGATGGCGGTGAGGCTGAGCGTGCGGGGACCGCCCGAGGGCGCGGAAACCGTGTCTCCACCGATTAGTGAAAGCTGGAACGCGGCAAGCGCAAGCTTCAGCCCCTCGGCGAAGGCGCCGTCCCAACTCTCCTCGCGAAGGCTGTAGCCGAGCAGCGCCGCGATCGGCCGGGCGCCTTTGGCCGCCAAGTCCGACAGGTTCACCGCGACCAGCTTCCAGGCGACGTCCGCGGGCGGATCGTCAGCGCGGTAATGGACGCCCTCGACGATCATGTCCTTGGTGAGGACCAGCCTGCGGTCGCCGACCTGCAGTACGGCGGCATCGTCAAGCAGTCCCCGCGCCCCGGGGTCGGCGGCAATCGGCCGCAGCAGGTCGATGAAGGCGGATTCGGCTGAGGTCATCGCCGATCCCGCATAGCGCTTCTAGCGCCGCGCGTCCTTGGCGATGGCGTCGAGCAGGCCGTTCACGAAACCCGCCTCGCGCTTGTCGTAGAACGCCTTCGCGACGTCGACATATTCGGAAATCACCGTCGCCGTCGGAACGTCGATGCGCGCGAGCAGCTCATAGGCGCCGGCGCGAAGGAGCTGGCGCATCGGCTTGTCGAGCCGCTCCAGCGTCCAGCCCTTGGCGAGCTTGGCCTGGATCATTCCGTCCAGCTCCTCGCGTCGAGCGGCGACGCCCTTTACGACATCGTCGAAGAAATCGACCTCCGCGTCGGCATATTCGACCTCGTCGATCGTCGCCCCGAGCCGATGATGGTGGAATTCGTGGAGCAGCACGGGGACGGGGGTCTTCTCCATCTCCTGCTGGTAGAGCGCCTGGACGGCGGCGAGACGCGCGGCGGAGCGCGCGGTGGAACGGGTTGAGCCTTTGGCCATGGCGGCGAGGTAGCGATGCGGGCCGCGCCCGTGAAGGCCCTATCGGTTCAGGAAGGCGCGGATCGCGGCGATGACAGGTGCGGGTCGCTCCCAGGGTACGAAGTGGCCGGCGTCCTGGACCCGAACGATCGTGAGGTCCTCGACAAGGGCGTCGAGCCCGTCGAGCTGGAGCGGCAGCAGTGCCTTGTCGCGCATTCCCCAGACCACCAGGGTCGGCACTACGACCTTGGGAAAGGGCGCGCGGGTCCAGACCGGGCCGACGACATTCTCGTCCACCGCCGGGACTTCGAGGTTGCTTGCCCGGTACCAGTTGAGCATCGCGGTGAGCGCGCCCTCCTGCCTCCAGTCGTCGAGATAGGCTCGCCGCTCCTCAGCCGGAACCGAGGCGAGGTCGACATGGCTCCCGAAGCTCTTCTCGAAGAAGGCGTCGATCCCCATCGCGTCGATGCCCTTCTCCATCCACTCGCTTCGGAAAGCGCGGATATATTGCGAGGCCTGCCGCTGGGCGGGATCGTCGATGACGCTGCGCTGGAAAATGAGCGGATGAGGCGCATTGACGATGACGAGCCGGTGGAGCCGCTTGGGCTGCCGTAAGGCCGCCGTCCAAGATATCGCTCCGCCCCAATCGTGGCCGACGAGGGTGAAGCGATCGATCCCGAACGAGTCGGCAAGCGCGAAGATGTCGGCGACGGTGTCCTCGACCCGGTACTGATCGACACCCTTCGGTCTGTCGGACCCGCCGAACCCGCGCTGGTCAGGCACGATCACGCGGTAGTCACGGGCGAGGTCGGGCGCGACGTGGCGCCAGGTGCGGTGTGATTCCGGAAAGCCGTGGAGAAGGATGATTGGCTCGCCCGACTCCGGGCCGGCAGTGGCGACCTTGAGGGTTACTCCGGTGCCCAGATTGACCCGTGTTGTTGCGAGCTCCGTCATCCTCGCCTTACTCGCCAGGCGCCCGGGCGACGATGGCAAGGGCGTGGACCCGCTCCTTGAGCAGGTCGGCGAGCGCCGCGTTGACCGCGCGTTGCCGCGCCACGCGCGACTTGCCGGCGAAGGCGGGCGATTCCACCTCGACGGTGAAATGGCTTTCGCCGCCGTTGGTATTGTAGCCGCCATGGCCGCGATGCTTCTCGCTGTCGTCGCGCACGACGAGCCGTGTCGGAGCGAGGGCGGCCGTCAGCCGTTGGTGGATTTCCGCCGCGATCGGGCCCGTGAACTGCTCGGTCATGGCGCCTATATAGGTCGGCTTGGACGAAGAGGGAGCGGGTTTTGGCGAGTGCGGGCGAAAGGCGGACGCGGTTTCACGGCCGGGTGGAGACGGGGCGGTCGTGCGACCATCCCGGCTGCGCCGAGGCCGGTGAATTTCGCGCGCCCGCCGGCCGAGGCCCGAGCTTCGACGGTCCTGGCGACTGGCGCTGGCTGTGCCTCGACCATGTTCGCGCCTTCAACAGCGGCTACAATTACTTCTCGGGTATGAGCGAAGAGGAGATCCAGTCGGCTCACAACCCGTTCGCGGGCTGGGACCGCGAAACCCGCGCCTTCTCCACCAACGGCTCGCCGCCTCCGCGCTGGGCCGATTTCACCGATCCGCTCGATGCGATCGGCGCCCGCTTCCGGGCCGCACCCGGCCAGAACCAGCAGCGCCAGGACGGCCGGATGCTCAGCGAGGGCGACCGCAAGAATCTGCGTGTGTTGGGCCTGCCGGTGGACGCCGACCGCCGCGCGCTGCGCACCCGCTATGCCGAGCTGGTGCGCAAATTCCACCCGGACCGCAACGGCGGCGACCGAAGCCATGAGAAGGCGCTTCAGTCGGTGATCGAGGCCTACCAGGCGCTGAAGGCGCGGCCCGCTTTCGCCTGACTTACCAGGTCCCGGCGGCGATCCTGTCGCGCCGGGCCAGCTCGGCCGGCGAGGGATCGGGCGCGGCGAAGGATCCGGTCTGGACCTCGCCCGACGGCTCGTAGGTCGCCATCGCGATTCCGCCGGGGGTCAGCCGGTGCTCGATCAGCTTGAACGCCTTGGCCGGCGTGCCCTCGCCGAACAGGCGCTTTCCCTGGCCGAGAACGACCGGAGGGGTCATTGTGACGAGACGATCGAGCAGGCCGTGCTTGAGAAGCTGCGGATAGAGCGTCGAGCTGCCCTGGATCACCAGATTGGGGCCGTCCACATCCCTCAGCGCCGCGACCGCTTCGATTCCGTCGAGTCGGTGGCTGGCTTGCCACGTCGTTGGAATGTCCGAGCCGCTGACCACATATTTGCGGATCCCGGCGAACAGCGTGCCGATGCCGCCGTCGTCGGCGAAGAACGGCCAGTGAGCGGCGAAAATGTCGTAGGTCCGCCGGCCCAGCAGAAGGTCGAAGGGCTGGCCGAAAAGGCTGTCGACCTGGTTGCCGAGCCCCTCGTCGAACAGGGTCGCGAGCCACCCGCCATATTCGAAGCCGCCGGTGGGGTCCTCCTCGGGCCCTCCCGGTGCCTGCATCACGCCGTCCATGGACAGGAAGGCGCCTCCAATGATCTTGCGCGGCATGTCTCAGTTCCCCTTGCGCGGCCCAACGACCGCGAACAGCGCACCTTGCGGATCGGTGGCCTGGACGATGAAGCTCCCGCCCGGAACCACTCCCGGGCCGTAAAGCACGGAGCCGCCACTCGCCTCGATGGCCTCGAGCGCCGCGTCGACGTTCGGCACGTTGAAGTAGAACAGCCACATCGGCCGAGGGAAATTGGGGCTGGTCATCATCGCCCCGATGTCGCGCTCGGTGCCGCCGACCTTGAAGATCTGGTAGGTCCCCATCGCGCCCATATCCATGGCCACGCTCTTCTCCCAGCCGAGCTGCCCGGCGTAGAAATCCCACGCCGATCCCTGGTCGCGGGCGTGAAGCTCGTTCCAAGAGACATGGCCGTGTTTGTCGGGATGGAAGACGCAGCTTTCCATGCCCTCGGCGCCGGGCGGCGGGGTTGGGCGCATCACATAGAAGGGCGCGCCCTGCGGGTCGGCGACCATGGCGATCCGGCCGGCCTGCGGAATGTCCGACGGCGGCATCAGCACCTGGCCGCCCGCCGCCGCGATCCTCGCAACGCTCGCATCGACGTCGTCCACCCCGACATAGCCGAACCAGCCCGGCTTCGCGCCGCCCTCCGCCATCTGCGGCGTGAGCTGCATCGCTCCCCCGACGGTCTCGCCGCCGGGAGTCCCGATCATCCGATAGTCCATCCCGCCCGGCGTCGCCTCGACCGGGATCTTCACGCCAACCACCGCCTCATAGAAGCGGCGCGCGGCGTCGAGGTCGGAGGTGAGCAGCTCGTACCAGATGAAGCTGCCGGGCGGGTTCGCCATGTTCGTCTTCCCTTCAGCTCTTGGCGGTGTCGACGATCGGCTCGAAGCCGCCCCAGAACATGCGCTGGCCGTCGAACACGTTCTTGTGCTCCTCGGTGGGCTGCATGCGCGGGTCGGCCATGACCTTGGCCCATGCCTCGTCGCGGGCCTGCCGCGACGGCCATTCGATGAAGGAATAGACGACATTCTCACCGTCCTTGGCCTGCACCGCCCGCTTGTAGTCGGTGACCTTGCCGTCGGGGACATCGTCCCCCCAGGCCTCGACCACCCGAGTGGCGCCATATTCCTGGAACACGGCCGCGGCCTTGCGGGCCATCTCGCGATAGGCTTCCTTCTTCTCCTGCGGCACCGGCAGGATGAAGCCGTCGGTATAGCCGCCGCGGCCGGGCGTGCCTTCGTCGAGCAGAGGCTCGAAGCCGCCCATGATCATTCGCTTGCCGTCGAAGGGCATCTCGGCGCCCATCTGCTCCATGCGCGGGTCGCTCATCATCTTGGCGTTGGCTGCGTCGCGCGCGGCGCGATCCGGATATTCGAACCAGGAGAAGACCACGCTCTCGTCGTCCTTGGCCTGGACCGCCTTCCTGAAGTCGGTGACCTTGCCGTCGGGCACGTCGTCCGCCCAGCTCTCGACCATTCGGGTGGCCCCGAACTCGCGGAACAGCGGCGCCGCGCCGCTGGCATGTTCGAGATACTGGTCCTTGTTGGCGGTGGGGACGGCCACCACGAAGCCTTCCACATAGGTCATCGACTTTCTCCCTCTCTGATCCTGCTTGCCGCGGCTCACGCCATCGCGGGTTGCCGCTCCTCGAAGTCGGCGAGCTGCGCCGCGAGCGCCGCCTTGAACGCCGGCCGCGCCATTCCGCGATCCTTGTAGGCGGCGAGCGCCGGCCGCTTCGCCACGAGCTCGGTGTGATCCAGTGCGCGAAGCACGGTGACCATCATCAGGTCGCCTGCGGTGAATCGGTCCTCGAGCCATTCCTTGTCGCCGAGCCAGTCCACCAGCCGGTCGAGGCGCTTCTCGACGAAGGCGACGACGTTCGGCCGGGCTTCCTTCACCCAGGGCTCGTCCTTCCAGAACAGGTCGAGAAGCGCGAGCTGGAGGATCGGCGGCTCGACGCTGTTGAGCGCCGCGATCAGCCAGGCGGTGGCGCGGGCGCGGCCCTCGGGATCCTCGGGGAGGAGCGCGTCGCTCTTCTCGCCGATGTGAAGCACGATCGCTCCCGATTCGAACAGTTGAACGTCCTGGTCGCGGTAGCTCGGCACCTGGCCCCAGGGCTGCTCTGCGAAATAGTCCGACGGGCGCTCGGCCACCGCGTCGAGCTTGCGCACGCGATAGGGTATACCGGCCTCCTCCAGCGCCCAGCGAACTCTAAGGTCGCGGACTTGGCCGCGGGCGAAATCGGGCACCCAGTTGAACGCGCTGATTCGAACGGTGGCATTGGGGTCGACGGGCATGGCTTGCTCTCCCTCAAGCAGGCCGTCGCCGGGATTCCCGATCAAGGGGTTGCCCGCAACGGCATCTCGACAAAGCGCCTCAATCAGGCGCTGACCGGCTCTCCGGCGGCGGCGCGCTCGATCGTGGCGATGTCGATCTTCTTCATCGTCATCATCGCCTCCATCGCGCGCTTGGCGCTGGCCGGGTCGGGATTGTTGAAGTTGAGCTCGATCAGCCGCGTCGGAGTCACCTGCCAGCTCACTCCCCACTTATCCTTGCACCAGCCGCACATGCTCTCCTCGCCGCCATTGTCGACGATCGCGTTCCAGTAGCGGTCGGTCTCTTCCTGGTCCTTGGTTGGGATGACGAAGCTGACCGCCTCGCTGTGCGTGAACATCGGCCCGCCGTTCAGAAGGATGAACTTCTCGCCCATCAGCTCCATCTCCACGACGATGACGTCGCCCGCCTTTTGCGACGGAGTGTCGGCAGGTGTTCGCTGCACCCGCGTGATCCGGCTGTCGGGCAGAAGGCTTGTGTAAAACTCGGCCTGTTCCTCGGCGGTGTAGTTCGACCACAGGCAGGTGGTGAGCTTGGTCATTGATCGTCTCCCTCGATCGGTCAGCTTCAGGCGGCCGGTTGCGGCTGCGGCTGCGGATGGCCCTCCTCGAAGGCGCTGGCGCCCTGCTCGGCAGCGCCCGAGTCCATCCACATCACTTCCCAGATGTGGCCGTCGGGGTCCTCGAAGCTGCGGCCGTACATCATCCCGCCCATGTCCTGCTTCGGCGTCGGATCGGTGACTCCGCCCGCGCCGCCGGCGGCCTCAACCTGAGCATCGACCGCCGCAGGGCTCTCGCAGGACAGGCACAGCAGTACTTGCGCGCTCTTGTGCGCGTCCGGAATGTCCTTGCTCGTGAAGGTCCGCCAGAAATCGTGGGTGAGGAGCATGACGTTCACTTCGTCGCTGAAGCGCATCATCGCCGCGGCGTCGTTGCTGAACTTCGGCTCGTTGGTCGCACCCACCGCCTCGTAGAAGGCCATCGACCTTTTGAGGTCGGTTACGGGCAGGTTCACGAAGATCATCCGGCTCATTTGGTTGCTCCCGCTTGATCCAAGTCAGCGACTCGGCACTTGCGGTTTGTGAACTTCGTAGTTACAAAAAGCAACTATGGAGTTTGAAAAGGCGACCAGCCGAGCCGAAACGTCCGACAAGAGGCGCTACGACGATGCCTGCGCCGCGGCGCACGGAATGGACCTGATCGGCGAGCGCTGGGCGATGCCGGTGATCCGCGAATTGCTGATGGGCCCCCGCCGCTTCGGCGACCTCAAACGAAGCCTCAACGGAATCAGCGCCAACGTGCTGACCCAGCGGCTGGAAGGGCTAGAGGAGGCCGGCATCCTCGCCCGCCGCAAGCTTCCGCCGCCCGCGTCCGTGCAGGTCTATGAGCTCACCCCCTGGGGCTATGAGGCGGCGCCGATCTTCCAGGCGCTCGGCCGCTGGGCGGTGCGCAGCCCACGCCACGACCCCACCCGGCCGTTCAGCCCGGTGTCGCTGATGCTGTCGCTGCGCACCATGTTCAACGCCGATGCCGCGGGCGATCTCGCGGGTCGAGTGCAGCTGAGGATGGGTGAGGAGAGCTATTTCTGGACGCGCGAGAAGGGCGTGGTCGACATCGGCCGAGGCGACATCGCCTCGCCCGACGCAGTGCTGACCGGCAGCCCGAGCGCCATCGCCAGCGTCATCTATGCCGGTCGCACGCTCGATGCCGCGATCGCGTCCGGCGACCTCCGGATCGAGGGCGACCGCAGCCTCGTGTCCCGGCTCCCCGCCTGCTTTCCCTTGCCCGAGCCCGCATCGATAAGCATCTCTTGAGCGTTGCTAGCCTGCGGGTGAGGCTTTAGGCAGCCAGCCCTACCGCGATCCAAGAGATGACCATGGTCGATATCCCGAACGTCAATCCAGACAGCCGCGCCTCCACGGTATTGGAGCAGCCCGACCGGGTGGTGAAGGTGCGCGAGCTGTTTGGCATCGACAGCGATCTCGAGGTCCCGGCTTTCTCGGAGGCCGACGAGCGCGTGCCGGACCTCGATCCGGCCTATGTCTTCGACCCCGATACGACGCTCGCCATCTGTGCCGGCTTCTCGAAGAACCGCCGGGTGATGGTCCAGGGCTATCATGGCACCGGCAAGTCGACCCATATCGAGCAGGTGGCGGCGCGCCTTAACTGGCCGCTTATCCGTATCAACCTCGACGCTCACGTCAGCCGCATCGATCTGATCGGCCGCGACGCCATCGTCCTTCGCGACGGTCAACAGGTCACCGAGTTCCGCGAGGGCCTACTGCCCTGGGCGCTGCAGACCCCCACCGCGCTCGTCTTCGATGAATATGACGCGGGCCGGCCGGACGTGATGTTCGTGATCCAGCGCGTCCTCGAGGCCGAGGGCAAGCTGACCTTGCTCGACCAGAACCGCGTGATCCGCCCGAACCCCTGGTTCCGGATGTTCGCGACGACCAACACGATCGGCCTCGGCGACACGACCGGCCTCTATCACGGCACCCAGCAGATCAATCAGGGCCAGATGGACCGCTGGAACATCGTCGTGACCCTCAATTATCTCCCTGCCGAGACGGAGGCGCGCATCGTCCTCGCCAAGTCGGGCGAGTATGATCACGAGGGCGGCCGCCAGGAGGTCGAGCGGATGATCAAGGTCGCCAGCCTCACCCGCCAGGGTTTCATGAACGGCGACATCTCAACCGTGATGAGCCCGCGAACGGTGATCAGCTGGGCCCAGAACGCGCTCATCTTCAACGACGTCGGCTTCGCCTTCCGCCTCACTTTCTTGAACAAGTGCGACGAGGCCGAGCGGCCCGTGGTCGCCGAATATTACCAACGCGTGTTCGGCAAGGACCTTCCGGACAGCGTCGCGAGCGGCGCGAAGGGCTGACGCAGAGGCGGTGGCCGACAAGGACAATCCGGTCGAGACTTTCCGGCACGCGCTGGCCAGCGCGGCTCGGGCGCTGGCCGAGGACGCGGAGGCCGAGGTTAGCTTCACCAGCGACCTTCCGAGCGCTCAGGGCAAGTCGATCAAGGCGCCGATGCCGGGGCGAACGCTCAGCGCCCGCGACATCGCCGAGGCGCGCGGTTTTGCCGACGCCGCGGCGCTCAAGCTCAAGCACCACAATCCCCGTCTCCACGCGCGCGGCCAGCCGGCGGACGACATCGCCCGCGCGGTGTTCGACGCTGCCGAGCAGGCCCGGGTCGAGGCGCTCGGCGCCCGCGCGATGGAAGGGGTTCGAGCCAATCTTGCCGGCCTCGCCGAGATGAGGCTCCGCACCGATCCGCTCGTCCGGGCGCGCACCCGGGAGGAGGTGCCGCTGTCGACCGCAGTCGGCCTGCTCATCCGCGAGCGGCTGACCGGCGACGCGCCGCCGCCCGCGGCCAAGGCGGGGCTCGATCTTGTCGCTGAATGGATCGAGGAGAAAGCGGGCGCCGATCTCGATGCCCTTGTCCTAACCCTCGACGACCAGAGCGCGTTCGCCGACCTGATGGGCAAGGTGCTTCGCGAACTCGAGCTGACCGAGAGCGCTCCGCCCAATGCCGACGAGACGGAAGGCGGCGACGAGGATGAGGGCGGCGAGACCGGCGACCAGTCCGACGAGGATGAAGGCGACAAGGACGAGGGCGAAGGCGAGGGCCAGGCCGAGATCCGAGGCCAGCAGGAGCAGAGTGAAGGCGAGAGCGAGGAGGACTATCAGCCCGAGGACGACCTCGGCGACGACGGCGAGTCCTTCGGCAAGGAAGCCGACGCCGGAGTCATGCCGGTGCGGCCCAACCGGCCGCTGTCCGATCTCCCGCCCAGCTTCGACTACAAGGTCTACACCACGCGTTTCGACGAGGTGGTGAGCGCCGGCGACCTGTGCGACGAGGAGGAGCTTGGGCGCCTCAGGTCCTATCTCGACCAGCAGCTCGTCCATCTCCAGGGCGCCGTCACCAAGCTCGCCAACCGCCTCCAGCGCCGGCTGATGGCGCAGCAGTCCCGTTCGTGGGATTTCGACCAGGAAGAGGGCTTACTCGACGCCGCCCGCCTCGCCCGGGTCATCGTCAACCCGATGCAATCGCTGTCCTACAAGGTCGAGAAGGATACCGAGTTCAAGGACACCGTCGTCACTCTGCTTCTCGACAACAGTGGGTCGATGCGCGGCCGGCCGATCTCGATTGCCGCGATCAGCGCGGACATCCTCGCCCGGACGCTCGAGCGCTGCGGGGTAAAGACCGAGATACTCGGCTTCACCACGCGCGCATGGAAGGGCGGCCAGGCGCGCGAGACCTGGCTGACCGAGGGGCGTCCTCCCCACCCCGGCCGCCTCAACGACCTACGCCACATCGTCTACAAGCAGGCCGACGAGCCATGGCGCCGCGCCCGCAAGAGCCTCGGCCTGATGATGCGCGAGGGGCTTCTCAAGGAGAATATCGACGGCGAGGCCCTGCTGTGGGCGCACAGCCGCCTGATCGGGCGGCCGGAGGAGCGGCGGATCCTGATGGTCATCTCCGACGGCGCCCCCGTCGACGATTCGACCCTCTCGGTGAACAGCGGCACTTATCTCGAACGGCATTTGCGCCAGGTCATCGCGTGGATCGAGCAGCGCTCGCCGGTCGAGCTGGTCGCCATCGGCATCGGCCACGACGTGACGCGCTATTACAGCCGCGCGGTCACCATCATGGACGCCGAGCAATTGGGCGGGACCATGGTCGAGCAGCTCGCCTCCCTGTTCGACGCGGCCTGACGCGGCCGTGCCGCGCTGGAGAAGGGCCGCCGCGGCATTGCTGGCCTTCGGCCTGCTAGCGACCCCGATCGAGCCGGGGCCCGAGCAGCCGCCAGCCGGTCCGGCGAAGGCGGCCCTTCGGGCGGCTCCGGTTCTTCTCAACGAGGACGATTCGACCCAGAGGCAAATCGGCGCACTGACCTTCCTGGCCGGCTGGGAGCTGACCAGCGACGACCGTCGTTTCGGCGGCATTTCGGCGATGGCCGTCGAGGGCGAGCGGGTGACCGCGATCAGCGATTCGGGAATTCTTTTCGACTTCGCGGTGCCCGGGCGTGGACCGCCCCAAGTCGGCATCCTTCCCTTGCCGGCCGGCCCGGGCTCGCCGACCCGCAAGCAGGACCGCGACACGGAGTCGATGTTCGTCTCGGGCGGCCACGCCTGGCTCGCCTTCGAGAATCGCAATGAGGTGTGGCGCTACGCCCGCCCGGGCTGGCGGGCCGAGGCCCGGGTCGCGCCGCCGCAAATGCGCGATTGGCCGACCAACCGCGGCGCCGAGGCCCAGCATACCCTCCCCCACCGCCGCTTCCTGATCAATTA
>JAEZHP010000052.1 GCA_023416515.1 Pseudomonadota bacterium | reverse complement strand
AGTGGTCGATTGGGACGGTCTCGAAAACCGTTGTGCGGGTAACCGTACCGTGGGTTCGAATCCCACCCTCTCCGCCACCACTCGGAACAAAGCCTGAGTTCCGAGCAAGTCCCTGAGAAATCAACGGCCTCGTAACGTCGGTGTGGTACACACGGGTGGTACACACGATGGCGTTGCACGTGATCAGACCGACCAAACATCCGAAAACCGGCATCTACCGGATGCGGGGACGCTACCCCGCCGAGCTCGCCGAAATTTATGGCCGGACCGAGTTCAAGGTGTCCCTCGGGACGAAGGATGCGGACGAGGCGCGCGCCAAGGCGCCCGCCGTAATGGAGGATCTCGAGAAGAGGTGGCGGCGCGACAGCCTGGCGTTCGCCACCGCTCGCGCCCGCGAAGCCGGCGACGAGCCGCTTGATCTGACGACGCGTCAGATCGAGGCGCTCGCCGGGGAGATCTACAGGGCCTATGTCGCGCGGTTTCGTGACGACCCGGGCTCGGCGGACGACTGGCGGCGGAAACTGCAGGAGGACCTGCGGATCTCAGGGGTCATCGCCGAGCGCAGGAGCATGCACGGCTGGCAGCTCAGCCAGATGCGATGGGCAAGCCTTGTCAGGTCGCATCTGGCGGATCGAAGGTTAATCGCCAGCCTGGACTCCACCCACAAGCTCACCTCGGCCGTGTTCCGACACATGAAGGCGGCGCACGAGCAGCTGCTCCGCAATGCTGAGGGCGACTACACGCCAGACCACTACGAGGCTCGGTTCCCGACCTGGGAGGCGCCGGCCAGCGAGAGGACGCTCGACGCCATCTTCGACGCTTATGCCGACCAGGCGGAACTTGCGCCGTCGACGCGCGCTCGTTTCAAGTCTGTGATCAAGCGGCTTCTCGACGAGCACATCCGTCAGGACGATTTTGGCGCGATCACGCAGGACAAGCTGATCACGTGGAAGGACCAACTCTTGAGGGAGGGTCTCGCCAGCCGGACGGTCCGCGACGTCCATATTGCAGCGGTGAAAGCCGCGTGCTCGTGGGCGGTCGCGCACAAGCGGCTTCCGAGCAACCCGGCGCTCGGCGTGAAGGTCTCCGTCAAGAAGAAGAAGCAAAATCGAACCCAGAAGGGCTACACGTTCGAGGAAGCGACGCTCGTGCTGACCGCCGCCGCCCGCGTCGTCGACGACGGTCGTCTCGCAAAAGACCGGTACGCGGCACGCCGATGGGCGCCGTGGCTCTGCGCTTACTCCGGGGCGAGGATCAACGAAATCACGCAGCTGCGGGCCGAGGACGTCTTCACAGCAACGGATGAAGACACGGTCGATCCGGTCTGGATGCTTCGCATCACGCCGGAAGCCGGTTCGCTGAAGACCGGAATGGCCCGCGACGTCGCGCTCCACAGTCACCTGATCGAGCAGGGTTTCCTGGACTACGTCCGCGACGTCGGCAAGGGGCCGCTATTCTACGATCCCGGGCGAGCTCGTGGCGGCTCCGCCGTCCACCCCATCTACAAGAAAACCGGCGAGCGACTTGCGCAGTGGGTAAGGAGCCTTGGCGTCAAGGATCCGGATCTGGCGCCAAACCATGGGTGGCGGCACCGGTTCAAGACGATCTGCCTTTCCAAGGGAATTGAGGAAGTCGTCGTCAACCGGATTCTGGGCCACGCCGAGAGTGAAGTGGGCCAGAAGTACGGGGATGTGTGGCCCAGCGTTTCGAGGGCGGCGATCGAGAAGATTCCGAGGTATGCGATCGAGACGCCGCAGCGTCGTGAGGTCCCACGGACTGACCTCCGCCTCGTCGTCTCCTGAACGGCCGGCCAACCGAACCACAGAACCGAACCGAACCGAACCACCGCACCGAACCGGCGGTGACAGGAGCATCTCATGTCCTCCGAAATTGCAACTTATGATCGTGTCAGGTCCGCGGTCGAGCAATTGATTGGCGGCGGAAAGGAGCCAAGCTATTCCGCCATTCATGCTCTGATAGGGGGTGGTTCGAAACTGACTATTCTCAATCACCGGCGCGCGATCCTGGAACAGCGGCAGGCGGTCGAAGCGATGCCTCCCAGGATCGTCGCCGAGTTCGAAGCCGCGCGTGATCGTTGCGTCGCCGCCATGCGCGAGACCCTCGTCGACGAGGCGCGCCGCGAATGCGCGCAGCTCGCGCGCTTCGGCGAAATGAAGGATGACGAGCTTGAGAAGGCGGAGCAGGAGCGCCTTGAACTCGAAGCCGCCTTGCATCACGAGCAATCCGCCCGCCGCAAGGCGGAGGAGGCAATCGTCGAACTGCGCCGCGAAATCGAGGCGGTCAGGTCGCAGAACGCGGTTCTCAAGGAAGCACTGGGCCGATCGGAGCGGTTGGGCGAGGAGGCCCGCGCCGAAGCCGACGCGGCGGCCGAGCGCTGCGCTCGTCTGCTCGATGAACTCGAGCGCGAAAGGGCCGAACAGGCTCACGCGAATGACATCACTGCGGCCCTGCTCCGCATCGAACAGCGCCTGCCCTCAGCGGGCTACGGCCAGCACTCGAGCTAAATCAGGACAGGTTCAAGCCTTCGATTGATCGTAGCCATGCGGTCGCCATCGCGGTCGATCGCGGTGCTCGATCCACCTATCAAGCATACGCGCTGACACCACCGGTTCTTAAGCGTTGGCCTTCATCCTCGGAGCATGGCCAAGCCGCCGCGCCCGCCTCGCCCGATCAAGCGCTCTGCCGAGCCGCTGAGCGAGGCCGTCGCAAGCCAGCCACTGATCGTCCGCCGCGATCCCCGCCAGGCAGAGCTCTTCCGGACCGAGTTCATCCTGCCCTGCAAGCCGACGCTGCGGCTGAAGGCGCCGAGCGACCGCCGGTGGCAGTTCGAGATCAAGCACGGCTACCGCGCGCAGTGCCACGTCAACGGCGGCCAGGTCCGGATCTTCACGAAGAACGGCTTCGACTGGGCGGCGCGCATGCCGGCGATCGTCGCCTCGCTCGAGCAGCTTCCCGTCTCTTCCGCCGTGATCGACGGCGAAGCCGTGATGGAAGGCCCGGACGGGATCACGGACTTCTTCGCCCTGCACACGGCATTGGCGAACAAGAGCGCTCCGCGCGCCTTCCTCTACGCGTTCGACCTCCTGCACCTGAACGCACACCAAGCGCGACTATGTCCGGCCGGTCCGGGAGTTCGCGATGTTCCTCGGCCGCTCGCCCGACCAGGCCGAGCCGGAGGACCTGCGGCGCTATCAGCTTCATCTCGCCTCGCTCGGCGCGAGCTACGCGCGCATGAACCTGGCCGCGACGGCGTTGCGGTTTCTTCTTCCACACGACGCTCGGCCGGGCCGGCTTCGGCGACCGCATGGCCAGGATCCCGTCGCCCGAGCGGCTGCCGGTCGTGCTGAGCCCCGAGGAAGTGGCGCTGCTGCTCGCGCATGCGCCGAGCCTGAAGTACCGGGCGGCGCTCAGCGTGGCTTACGGCTGCGGCCTGCGCGTCTCCGAGATCGCCAACCTCAAGGTCGCCGATATCGACAGCGCCCGGATTGCAGGGCCCCTGTAACTATCTGAAATTCCAGGAATTCAGCCGACATCCAGAGCCGACCGAGAGTTGGGTAGCCTATTCACCCAGAGTTGGGAACTAGAAGTACGCCGCCAGCCGGCGGCCGCACGGGCTTCGCAACAGCGCCTTCGCTCTCGTCGAAATAGGTAGCGCCGGCCCCAAAGGTCGAGATCGCGATCAAGGGAAGGCTGACCGACACTTCAATGTGGGCTGGCCCCTCTGGGAGAGCGTCATGGAAGAGCGATTCCTCACCGACGGTGACGACTACTACCTCGACGAGGTGAGCAGGTTCACCGGCATCGTTCACGGCCTCGCCGGCGACGACGAGATCCACGCGACCTCGGAGCGCGAGATCTACGGCGATGAAGGCAACGACACGATCTTTGCTAACGATGTGGGTACAATCGCGCACGGTGGGACGGGCGATGACGTGCTCCATGGGAGCATCGCCTCAGGGGTCCTCTACGGGGACGATGGCGACGATCTGCTGATCGGAACCGACCGGCACGATCGGAACACCAGCAACGCCATGTTTGGCGGCTCCGGCGACGACCACATCATCCAGGGCGGAACGCTCGCCGGCATGTACGGCGAAGATGGCGACGACCTGATCGAGATCACCACGCGGGCCGTCGTCGACGGCGGAAGCGGCGACGACGTCGTCAGATATTTCCATCATACGGTTTCGCCGTACGCGCAGCCAATCTTCATCGAGCTCGGGGACGGCGACGATTTCGTGGACGGCGCCTCGAGCTTTCCCAATCCCTATACGTCCCAGACGTATATCGCCCAAACGAACGGGGGAGCTGGGGATGACATCGTCGTCGCCGGTTCGGGCCAGGACCGCTTCAACGGCGGCGAAGGCGTGGATGAAATCTCCTACGCCTTCGAGACCGCAGCCGTGTCGGTCGACCTCGGTGCCGGGGTGGCCGCCGGCGCCGCGGCTGGAGATCAGTGGACCTCCGTCGAAAATGTGACAGGGACGGCGTTCAACGACACGATCACGGGCGACGGGGCGGCGAACCGCCTCAGCGGCGGCCGAGGGACGGACATTCTGTCCGGAGCAGCGGGCGACGACAGCCTGGACGGCGGCGTCGGCGCCGACACCATGCAAGGAGGCCGTGGCGACGATGACTACTACGTCCAGCACGTCGGCGACCGGGCGCTGGAAGCGAGGGGTGAGGGCGACGATCGCGTCCTGAGCTCCATCAGCTACGCCCTGACAGGCCAGTACGTCGAGCGGCTTCGTCTCACAGGAGAGAATGACGCCGACGCTCTGGGGAACACGCTCAAGAACAAGATCGCCGGCAATGACGGGGACAATGTGATCGACGGCTGGAAAGGATCTGACCGCCTGGCCGGCGGCGGAGGCCACGACACCTTCGCTTTCACGGCAGGGCTGAAGGCGTCCAACGTCGACACGATCAAGGATTTCGTTTCCACATACGACACGATCCGGCTCGAAAACAGGGTGTTCGTCGGTCTCGCCGATGGCGCGCTGGCGGCCGACGCGTTCTATGTCGGCGGTGCGGCGCACGACACAGACGATCGCATCATCTACGATCAGGCCTCCGGCTCCCTGTTCTTCGACCGCGACGGCGTAGGCGCGACCTACGCGGCCGTGCGCTTCGCCGTCCTGGCGAACCATGCGATGATCGATGCGGATGATTTCAGCGTGGCGTGATAACGCGGCCGCGAAAGCCGCCCATCGGCGGCGGCGGGGCTCCTCTCCGCTCACCCCCAGCAGCGGTCATATTCTAGGTCGGGGGCGGGTCAGCGGCAGCTCACGCCGCCGCTGACAACGAACGCGCTCCGCCGCGTCCTAGCGGCTGGAAGGCGACCCTGGTTGCGCTGACAATTGCCGCCGGCGACGCCCTCTATCGCTAGCGCCGTCGTCGAGCCTTTGCCAAGCCTCAAAGCTCGAGCTGCTCGGACAGCGCGAGAGCGTCGTCTACCTCGACGCCAAGGTAGCGAACGGTGCTCTCGAGCTTCCCGTGACCCAAGAGTAGTTGGCAGGCTCTGAGGTTGCCGGTCTTCTTGTAGATCAGCGACACCATTGTGCGGCGCAGGCTGTGCGTGCCGTAGGCAGACGGCTCGAGGTCGATCATCCGAACCCATTTGTCGACAAGCCGAGCATAGTGGCGCGTGCCTATGTGCCGGCCCGGAGCGCTTCGGCTCGGGAAGAGCCAGTCGCCCGGACACCCTCCTCTCACGCGAAGCCAAGCCGCGAGCGCGTCTCTCGCGAGCTCGGTGATCTCGAACGGAACCGGTCGGCCGGTCTTCTGCTGAATGACCGTGGACCTCGGTCGGATTGATCCGCCCACGGCCACGTCATTGATCCGTAGCTTGACCAAGTCGCAACCGCGCAGCTTCTCGTCGAGGGCGCAGTTGAACATCGCAAGGTCGCGAACTTGAGCGTTCGTCTTCAGCTGCTGGCGGATCGCCCAGATGTGCTTCGGCTTTAACGGCGCTTTCGGGCCGACGAGCCGACCGGCGTTCCATGGCTTCTGAGGTGAGCGGAAAAAGTCGGGCTGTCGCATAGCCTCCTCCTAGAGGCGGCCCCTCGCAGGCAATTGTACACCCGTAACCGTTCGGCATCGCGCCATGACCGGTCATTCACTGTCGGCCGCAGAGGCGACATTCAGCAAGCGCCTGAAGTGGGTTCCACATCCGCAATGTGGCCCAAATCTAATCTCGTTTTGGAAATCCCAAGAAGCTTGCTGCTTGGGTTTGCCGATCACGAAATCCCGCCGAAAGACCGGGCTAGCGGCATAGCCTGCACAACCAACGATCTCGCCGCTCGGCGAGATCGCGGCTAGAGTGTAGAAGTCTAGACCGATTCTATGGTCGCGCGGGAAGGCAGATGGGCTTGATGGAACTCGAGAAGCCGCTGAAAACCTCTGCTGCCGGGCAGTACCTGGGCTTTTCGCTTCAGCAACTACGCGCCTGCTTCCACCTGTTCTCTGCGGCCGACGGCGATAGCGTATCCCTTGAGGATCTAGATGACGTGGCGGTGCACCGGGCGGACGGCTCGCTGCTTCTCGAGCAGGACAAGAGCACGTTCACAGGAAACCCGGCGGCGAACAAGGCTGTGGACCTTTGGAAGACCTTTGCTAACTGGGCGACGCTCTGCACTGACAAAACGATCGATCCAGCCACGACGCAATTCCGGCTGTTCATCACGCCTGCGAAGACTGGCGCACTCATTGCCGAAATGAGCACCGCCACGACGGCGGCAGCCTGCGCTACGGTGTTGGCGAAGATCGGCAAGCTGGTCGACCCCGAAAAGCCTGACGTCGGCTGCGCGCCGCAGGTTCTGAGGTTTCTCGATGCGAAGCCGGAGGTCTGCAGCGCTATCATCGCCCGGTTTAGCCTGGTCTCCGAGACCGACGCGCTTGAGGGCGTGCGCCAGTTCGTCCGCGCAGGCCTGCCTCAAGCGGCCGTCGATGACATGACCGCGGCGGCGATCGGCATCGCACGCGATCGCTACGACCGACTGCTTCGCGAGGGCAAAACGCGGAAGATCGAGGCGGTTGTCTTCCGTCGTCAGTTTCAGGCCTTCACCCGCAAGTCCAATCTGGCAGGCTATCTCTCGTCCAAGGTCCCGGTGCCCGCCGATGAGCTGGTGGCGATGGTTCTCAGTGAAGCGCCGACCTTCGTGAGACAGCTTCAGGTGATCGAGGGGTCGAACGACTTGCTGACCTCGGCCGTAAGCGACTACCTCCGTACAAGATCCGACAAGGTCGAATGGGCTGACGAGGGTTTGGTCGTCGCCGGGTCGTTTGATGAGCTTGATGATCAGCTTATCCGCAAACACACTCTGGTTCGCGACGAAGTGGAGGATGTCTACTCGAGCCTTAGCGAGCCTGAACGGGGGCGTCGGGTCTATCGGGAGTGCTCCAAAGTCGAGCTCCCGCTGGATGGCCAGAGCCTGCCGTCCCACTTCATCGCTGGCGCCTTCAACGATCTGGCCGAGGGTGTGCGCCTAGGATGGCATCCCTCCTATGTATCCCTGTTCAAGGGCGGCTCGCAATGACGGAGGCCCCCCTGACTCCGGTCGAACTCGTGCAAAACCCCGCGTTGGGAGCCCACCTCCTCTGGACCTTCTGCCAAGCTTTTCAGGCCCAGAAGATTGGCGAGGTATCGCCCATGACGCCCTTGTTTCTGGTGCTCCCGATCACCCTGCACGGTCACACGATGCGGGTCGTGAAGTCGACCAACCAGAGCTCTGGCCTAGCCAAGTTCGTCTCAAAGCTAGCCGAGGACCGCGAACATCTGCTCGCTATTCATACGCGCGCCCTCGCCATGCGGAACCTGACGCTCCAGTCGCTCGGTTCAGGGATCGTCGCAGGCCTGCTGGCCGTGGACTATGACAAGGCTCTGGTGCGCGCCAGCCAAGCCAGCCCGCCGAGGCCGCCGGAGCGGCTGAAATATCACGTCGCGAGCGCGGATAAGCTCGGTCAGTGGTTCGCTCGCCTGCCCGCGAACCAAGTCTTCTCTCTTCTGCAGGTCGAGGCCTGATGCACTTCCAAATCCTCAAATTGGTGCTGTGGTCGAAGGCAGGACATCCGCCGCGGATCGTCGAGTTCGAACCCGGCATGGTGAATGTAATTAGCGGCGCCTCGAAGACAGGCAAATCCGCCGTCATCCCGATCATCGACTACTGCCTCGCCTCCGGGAAATGCAGCATTCCTGTCGGCGTCATCCGGGAAGCCTGTTCCTGGTTCGGCATCGTCATCGACACGCTCGAGGGGCAAAAGCTCCTCGCCCGTCGTGAACCCGGAGAGGCCCGCCAAACCGGGGACATGTTGCTGCTGGAGGCCGACGAGATCGAAGTCCCGGAGGAAACGCCCGTCAAGAATATCACGGCGGACGCGGTCAAGCGCCGTCTCGATAAGCTCGCCGGGCTTTCCCAGCTCGGGCTGAACCCCGACGCAGAGGTCGCCCGCGTCAGCTTCCGCGACCTGATGGCGTTCACCTTCCAGCCGCAATACATCGTCGCCAACCCGATGGTGCTCTACTTCAACGCGGACACGACCGAACATCGCGAGAAGCTCAAGGCGATCTTCCCCTATGTTCTCGGCGCATTGACACCGCCGATGCTCGCCGCGCGGTGGGAGATTGATCGGATCAATCGGGAGCTGCGGCGTAAGGAATCCGCTCTCAACGCGGCTCGGACGGCCGTCCGCGCTTGGCAGACGGAAACCCAAGGCTGGCTCCGCACAGCGATGGAGTACGGCCTCCTTCCGGCGGATACCCTGATCCCTGAGGATTGGAACGTCATTGTCGACCTGCTGCGGAAGGCGTCTCATTCGGACACGCGCGGGGCCGTCGCCACGGTAGCGTCCATCGACGGGGCCTTGGGGCAGTTGCAGGCGCTCAGGGAGGCAGAGAGCAAGGCGGCGGCACGGCTGGCCGACGAGCGTCAGCGCCTCAACGAAATCCAGCGCCTCTTGAGCAGCAGCGAGGCCTATGGATCGGCGATCCGCATTCAGCGGGACAGGCTTGAAATTGCCGGGTGGCTGAAGGCGCGCGCCGCCTCGAGCGAAGATCTCCTTGTGGCCTTGGGAGACAGCGGGAGGGATCGCCTCGATGCGCTTACCGAGGCTCTAGCCAGCCTCGACGTTCAGCTTCGCACCAAACCCGAGATGTCCGACACTTTCGATCGCGAGCGGGTGCGGCTGCGCGGAGAGGTGGAGAAGGCCACCGGTGCGTTGGCGGAAATTCGCCAGCAGATCGTACTACTCGAACAGAAGTCTGAACAGGTTCGGGCGATCACCTTCCGCCAGGACAGCATCGAACGCTTCGTCGGACGCCTGGAACAGGCGCTCCAGTCCTTCGAACGATCCCAGGACGGGTCCGCTCTGGCCGATGAGATCGTTCTCCTGCGCCAGCAGCTCGACGCCCAGAAGGCGATTTACTCGGAAGCCGCCGTCCAGCGGAAAATGACCAACGCCCTGCTCCAAGTCGAGAAATACGCCGGCGAAATCGTTCCCCGCCTCGACGCCGAATGGCCCGATGCGCCGGTCCGGATCTCGGTGCCCGACCTAACAATCAAGGTCGTGCAGACCGACCGAGAAGACTATCTCTGGGAGATCGGAAGCGGCGCGAACTGGCTCGCCTACCACCTGGCTGTTACCCTGGCGCTCCAGCGCTTCTTCCTCAACGATGTCAATCATCCGGTTCCTGGGCTACTAGTCTACGACCAGCCGAGCCAAGTCTACTTCCCGAGCGGGTTTGAAGTGACGGACGTCCAACAGCCGACGGGACGGACGCGGGACCAGGAAATCGCGGCCGTCCGGAAAGTGTTCGAGACCATGGGCTCGGAGATTATTCGCGCCAAGGGACGGCTTCAGGCCATCGTTTTGGACCATGCAGGCGACGACGTTTGGGGGGAGATCCATGGTGTCGCCCTGGCGCAGGCCTGGCGGGGTGACCAGAAGCTGGTCCCGCCTGAGTGGCTCCAGCCTGGCCCGAAAGCCGACTAGACCTTCTGCCTTCGTCACGATTTAGCCCGCTCCGCATGACAGCTCGATTCTGGCAGAAAGCATGGACACACTAGCTACTATTGAACTGTGACATGGGCATTTTTCAACCTTAAGCTTTGTTAGGCTGCGGTCGCGGGCGGGTAAGGGGCGGAATGTTTTTCACAGTCATCGGTGTTGGCGCGAGGGTCCCGGCGGGAGCGCCCAATCGCGCTTACCTTTCCCGCGATAATTGGGACGACTGGGGCAAGTACCGGACGATGTTTTACCTCCGCGTGGCCGACGCTGAAGGTACCGTCCACGATGTAGGGTCGGTGAAGATCGGCCAGGTCGGCTTACGGCCTGCCGGGATCGTCGAGCCAGGCCAGCGAGCTCCCGAGCTTCCAGACGAGTTCGATGCCCTAGACGATCGATTCTTCTCGCTCGGTCAGGGCGAGGACTATTACGTCACGCTTAATGGCTTGGACCCCGAGTTGCGGGTGCGCATTCTGGGCGGCCTGCGGGACGTCGCCTCCGATCTTCCGTTGTTCGATGCTCACCTCGACGAAGACGTCATGGGCAACTCGCTGCTGCGGGGCATCCGGCAGGAAACCGTTCGCGGCCGATTGAACCGCATCACGCAAGGCGATGCTGCGCTCACCAAATTTCACTTCCAGTACACGCTCCCCAACGCAGAGAATGTTCCGATAGCGGTATTGGACTTCGAGGTTCGTCCAGACTCCGTTCCACCGACGAACGTGCATGTCCTTATCGGGCGCAATGGTGTCGGTAAGTCGCGCTGCATCCGAGGCCTTACCGAGGCGCTGTTGGGACGCGCGGATGACCCCGATCAGCCGCCGGGAACGATCCAGCTCATTCGAAGCGCTTTCGAACCGGAATGGTCGTTCGCGGGTTTGGTGCTGATTTCTTTCAGCGCTTTCGACAACTACGATCTTGATCCCGTCTCCACCGACAACATGGGTTCCACCCAAGTCGGTCTGCGCCACAAGATCACGGTCGACGGGCAGGACCAGATCAGCATGAAAACGCCTGCCGAGTTGGCGGTCGATTTCCGCCGCAGCCTTTCGCGTTGCCGGAACGGACTCAAGGCCGAGCGCTGGCGGGACGCCGTTCGCACACTGGAAACCGACGACCTGTTCGCCGAAGCCGATGTCACGGCGTTGCTCGCCGAACCCCCCGGACCGAACTGGAACGAGCGGACGCAGGCCCTGTTCGAACGCCTCAGCTCAGGCCATGCGATTATCCTTCTGACCGTGACCCGCTTGGTGGAGTTGGTCGATGAAAAGACTCTAGTTCTGCTTGACGAGCCGGAAGGCCATCTTCATCCGCCGCTGCTGTCCGCTTTCGTGCGATGCCTCTCCGATCTGCTCGTCAATCGGAATGGCGTGGCTATCATCGCCTCGCACTCTCCAGTAGTTCTTCAAGAGGTGCCGCAGTCCTGCGCGTGGAAGCTTCGGCGCAGTCGCGGCGTGTCGGTTGCTGAGCGACCGACCTTGGAGACCTTCGGCGAGAATGTCGGGCTGCTGACGCGCGAGGTGTTCGGCCTAGAGGTGACGCGCGCCGGATTCCACCAACTGCTTCGCCGCGCAGTGGACGAAGGGCGCTCTTACGACGCCGTTGTGAACTACTTCAACGATCAACTTGGGGTCGAGGCACGTGCTATCGTTCAAGCCATGATCGCTGAGCGGGACGCTGGCTGATGCGTCGCTTGGTCCCACCGCAGATATCGGCGCATCACGCTCTGACGCGATGCATAGAGAGCATCCGCGACAACGACCTAGCGGGTCGTCTCATGCAAGTGATGCCGACCATCGTGGCTGGCGAAGGGACGTATGACGCCCACGGCCAAGCCTCCACTCTCTATCTCATCGCCGGCACCGACGGGGTCGATGGGCTGGTGACCACGGCCGAGATGGAACGCGTCTACAAGAACACGTTCGTCAAAAGCGTCGGCACACGCGAGCTCTATGGCACCCTCAAATCCGCCCCTGAGAACGACATCTGTCCGCTCTGCTCGCAGCGGACGGTCTCGCAGCTCGACCATCATCTTCCGCAATCGGCCCATCCGGCGTTGACGGTGACACCGCTGAACCTCGTTCCGGCCTGTAGTGAATGCAACAAGACGAAGTTGGCGACCGAGGCCGAGCATGCCGGCGAGCAAACATTCCACCCATATTTCGAAGACGCCGACGACGCGCGTTGGCTGTTCGCGACGGTTCAGAAGACGAACCCTGCTGCCCTGATCTTTTATCCCGAGCCTCCCGACCACTGGGACGACGTGAAGGCGGAACGGATCAGGTGGCATTTCGGCACTTACAAGCTGGCGGAGTTGTATGCGTCTCACGCTGCCGTCGAATTGAATGACATTAAGTACGGCCTCCAAAAGATGGCGGAGCGAAACCCGCCCGAAGCGATCAGCGAGCACTTGCAAAGCGTCGCAGATAGTCGGGCAGCGGCGCACGCGAACTCATGGCGAAGGGCCACCTACGAAGCATTAGCCGCCTCAGAATGGTTTTGCTCCGGAGGGTTCGCTCAAGGCGAAGCCTAAGCTTACGACTCCCAACGCTCTTCGATGCTTGCTTCGTTGTCCTCCCCCGCAGTAGGCCTTCCGAAGGTCCGCTTTGGGGTCAGCTCGCGACGACCGACCACGCCCGCTTGGCGCCTATTGCAGACCTTCACCTTCGCCCCAACAGCCGACATACGGCCCGACCGCGGAGAACGCCCCCCACTCTGAGCCTACCACCTCATCAAGTCGCCTTTCGCGAGAGAGCTCTGATCTGACAGAATGTTTGGAAGGCGGCGGCCGCAGGGTTTTCTAGGTTGTCTCCGATCCATAGAAGTCCGGTGTCTAATGTGGGAATTTTCGCAGCAATTTCGCGAGCTTCAACCCGGTCCCCTTCAAGAGACCACGGCCGATACATCATGTCGGCGAGGATGGTTACGCCGTGGCCGAAAGAAATCAGGCTTCTAACTGCCTCGACGGACTCAGTCCGAAAGATGATGCGAGGCTCAAGATTATTGTCTTGCCAATACCGCGTTGTGGATCGATCCGCGCCGTCAATCATAAGCTGGATGTACGGCTGGTCGGCGATGTCGGCCATCGTGACCTTAGTTTGCTTCAGAAGCGGATGCCTTGGCCCGAGCCAAAGACGTCGCGGCGAGCGCACGAGAATTTGCTGCTGGATGTTCGGGGGCGGTGCGATGTTTGAGGTCACCGCGAAGGCAAGGTCGAACGCGCCGCTCAGAAGTCCCGAAACGATCGTGTCTTCGTCGCCTTCGACGAGTCTGGTTTCGATGTTCGGGAACGCTCTGTTGAAGCGCGCAAGAAGCGGCGCGATCGAATAACCGATCACCGTGCTCGACGTGGCGAGTGTGAAGACGCCCTCGGTCACGTTGTCCGGGCGGCGGAAGGCGTAGGAGGCGTCGCGCAGCGCCCCCAGGACATTGCGGCAATGCGCCAGGAAGCGATGGCCTTCATAGGTCAGCGCCACGCCCCGCGGCTGCCGTTCGAAGAGCTTCACCTGCGCAAGCGCTTCGAGTTCGTTGATCGCCTCCGTCACGGCCGATGGTGAGATCGAGATCATCGCCGCCGCGGAGCTGACCTTCCCGAACTCGGCGGCCGCCACGAAGTAGCGGATCTGCCTGAGGGTGATCCCGTTCAGAAACTGTTCCGGATTGAACTTGTCGGTCGGCGACGCGGCAGGCGCCTTCTGGTCAGCTCCTGTGCGATCCCGTGCCTTGCTGGTCATTATCTCATCACCTGCGCTCGGATTTTCCGAGACCGACGTTCCCCATTCCGAAATTTACACTGCTCCTAACAGCAACGCACACTGTCGCTCGTCAGTGGCGGCTCAGGCGATCCGGCCTGTCCCTGTCGCCAACCGGGAGCGCGTGACATGGCCAGCAGGTTCCGATCCACAGTCTCTCTTGTCGGCGTGATGCTGTTCGCCGCCTGTGGCGAGGCTTCGGCGCTCGAAAAGCTTTCGGTGCGGGACAGCTGGTCGGTAAGCGGCCTGCAGGCGGGCTGGCGCTGGGCGACGGAGAAGGGCCTCTTCGCCAAGAACGGAGTCGAGATCTCGTTCGAGGACGGCAACGGATCGTCGACGACCGTCCAGCTGATCAACGCCGGCCAGTTCGACGTCGGCCACGCCGATCTGTCCGTCATGGCGATCGGCCGCGGCAAGGGCATGAAGCTCGTTTCGGTCGGCGGCCTCATCCAGAAGACCTCGATCGGCGTGTTCGTCCCCGCCGGATCCGGCTTGAGGACACCGAAGGATCTCGAGGGGAAGGAGGTGGTCTACACGGCGACCTCGTTCGAGGGCCCCTTCATCGATCCCTTTCTGAAGGCCGGGGACACCAGCCGCGACAAGGTCAAACTCGTCAGCGTCGACGCTGCCTCGAAGATCCCCACCTACGCCTCGGGGCGCGGCGACGCGATGGTCATGTCCATCCCGTTCGGAATGCCTTACGTCCTCAAGGCACGGCCTTCCGAATACATCCTGTTCGGCGACTTCGGACTTGATCTGCCCTCCTACGGCCTGGTGGTGCGCGAGGACGTGCTCAAATCGCGCGGCGAGGCGATCAGGGGGCTCGCGAAGGCCTACTTCCAGGCTTGGCAGGAGATCATCGACGGCGGCGAAGCCGCTTATGACGAAGCGGCCTCGATCATCATGAAGCAGAGGCCGGACGCGAAGCTGGACCGCGAGCAGCTCGTCACCTCGGTTCGCGAGCACATCAAGTATTTCCGGACGCCTAACACAGCCTCGCTGCCGCTGGGCGTCCAATCCGACGAAGACTGGAAGCGCGTCATAGCCACGCTCGAGAAGGCGAGCCTGGTTCCGGCGGGCAGCAAGCCTGGCGACTACTTCAGCAACGCCGCCCTGGAAAGCGCTTCGCAGTGACGGCGGTCGTGCATCGGTTCCGGACGCGCGAGGTGGACACAGCGGCGTCAACCGCGACGGAGCAGCCGCACATCGTGATCGACCATCTGTCGAAGTCCTACGGATCATCTAAAGGTCGGATCGAGGCGCTCCGCGACATCCAGCTGAAGATCCCCCGCGGGGCCTTCGTCAGCGTGGTCGGCCCGAGCGGCTGCGGCAAGAGCACCCTGATGCGCTGCGTCGCGGGCCTGGAGGCCGCCGACGCCGGCGGCGTCATCATCGACGGCCGGGAGATCAGCGGCCCTCCGGGCGATCTCGGAATGGTGTTCCAGCGCGACGTGCTGCTCGAGTGGCGCACGGTGCTGGACAACGTTCTGCTGCTCGTCGAATTCCGCGGCCAGAAACGCAAGGCCTGGATTGAACGGGCGCGCCAGCTCCTCGAGATCTTCGGGCTCGGCGCCTTCCACGACCGCTACCCGTCGGAGCTGTCGGGCGGCATGCGGCAGCGCGTCTCCATCTGCCGCGCCATGCTGGGCGACCCCGAGATCCTGCTGATGGACGAGCCGTTCGCGGCTCTCGACGCCTTCACCCGCGACGACCTGAATCTGGAGCTGCAGGCGAACACGCTCCGGACCAGGGCGACGACGGTCTTCATCACCCACAACATCGACGAGGCCATCTTCCTGGGCGATCAGGTGGTGGTGCTGGACCGCAGGCCCGGTCGCATCGCCCTCGTTCTCGATGTGGATCTGCCGCGGCCTCGGCCGCTGTCGGTCCGCGAGACGCGCGAGTTCGTCGAATATCGCGGCGAGGTGCGACGCACCTTCGAGCACCTCGGCGTCTTGAGGCACGCCTGATGAGCGGCTTCAAGCTCTCGCCGTCCGGTCTGCGCGAAGTCCTGTTGCCCGTGGCCGTCCTCGCTGGCGCGGTCGCGCTGTGGGAGGCAGCGGTCGACCTGTTCTCCCTGCCGGAATACCTGCTTCCGGCGCCGTCGCGCATCGCTGCGTCGATTGCGGAAGAGCCCGCTCTTTTCGTGGCCAACGCGCTTTACACGCTTCAGGCGACGGTCGGCGGGTTCTTGCTCGCGGTCGTGATCGGCGTCGCGCTCGCGGTGATCATCGTCCAGTTCAAGTTCGTCGAGCAGACTCTCTATACGCTGCTGGTCTCTCTCAACAGCGTGCCGAAGGTCGCGATCGCGCCGCTGTTCATCGTGTGGATGGGCACGGGCCTCAATCCCAAGATCGGCATCGCGGCGATGATCGCCCTGTTCGCGATCGTGATCGACATGGTGCACGGCCTGAAATCCGTGGATCCGGAGATGATCGAGCTCGGGCGGTCAGCCCGCGGCTCGGCCTTCGCGATCACCTGGAAGATCCGGTTTCCCTCGGCGCTTCCGTCGCTGTTCGCCGGCATGAAGGTCGCGATCTCGCTGTCGCTCATCGGCGCGATCATCGGCGAGTTCGTCGCCGCCAATCGCGGCCTCGGTTACATGATCCTGGTTGCCCAGGGCCAGTTCGACATCGTCCGGATGTTCGCGGCGCTGTGCGTCCTCTCCCTTATCGGTCTCGCGCTTTTCTACGGGGTCGCGCTCGCGGAGCGCGTCTGCGTGCCATGGCGCGCCCGGCGCCGCGCGTCGGCCGCCGCCTGATCCTCAAGAACGGATAAGCCCATGTCCAAGGCGAAACGACCGCCCTTCGGCGGCTATCACGCGCAGGCTCCCTACGAGGACGACGCCGAGTTGACGCGGGTCGGCCCCGGCAGCCCCTGCGGCGAGTATCTGCGCCGGTTCTGGCAGCCGATCGCCATGATCTCCGAGCTGAAGGATGCGCCGATGCCGGTGCGCGTGCTGGGCGAGGACCTGGTCCTGTTCCGCGACAAGAGCGGCCGCGTGGGCCTCGTGCACAAGCGCTGCCCGCATCGCGGAACCTCGCTCGAATACGGCATCATCGGCCAGCACGGCATCCGCTGCGCCTATCACGGCTGGGCCTTCGACATCGACGGCACTGTGATCGACACGCCGAGCGAGCCGCCGAACAGTCGCCTGAAGGAGACGCTCTGCCACGGCGCCTACCGCACCCATGAATATGCCGGGCTGATCTTCGCCTATATGGGCCCGCCGGCGGAGACGCCGGAATTCCCCGTCTACGACACACTGACCTGGCCGGACGGCAATAAGCTCGTCGCGTACAAGCTCGACATGCCCTGCAACTGGCTGCAGGTGCACGAGAACTCGGCCGACCCGATTCACACCGCCTATCTGCATTCGATCGTCACGGGCGTGCAGTTCACGCCGGCATTCGCGGAACTGCCGACGCTCGAGTTCATCGAGACGCCCCTCGGCCTCCTGTCGGTCGCCACGCGCCGCTGCGGCGAGAACCTCTGGATCCGCGCAAGCGACTCGATCCTGCCGAACGTCGCGCAGTTCGGCTCGGGCTTCGTCGACGGCTCGAAGGAGAAGTTCGCGCTCTGCGCGGCGTTCACCCGCTGGATCACGCCGGTCGACGACACCAACTGCCTCGTGATCGGCGTGCGCCACTTCAACGACGTCATCGACCCCCGGCACGAGGGCCGCGAGCAGGATATCGGCCTCGGGAGGATCGACCTGATGGGCCAGACTAACGAACGGCCCTATCGCGAGCGCCAGAAGAGCCCGGGCGACTGGGACGCGATGGTCGCGCAGGGCCCGATCACCAACCACAAGAGCGAGAACCTGTGCTGGACCGACAAGGGCGTCGCCCAGGTCCGACGCCAGATCCGCAACGGCATCCGGAAGCTTCAGACGACCGGAGCGCTGCCCGAGCAGCCGCGCCGCTACGGCGACAAGATCGTCCCCACCTACAACAACGAGACGATCCTGAATGTGCCGAAGATCGACGGCGACGACACGAAGGTCATCGCGAGCTTCGGCCACAAGATCTGCGAGGCGATCATCGCGAGCGACACGATCCCGCTCGGCGAACGGCAGGCTGAGATGGAGCGCGCGGTGCGGACCATGCAGGCCGACGGCGCGTTCTATCCGGACGCGCCGAGCGCGCCCGCGCTCGCGATGGAGGCCGCCCATGTCTAAGCCCGTGTTCCACGTGTTCGACGGCGGACCCGAGATGGTCGCGCCCTACAGCCACGCGGTCGAGGTCGGCGACCTGCTGTTCGTTACCGGGCAGATGCCGATCCTCCCCGACGGCTCCGTGCCGGAAGGCATCGAGGCGCAGACCGAAACCATCTTCGCCAACCTGCGGCAGGTGATGGAGCGGGCCGGCTTCTCCGGCGGCACGATCGTGAACGCCCGCGTGTTCCTGACCCGGTTCGACGCCCACTACGAGCGCATGAACACGATCTACGCGCGGCAGTTCGCCCCGGGCCAGCTTCCTTCGCGGACCTGCGTCGGGGTCACGGGCCTCGCCCGCGGCTGCGACGTCGAGATCGACCTGGTGGTGAGCCGGGCCTGAGCGGCCCGGCTTCGCCGACCACCTGACCACGTAATAGTCGGGCGCTCCCTCGGGCGCGAACGGCGGCGCTCGGGACAAGCGATGAACGAAATGAGACCTGCCATCGACGTGCGCTGCGAGATCGGGGAGTGCCCGCGCTGGCACCCGGTCGAGAAGCGGCTCTACTGGGTCGACATCCACGAGCCCTCGATCTCAAGCTTCGATCCCGCGACCGGCGACATCCGCAAATGGCCGATGCCGGAGCGGATCGGCTGCTTCGGGTTCCGCCGCGGCGGCGGGCTCATCGCCGGCATGCAGTCCGGCATTTTTCTCGTCGACCTCGAAGGCGAGCCGAGGGCGCGCCGCGTCTTCGACTTCGAGGTCGACAACCCGGGAACGCGCTTCAACGACGGCCGCTGCGACCCGTTCGGCCGGTTCTGGGCGGGCACCGTGGTCGAGAGCATGGACAAGCGCATCTCGTCGCTCTTCCGCTACGACCCGGACGGGCGCTGCGAGCGGATGATGGACAAGCTGATCTGCTCGAACGGGCTGGCTTTCAGCCCCGACGGCCGAACCATGTACCATTCCGACAGCCGCCAGGATTACGTCTGGGCGTGGGACCTCGACGCCGAGACCGGCGCGATCGCCAACCAGCGTGTCTTCCTGCGCGTCGACATCCAGGAGGGCCGGCCGGACGGCGCGGCCATCGACGTCGAGGGCTATTACTGGATCGCCCATGTCGGCGCCTGGCGCGTAGCCCGCTATTCGCCGGATGGCGTGATCGACCGGGTGATCGGGCTCCCCGCGCAGCGGCCGACCATGTGCTGCCTCGGCGGCGAAGACCTCAAGACCCTCTACGTCACAACAGCGACCTACCCCATCGCCGCGCCCGACCTCAGGAAGCAGCCGCTCGCCGGAGCGATCTTCGCGATCGACGTCGACGTTCCCGGCCTTCCCGAACCGTTTTTCGGCGGGTGACGCCATGAGCGCCGAGACGTTGATCGACGTCCGCGTGACGCGGATCTCCTACCGCGGGCCGGACATCCATTCATTCGAGCTCAGGCCCGCGGGCGGCGGCGCGTTGCCGGTCTTCACCGCAGGCGCCCATGTCGAGCTGAGGCTGCCCGGCGGCCTCGCGCGGCCCTATTCGCTGCACAACCGGCCGGGCGAGACCGACCGGTACGAAATCGCGGTGAAGCTCGAGCGATCCGGTCGCGGCGGCTCCCGGTTCCTGCACGAGACGGTGCGCGTCGGCGACGTGATCGCCATGTCACCGCCGGTCAACCATTTCGAACTGGTCGAGGACGCCAAGCGCTACGTCCTGGTCGGCGCCGGCATCGGCGTGACGCCGATCATCGCGATGGCGCGCACCCTCTCTGAGCGCGGCGCGGATTTCGCGCTGCATTATTGCGGCCGCACGCGCGAGGCTCTGGCCTTCATGGAGGAGGCCGAGGAAATCTGCGGCGACAGGCTCCGGGTCCACCTCGACGGCGGAGATCCGGCGGACGGTCTCGACCTCCGCCGCCTCGTCGAAAGCGAACCTATAGGGACCGAATTCTATTGTTGCGGCCCGGTCGGGATGATCGCGGCGCTGCGCGAGGCGACGCCGGTTGAGCGGCGCTACAGGCTGCATTTCGAAAGCTTCGCCGCGCCCGCGCTTCCTCAAGTCGCCGGGGCTGGCGTTTCGACCGGTCTCGAGGTCGAGATCGCGGGCTCCGGCGCGGTCCTTCCGCTGCGCGCCGACCAGTCGGTGCTCGACGTCCTGCGGGATCACGGGCACGACGTTGAGAGCTCGTGCGAAGCCGGAACCTGCGGCGCCTGCAGGACCCGCCTGCTCGAGGGCGTCGTGGATCATCAGGATTTCGTGCTCACCGAGGACGAGCAGGGCAAATGGATGATGATCTGCGTGTCGCGCCCGAAGTCGGGACGCATCAAGCTCGATCCCGAGGCGCGGTCGTGAACGTCGGCTTCGTCGGCCTCGGCATCATGGGCAAGCCCATGGCCGGGCATCTGATCAGGGCCGGCCACGTCCTGTTTCTGAAGACGCGGCGCGCGGTTCCGCAGGAGTTGCTGGCCGCGGGCGGAACGTCATGCGCGACACTCAAGGAAGTCGCCGAGAAGGCCGAAATCATCATCCTCATGCTGCCCGACACGTCGGATGTCGAGGAGGCGTTGTTCGGGGAAGAAGGCGTCGCGGCGGGTCTCTCGCCGGGCAAGACCGTAATTGACATGAGTTCGATCTCGCCGATCGACACCAAGGCTTTTGCGGCCAGGATCTCGGCGGCGGGCTGCTTCTACCTCGACGCGCCGGTTTCCGGCGGGGAGGTCGGGGCAAGAAGCGCCTCGCTCTCCATCATGGTCGGCGGCGAAGAAGCCGACTTTCAGCGTGTCAGGCCGCTGTTCCAGCTGATGGGGAAAGCCGTGACCCATGTCGGGCCGGTCGGCTCCGGCCAGATCGCCAAGGTGGCGAACCAGATCATCGTCGCGCTCACCATCGAGGCCGTGGCGGAAGGCCTTCTGTTCGCCTCGAAGGCCGGTGCCGACCCGGCCAAGGTGCGAGAGGCTATGACCGGGGGGCTCGCGACGTCTCGCATTCTTGAGCTTCATGGTGCGCGGATGATCGAGCGCAGTTTCGATCCTGGCTTCCGCATCAAACTTCATCAGAAGGACCTCCGCCTTGCCCTCGACACTGCGCGAACGCTCGGCGTCACGCTGCCCTCGACCGCTTTGGCCCAGCAGTTTTTCTCGATGTGCGTGGCGAACGGGGGCGAGGGCTGGGACCACTCCGGGATGGTGCGCGCGCTCGAGATCATGGCCGCGCATCAGGTCGCCGGCTGATTGCCAGTCGTAGAGGGTCCCTGCGGCTGGCTCGCGCCGATTGCGTTGAAGAAGACCGCGATTGGACGGCGTGACCTGCTCATTCAGGCGAACGCAGCGGCGGGCGAGCGAAGCCGGCTGCTCTTCAGGCAGGGATTGGGCTCGGCGCCGGGACCAGCTTTGCGAGTTTCCTGAGGTTCTGGGCGGTGGCGGCGAGCAGGAACTCGTCGCGGGCGCCGCATGGCCCTCGAAGGCGCAGCCGGTCGAGCCGCAGGAGGCGCTTGAGGTGTGCGAACAGCATCTCGACCTTCTTCCGCTCGCGCCGGGAGACGACGTAGGCGTCGGTCTTCGCGATGTCCCTCGCCATGTCGCGAGCGCCCTCATGGATCGAGCGAGGGATCTTCCGGGCCGGCGTGTTCGGGCAGCACTGCGGCTTCAGGGAGCAGGCGTCGCAGTCGAACTTGCTGGCGCGGTAGCGGATCATGCCGTCGTCGTCGACGAGCGGAGCCGAGGTCCGGTAGACCCTCTGCCGGGGTCTCAGCTCCTTCCCGGCCGGGCCGGTGTAAAGATCGCGGGCGTGGTCGTAGGGGAAGTCCGAACGGCTGAACGTGCCGTCGCTCCGGGCGCTCTTGTCGAACACCGGGATGTGCGGCTCGATCCCGCGTTCATGGACCAGCCAGGCGAGCATCTCGGCCGCCACCATAGGCGCTGTCGGCTGCCAGCCGCTCGGGCCAGAGCCCGAAGCGCTCCTGGGTCCGGTCGATCATCGTTCGCGCCGCGCCGACCTCCGCCTGCCTGATCGCTCGCGTGGCCTCCACGTCGACGATGATCGCGTGGTCGAGGTCGATCACGTAGTTCGTAGCGTAGGCGAAGAAGGCGTGGCCCTTGTGCGCGCCGGTCCACTGCGCCGCCGGATCGGAGCGCGAGACGAACTTCGGCGTCGTCGGGCTCGCCGCGCCCCAGGCTGCATCGTCAAGCGTGTCGAGGTATTCGCGGACTGAACGGCGCGTCGCCGCCAGCTCGTCCCAGTCGACCTCCTCCGCGCCGTCCGCCGAGCGCTGACGGTTGGCGTCGGCGCGGATCAGGCTGGCGTCGACCGCGAAGCCGTCGCCGCCCACGAGCCCCTCCGCCATGCAGCGCCGGACGACCGTCTCGAACAGCTTGCGCAGCAGGTCGCTGTCGCGGAAGCGGCCGTGGCGGTTCTTCGAGAAGGTCGAGTGGTCCGGCACGTCGCCGTCGAGCCCGAGCCGACAAAACCAGCGATATGCGAGGTTCAGGTGAACTTCCTCGCACAGCCGCGGCTCCGAGCGGACGCCGAAGCAGTAACCGACCAGCAGCATCCGGATCAGGAGTTCGGGATCAATCGAAGGACGGCCAGTCGCGCTGTAGAACGGGGCCAGCTCCCGCCGAACCTCAGACAGGTCGACGAAGCGGCGATCGCCCTCAGCAGGTGATCCTGCGGCACGTGCCGCTCAAGCGAGAACTCATAGAACAGCGCCGCCTGGTCGACCTGCCGCTCGCCCATCATCGCCGCCGCCCTCCGCCTGCAAGTCGAATGAATCAGCAGCGGCGCACCGCTTCAACGGCGGAGCTTTTCAACGGAATCGGTCATGAGCAGTCATTCGCGACCACCGCAAAGCAGAGGCTCACGGCGGCTTCATCCCGGAACGCTAACGTCCGATGGCGTAGCCCTGCATGTATCTGGCGTTGGCGGCGGCGCGCAGGAGCCGTCCGCTTTTCGAGGCCGCCGATATGCGGCCGAGCGACCAGTCCGGGACGAGCTCGGCGCGGTGGCCCCGCCGCTCCAGCTCGGCGACGACGCCCGGGTCGAACCGTCCCTCGAGCGTCAACGATCCGGGCTTGGCCTGCCTCGGGAAGAACGAGCTCGGCATGTGGTCGTTGTGGAACATCGGGGCGTCGATCGACTGCTGGAGCCCCATGCCGTGATGCAGGTGGCGCAGCATGAAGACGAGGCTCCACTGGTCCTGCTGGTCGCCGCCCGGCGTGCCGAAGGTGGCGTAAGGCGCGCCGTCCCGGTGGACCATGGTGACCGAAAGCGTCGTGCGGGGGCGCTTGCCGGGCGCGAGCGACGACGGCAGGCCGGGCTTCAGCCAGAACATCTGCGCCCGCGTCCCGAGCGCGAAGCCGAGCCCCGGGATGGTCGGCGAGCTCTGGAGCCATCCGCCGCTCGGCGTCGCCGAGACGACGTTGCCATGGCGATCGATGACGTCGACGTGGCAGGTGTCGCCCTTCACCGAACCGAGGCGTCCGACCGTGGGCTCGCCGGCCCCGAGGTTGCGCGCGACGGTCGGCTCGCCTGCGCCGAGCGCCGCGGCGGCGGATGCGGGATCGGCGACCTGATAGGGGGTCTCGTGATCGAAGCCCTCGATCAGGCCGGGCCGGAACTCGAGCGAGGCGTCCGGGCCGACCAGCGAGCGGCGCGCGTCCGCGTAGTCATCGGATAGGAGGCGCTCGACCGGCACGGAGACGAAAGCCGGATCGCCATAGAACTTCTCACGATCTGCATAGGCGAGCTTCGAGCATTCGGTGACCAGGTGGACGAATTCGGCGCCGAGCGGGTCGAGGCTTGCCAGGTCGAACCCCTTCAGCAACGACAGCTGCTGCAGGAACACCGGACCCTGCGTCCACGGGCCGGCCTTCATGACCTGGAAGCCGTGATAGTCGTAGGTGAGCGGGTCTTCGTACGTCGCCTTCCAGGAGGCGAGATCCTGGCCGGTGATCAGGCCGGCGTGGCGCCGCCCTGACGTGTCCATCGCTTCCGTCCGGACGAAGCGGTCGATCGCTTCGGCGATGAAGCCCTTGTAAAAGGCCTCGATCGCCGCGTCGATCTTCCGTTCGCGCGAGCCTTCCGCCTGCTCCGCGGCCTTGACGAGCCTCTGATAGGTGTCGGCGAGGTCGGGGTTGGAGAACAGCGTCCCGGGCTGCGGCACGCCGTCCTTGAGATAGACCTCGGCCGAACTCGGCCACTCCTCGCGGAACAGGGGGGCGATCGTCTCGATCGCTGCGGCGATGCGCGGCAGCATGACGTAGCCGCCGCGGGCGTATTCGATCGCGGTCTCGAGGACCTCGGCGACGCTCATGGTGCCGTAGTCGCGCAGCATGGTGAGCCACGCCCCGAACGAGCCCGGCACGCAGGCCGACAGCAGGCCGCTGCCCGGGATGATGTCGAGCCCGAGGTCCTCGAACCTCTCGATCGTCGCTGCGGCCGGGGCGACGCCCTGGCCGCAGATGATGCGCGAGGCCTTCGTCCTGGCGTCGTAGAAGATGATCGGCGTCTCGCCCGCGAGCCCGTTGAGGTGCGGCTCGACGACCTGGAGCGCGAAGCCGACGGCGGCCGCCGCGTCGAAGGCGTTTCCGCCTCGCTCCAGGATCCTCATGCCCGCGGCCGTGCCCAGCCAGTGGGTCGAGCCGACGACGCCGAACGTCCCGCAGATCTCGGGACGCGTGGTGAAGGGCGGCTCCCCGGCGTCAGGTCCGTATGCGAGCCTGAAATTGCCGAGCGCGAGATTGTTGGTCACTGCAACGCCTTCCGATCAAGCTTCCACGACGCGGCGATCAGGCTCAGCCCGAGACCACGCGGTTCCAACGGTCGGTCCAGGCCGCCCGCCGGGTGGCGATGAAGCCGTGGTCGAGCTTGCGCAGCTTCTCCATGATCGCCGGGACCGGCTTCACGCGCTCCTGGAGCTCGGGCGACAGCAAAGCGAGCGAGTCCGGGTTGGTGCCGGAGTAGTTGAACGTCTCGGCGAACACCGCCTGACACTTCGGGCCGATCAGCGTGTTGAGATAGCTCTCGGCCAGTTCCGGGTTCTTGCAGCCCTTCGTGATGCCCGCGCCCCAGGCGACCGCGATCGCGCCTTCCTCCGGGGCGATCCACTTCACCGAAGCGCCCCGTTGCAGGACCGTGTTGGTCTGCGAGCGGTAGAGCAGGCCCACCACGGCTTCGCCGCTGCCCATCGCGTTCATGATGCCGTCGGTGTCGCGCGCCCAGATTGGATCGAGCTCGGCGAGGGTCTTCAGCTGCGCGAAGCCGGCTTCCTCGTCGTTCTCCTCCTTGCCCGCCGCGATCGCGCCGATCGGGATGACGTACGGGCCGATGGAATGGGTGATCGCCGGGAGCACCACCCGGCCCTCGAACTCAGGCCGCCAGAGGTCCGCGAACTTGGTCGGCGGGTTCTTGACCTCCTTGGTGTTGTAGCAGATCCCAATCTCGGAAAAGATCCAGGGAAGCCAGTAGTCATTGCCGAAGCCGCCGATCAGTTTCCTGGCGTTCGGCAGACGCGGCGAGTTCAGGTCGAGCTTCTCGTAGACGTCCTGCTGGACCGCCAGCGGAACCAGTCCGTCGTGCAGCTGGAGAATGTCGAAGATCTGGTTCGACGCGTTGATCTTGGCGCGGGTGATCCGCTCCACCGGCGTCGAGCCGCGGTCCTGGACCATCCTGACGCCGAACTCGGCCTCGAATTGCTTGTCGGCCCCGCGCGCCACGGCCTCGCCGAACTGTCCGCCCCAGGTCATGACCGACATCTGGGAAGGCTTGGCCTGAGCCCACGCGCCCGACAGACCGCCCAGCGTTCCGGCGAGAGCCATGCCGCCGCTGGCGGCAAGAAAATCACGACGTCGCATCTCAGTCTCCGTGGTTAGTGGGCTTCGGTTTGGCGTTTGCGCGCGAGGCGGCCGACCGTCTGGATGACGACGAACAGGACCAGGATGATCGCGATCTGGACCGTCGAGGCGGCGGCGATGATCAGCTGCGAGCCTTCGAACTGCAGATAGCCGAAGACCTCGATGGGCAGCGTCGTGAACCCCGGCCCCGTGAGGAACACGGAGGTGTTCAGCTCACCGATGGAGACCACGAAGGCGAAGATCCAGCCGGACAGGAGCCCCGGCCAGATCAGCGGCAGGGTGACGTTGAACAGGTTGCGCAGCGGATTGGCGCCGAGGCTCGCGGCGGCCTCCGTCAGAGCCGTGTCGAACATCGTGAGCTCGCCGATGATCGCGCGGAAGGCGTAAGGCAGCGCCACCGTCACATGCGCCAGAACCAGCCCGAACGTCAGGTTCATCCCCGTGACGCGGTAGAACAGCAGCAGCGACAGTCCGAGAATGATCGTCGGGAACACCAGCGGCGCGAGAAACGCCGACTGGAGCAGCGCCGACAGCTTCGGCGACGGCAGGCGGACCAGCGCGGAAGCCGCGATGAAGGCCAGGATGGTGGCCGCCGTCGCGGCCGTCACGGCGATCTGGAGGCTCAGGATGAGCGACGACGTCAGGCTCGGCGACGCGAAGAACTGGACGAACCACTTCAGCGAGTAGGACGGCGGCGGAAACGAGAAGTTTTCGGCGCCCGAGAACGAGACGAGCGCCACCACGACGATCGGGCCGAGCACCAGCACGGTGCCGAGGCCGAGCAGCAGATTGAGGCCGGCGGCGGCGAGATGACGGGTCATTGCTTTGCCGCCTTTCCGCCCGCCGGGCGCAGCGTGGCGATCAGGACGGCCGCGACCCCGAGCGCAAGCGCGAGCAGGATGAAGGACAGCGCGCCGGCCTTCGCCCACTGGAATGTCTGGACCGCGTCGTAGACGAGGCTGACCAGCAGCTTGAAGCGGGGACCGCCGAGCAGCGACACGGTGATGTAGGCGCTGAGGGTCAGCAGGAAGACGAGCAACGTGCCTGTCAGGACGCCTGGCGCGCTGAGCGGCAGCGTCACATGGATGAACGCCCGCCAGGGCGAAGCGCCGAGCGACGCCGCCGCCTCGCGGTAGCGCTTGTCGATCGTGTTGAGCGCGTTGAGCACGCTGATGACCATGTAGGGAAGCAGGATGGTCATCAGGCCGATCACCACGGCCTCGAGGCTGAAGAGGATCCGCAGCGGAGGGCCGCTGTAGCCGAGGCTCTTGATGGTGGTGTTGACCACGCCCTCGCGGCCCAGAATGGCCATCCAGCCATAGGCGCGGACCACGTTGCTGACCATCAGCGGAAAGAGGAACAGCAACAGGAAGAAAGCGCGCTTCCCCGGCGTCAGGGACGCCATGCGGTAAGCCGCGGCGTAGCCGATCAGCAGCGCGACCGCGACGATGCCGAGGCTCGACGTCAGCGTGCGCCAGATCACTCCGAGGTAATACTCGTCGGAGAGGATGTTCGAGTAGTTCTCGAGCGTCCACGACCCGCCGATGAACTCGGTGGGATCCGGCGTCTTCAGGCTGGCGACCAGCAGGTACAGGATCGGCAGGGCGAAGAAGACGACCAGATAAGCGGCCGGGATCGCGCCCATGAGGGCGGCCTTCCGGTACGCCTTGCCGACAGCCGGGTCTTTCAGCTCCCGCGAACCGCCCGTCACCGGTCGGCTCCGGCGGTCTCGGGACGCAGCACGACGACGCTCGCCGCGTCGAAGGAAGGCTTCACCTTCGCGCCACGCTCGAAGACGTCGCCCATGCCGGTGTTGCCGGAGACGACGGTCAGCGAGGGCGCGTCCTGGCGGACGATCGTGACCTGACGGTAAGCGCCGCGATAGACGACCTCCGCCACCTCGTAAGCGTCGGCGTCGCCGGCCGCAGGCGCCAGCGAGATGCGTTCGGGGCGGAGCGAAACCCTGGCCGAGCCCCCACTGACCGGATGGTCGGCGCGCGAGACCACTTCACGCCCCAGCAGGTCGAGCCGCAGGCCGTCGGGCCCCGCGCCCAGCACCCGTGCGTCGACGATGTTGCTGGCCCCCAGGAAGCGCGCGACGAACTCGGTCTCGGGCCGCTCGTAGATTTCGCTCGGCGATCCGGCCTGCTCGATCCTGCCGCGGTTCATGACCACGACGCGGTCGGACATGGTCATGGCCTCTTCCTGATCGTGGGTGACGAAGATCGCGGTCAGGCCGAGTTCCCGCTGCAGGCTGCGAAGCTCCGTCTGCATCTGCTCGCGCAGGCCCTTGTCGAGCGCGGAGAGCGACTCGTCGAGAAGCAGCACCGAGGGGCGGAACACGATCGCGCGGGCGAGCGCGACGCGCTGTTGCTGGCCGCCCGAGAGCTGCGCCGGATAGCGATCCGCAAAGCCGGTGAGCTTCACCAGGGCCAGCGCGCGCTCGACCTCGCCCTTGCGGTCGCGCTTCGGCATCCGCCGCATCTTGAGCCCGAACTCCACGTTCTGGGCGACCGTCAGATGGGGAAAGAGCGCATAGTTCTGAAACACGATGCCGAGGCCGCGCCGATACGGCGGCTCCTCGGTCACGTCCGCGTCCTGAATGATGATCCTGCCGCTCGTCGGCGTTTCGAAACCGGCGATCAGCCGGAGACAGGTCGTTTTCCCGCAGCCGCTCGGGCCGAGCAGCGACACGAACTTCCCTTTCGGAACCTCGAGCGTCAGATCCTTGATCGCGACCACCGCGCCGTAGGCCTTCGTCACGGTCTTCAGGGCTACTGACGCCGCGCGCGTCTGATCGCTGCTCATCAAGGCTTCCCCGCCGGCGGCTTGTTCTTGAGTTTCATGGGTTCCGGTCCCCCATCCGGCCGGAAGGCCGGAGCGGACTTGGCCTTGGATGGACGGGCATGGGAGGGCGATCGTACGTCATGCCGCCCTCAACACGCCGCGACATTCACGGCGAGGCCGCCCTGCGACGTCTCTTTGTATTTGGCCTGCATGTCCGCGCCTGTCTGGCGCATGGTCTCGATGACTTCGTCGAGCGTCACCCGGTGAAGTCCGTCGCCGCGCAGCGACATCGAGGCGGCGACGATCGCCTTGTTGGCCCCGAAGGCGTTGCGCTCGATGCATGGAATCTGGACCAGCCCGCCGATCGGGTCGCAGGTCATGCCGAGATGGTGCTCCATCGCGATCTCGGCCGCGTTCTCGATCTGCTCGGGCGTGCCGCCGAGCGCCGCGCACAGGCCCGCGGCGGCCATGGCCGAAGCCGAACCCACCTCGCCCTGGCAGCCGACCTCGGCGCCCGAGATCGAGGCGCGGCGCTTGATCAGCCCGCCGATCGCCGTCGCGGTCAGAAGGAACTCGCGACCACGCTCGACCGACCAGCCGGGGCAGAAGTCGCGGCAGTAGCGCAGGACGGCCGGCACGATGCTGGCCGCGCCGTTTGTCGGCGCGGTGACGACCCGGCCGCCGGAGGCGTTCTCCTCGTTCACCGCGAGCGCATAGAGGCTGACCCAGTCGACGATCTCGTGAGGCGGCCGGCTCTCGAGATGCGCGCGGGCGTCTAGGGCTTCGCGCATGCGCTTGGCGCGACGCCGCACCTTCAGCCCGCCCGGCAGCATGCCGTCGTGGCGCATGCCGCGCTCGATGCAGTCGAACATCGCGGCCGCGATCGAGTCGAGCCCGGCCTCAACCTCGGTGAGCACCCTGCGCGCTAGCTCGTTCTGGAGCTGGGCCTCGGCGATCGTCCAGCCCGTCTGGCCGCAAAGCCGGAGCAGGTCTTCGCCGCTGTCGAAAGGCGTGGGGTAGACGGTCGTGTCGGCCGAGCCTGCGGCCCGGTCCGAAATCACGAAGCCGCCGCCGATCGAGTAGCAGACCTGTTCGTCGAGCATCGCGCCGTCCGGGCCGAAGGAGCGGAAGCGCATGCCGTTGGTGTGGAGCGGCAGAAGCTCGGCGAGCTCGAACACGATGTCGAGCTCGGGGTCGAAGGCGACGCCCGACAGCGAGCCGTCGAGGCGCTTCGCCGCCTTGAGGCGCGCGATGCAGTCCGGGACGGAGTCCGGATCGAGCGAGGCCGGCTCATGGCCGAGCAGCCCGAGGCAGATCGCGGCGTCGGTGGCGTGGCCGCGGCCGGTCCAGGCGAGCGAACCGAAGAGCTCCGCCCGCACCCGGTCGACGCCGTCTGTCAGCGTCACCCGGTCGCGAAACGACTTCGCGGCGACCATCGGGCCGACGGTGTGCGAGCTCGACGGACCGATCCCGATCTTGAAGAGGTCGAACGCGCTGATCATCGTGGCGGCGTCACGCCGAGGACGTCCGCGCGGCCTGGACGAGGAACGCGAAGACGTAAGGGGCGAAGGAGCGCCAGCACTCGACATGGAAGACCGGCCCGTGGCCGGGGCGCATCAGGACGATCTCGGCCTTGCCGAGCAGCGTGCGGGTCCCGGTGCCCGCCGGGAACGCCGCGTCGGAGAGGTCAAGCGGACAGCCGGCGTTCAGCGCCTCGACGGCGAGCGCGCCCGAAATTTCGATCGCGACGTTGCGGTGCGAGACGTCGACCAGGGAATGGAAGCGCCCGACAAGCGCTCGCTCGATCTCCTCCCGAAGTTCGTCAGCCTCGGCTTCAGGCCCGCCGATCAGCCACTCGTCCGGCCCGAGCCGCGCGGAGAACCGGTCGCCGCTCGTCCAGCGTTTGTTGACGGCGAGGTCGAGGCCGAGCGCTGCATCGCCCGCCTGGGGCGCAACCCGCAGCGAGAAGCGCGCCCCCCCCGACGAGGGGCGCACGGAGACGCCCTGGAACTGCGCGGGCGCTGCCGTCGTGAGCGCGCCGTTCCGGCGCGCGCGCGGGAGAATCTCAAGCATGGATCCGGCCTCCTTCGGCGTCGAAGAACACCGGGTCGCGCACCGTCACCGCGGTGAAGCCGGATGGCGTCGTGGCGTAAAGCGTTCCGCCGATTAGCGCGCGCCCGTCCGCGACCAGCGCCAGCGCGATCGACCGGCCGCAGTTCGAGCTCATGTAGCTCGAGGTGACATGGCCGAGCATCTTCATCGGGATGGGCTGGGCGGGGTCAGCGACGATCTGCGCGCCTTCGTCGAGCACGCGGTGCGGCGCCGCGGTCTCCAGGCCCACGAGCTGCTTGCGGCCGGCCGCGACGACGTCCAGCCGAGCGAGCGAGCGCTTGCCGACGAAGTCCGGCTTCGCCTTCGCGATCATGCCGGCGAGGCCGAGATCGTCCGGCGTCACCGTTCCGTCCGTCTCTTGGCCGACGATGACGTAGCCCTTCTCGGCGCGCAGCACATGCATGGCCTCGGTGCCGTAGGGGGTGATCCCGTAGGGAACGCCAGCCTTGACCACGGCCTCCCAGACCGCGCGGCCATAGTCCGCCGGCACGTTGATCTCGTAGCCGAGTTCGCCGGTGAAGGAGACCCGGAACAGCCGGCACGGCGCGCCGCAGATGCGCGCCTCGCGGACCGACATGTGAGGGAACGCTTCGTTTGAGAGGTCGACGCCGGCGACCAAGGGGGCAATGACCTCGCGCGCCTTCGGCCCCTGGACGGCGATCACGGCCCACTGCTCGGTCGTAGAGGTGAGGAAGACCTTCAGCTCCGGCCATTCGGTCTGGAGGTAGTCCTCCATGTGCCCGAGGACCCGCGGCGCGCCGCCCGTCGTGGTGGTCACGTGGAAGCGGTCATCGGCGAGCCGCGCGACGACGCCGTCATCCATGACGTAGCCGTCTTCCTTCAGCATCAGGCCGTAGCGGCAGCGGCCGGGCGCGAGCTTGGTCCAGGCGTTGACGTAGAGCCGGTTCATGAACTCGGCGGCGTCCGGCCCGACGACCTCGATCTTGCCGAGCGTCGAGGCGTCGAAGATCCCGATCGTCTCGCGCACGGCCCGGCACTCGCGGGCGGCGGCCGCGCGCATGTCCTCCCCGGCCTTGGGGAAATACCAGGCGCGCCGCCACAGCCCGACGTTCTCGAACTCGGCGCCGTGCTCGGCCGCCCAGTCGTGTATCGGCGTGGTGCGGATCGGATCGAACAGCGCGTGACGCGCCGGTCCGACAAGCGCGCCGAAGGTCACCGGCGTGTAGGGCGGGCGGAAGGTCGTCGTGCCGATCGCCGGCAGCGGCCGGTTGAGGCCGTCCGCGACGATGCCGAGCGCGTTCATGTTCGACGTCTTGCCCTGGTCCGTCGCCATGCCCGTCGTGGTGTAGCGCTTCACATGCTCGATCGACTCGAACCCCTCGCTCATCGCGAGCTTCAGGTCCTTGGCGGTGACGTCGTTCTGGAAGTCGACGAAGGCGCGAAGCTTGGTCGGGTCGCCGTCCGTCGGCAGGGCCCGCACGGGCATGAAGCCGCACAGCGTCTCACTCGCGGCGAAGGTCTTGCTCGCGGCCGATCCCGCGGCCTCCGCTCCGGCCGCGAAGCCGCTTTCGAGGCAGGCTGAGAGCTCGTAGAGGCCCTTCGCCGCGCCAGCCGACCGTTCGGCCTGCGCCGACGTTCCCGGCAGGAACGCGTCGAGCGCCGCGTCATAGACGAGCTTGCCGCGGGACTGCGAGAACAGGTGCACGGAGGGCGTCCAGCCGCCCGACATGCCCACGCAATCGCACGCCAGCACCCGCCGCGCTCCGACCTGGCCCTGCGTCACCGGAGCGACGATCAGGCCGCGGACGCGGGCGCGTCCCCGCGTGCCGATCACGGTATGGCCGGTCAGAACCTCCACGCCGGCCGCGCTGAGGCGCGCAAGCTCCGGCCCGCAGGCCCCTTCCTCCCGAAGATCGACCAGCGTGACGTCGAGACCCGCCGCTCTGGCGTCCTCAGCTGCCAGATAGGCGGAGGCGCCGCTGGTCGCGAAGACGATCTTCCGCCCCGGCGCGACGCCATAGCGGTTGATGAAGACGCGAACGCTCTCGGCGAGCATCACTCCGGGCCTGTCATTGTCGGCGAAGACCAGCGGACGCTCGTGGCTTCCCGTGGCGATCACCACCTCGCCGGCCCGCACCTGCCACAGCCGCTCCCGCGGAGCGTTTCGCGGCGCGTCGGAGCGGTGGTCGCTGACGCGCTCGGCCATGGCGAGATGGTTGTGGTTGTAGTAGCCGAACACGGTGGTGCGCGGCAGGAGGATGACGTTCTCCCGCGCGTCGAGGTCGGCGAGCGTCTCTGCAAGCCATTCCTGCGCCAGTTCGCCGTCGATCGTCGCGCGGGTCTCGTGCAGCAGCGAGCCCCCCGGCTCCGCCTGCTCGTCGGCGAGGATCACGCGCTTGCCGCTTTCCGCCGCGGCGAGCGCCGCCGCGAGGCCTGACGGGCCTGCGCCGACGATCAGCACGTCGCAATGCGTGTGACGGTTGGCGTAGCGATCCGGGTCCGGCTGCTGGGGCGCGACGCCGAGGCCGGCGGCCGCGCGGATCACCGGCTCGTAGACGCGGTCCCAGAACGCCCGCGGCCACATGAAGGTCTTGTAGTAGAAGCCCGCGACGAAGACCGGCGAAAGGAGATCGTTCATTGCGCCGACGTCGAAGGCGAGCGAAGGCCAGCGGTTCTGCGACTTCGTGACGAGGCCCTCCCGCGCCTCGACCACGCTCGCGCGGTTGTTCGGGTCCGCGCGGCCCGCACCTCGGCTGACGTCGAGCAGCGCGTTCGGTTCGTCGGAGCCGTGGGAGAGGATGCCGCGCGGGCGGTGATACTTGAACGAGCGCCCGGTCAGATGCACGCCGTTCGCGAGCAGGGCCGAAGCGACCGTGTCGTTGGCGAAGCCCTCGATCAGGCGGCCGTCGAAGGAGAAGCGGACGGGCCGCGCGCGATCGATGCGCCCGCCTTCCGGAAGCCGGAACGGCTGCGCCATCACGCCCTCGCCTCGCTTTTCGGCCGCTCGCCCGCTCTGTAGGTCTCGACGAAGCGGTCGGTGAAGGTGTCGCGGATAGCGTTGAACCAGCGCCCGCAGCCATGCGCGTGCAGCCAGCGCTCGGCGTGCTGGCCACGCGGATTGGCGCGGACGAACAGGTGCTCCGCCCATGCAGCGTCATCGACCTGCGAGGGATCGGCGGGCCGGGCGATGTGCGCCTGCCCTCCGCATCGGAACTCGATCTCGGGCCGCGGCCCGCAGAAGGGGCAGTCGATCAGCAGCATCGTCTCATCCCCTTCAATGCGCCACCGCGGCCGCGGCCGCTTCGTCGATCAGGCGGCCGGTGCGGAAGCGGTCGAGGGTGAACGGGGCGTTGATCGGGTGCGGCTCGCCGGTCGCGAGCGTGTGCGCGAACACATGGCCGGACCCCGGCGTCGCCTTGAAGCCGCCTGTCCCCCATCCGCAGTTTACGAACAGGTTCTCCACGGGCGTCCGGCCGATGATCGGCGATCGATCGGGCGTCACGTCGACGATGCCACCCCACTGCCGCAGCATCCGCATGCGCGTGAACTGCGGGAAGATCTCGCAGATCGCGTCGAGCGTATGGGTGGTGATGTGGAGGCCGCCCTGCTGGCTGTAGGAGGTGTACTGGTCGGTGCCGGCGCCGATCACTAACTCGCCCTTGTCGGATTGCGAAATGTAGGCGTGGACCGCGTTCGACATGACGACGCACGGGAAGACCGGCTTCACCGGCTCCGACACCAGGGCCTGCAGCGGGAAGCTCTCGAGCGGCATGCGGACGTCCGCCATCGCCATCACGCGCGAGGTATTGCCCGCCGCGACCACGCCGATGCGCCCTGCGCCAATGAAGCCCCGCGTGGTCTCCACCCCGATCGCGGAGCCGTTGGCGTCGCGCCGGACGCCGGTCACCTCGCAGTTCTGGATGATGTCGACGCCCCGCGCGTCGGCGCCGCGGGCGTAGCCCCAGGCTACGGCGTCGTGCCGGGCGGTGCCCGCGCGCCGCTGAAGCGCCCCGCCGAGCACGGGGTAGCGCGCGTCCGGCGAGATATCGAGCGGCGGGCAGAACGCCTTGCACTCCTCCGCCGACAGCCACTCATTGTCGACGCCGTTCAGCCGGTTGGCGTAGACGTGGCGCTTGAAGCTCTGCACGTCGTGGTGGTTGTGCGCGAGCATAAGCACGCCGCGCTGCGAGAACATCACGTTGTAGTTCAGCTCCTGGGACAGCCCTTCCCAGAGCTTCAGCGCGTGCTCGTAGAGATGCGCGCTCTCGTCGTAGAGGTAGTTGGACCGGATGATCGTGGTGTTGCGGCCTGTGTTGCCGCCGCCGATCCAGCCCTTCTCCAGCACCGCGACGTCGGTGACGCCGTGCACGGTCGCGAGGTAGTAGGCGGTCGCGAGCCCATGGCCGCCACCGCCCACTATGACCACGTCATAAGAAGGCTTCGGCTCCGGCGCGCGCCACTGACGGTCCCAGCCCTGATGGCCGGAGAAAGCTTCGCCTATGAGTGAGGCCAGTGAGAATCTACGCAAGGACAGGTTCCCGATGAAGCCGTCATCGTAGGAACGCCCTGAGGTCCTCGCGCGTACGGACCCGACGGAACACTTGTAGAAATCCGACAGCCCGCGTCAGGAGCGAGGGTTATTCGACGTCGTCCAAAAAAATCGCGGGCTGATTATTGGGCGCAATTCGCGTAGCTTCGATCAATCGCCGCCTCCTGGAACCCGTTCAATTATGAACACCTATGCCGCCGAACGCGGAGCGGGTTCCGGCGCAGAGAGAGGTTAGGCCGCGGATTTGCACAACAGGAGCGCAGGTCTGCCACGCCGTCGCCTGCTGGTTGGGCGCCTGGATCCGATCCAGTATCGGCTTGTTCCCGGACTCGATTGCGATAGGATCGGCTTTCCGGGGTGCTCCTAGCGTTGCGCGATGACGAAGCCGCTCAAAGTCGGATTCATATTAGCGAACAACTTTACGTTATCGGCTCTGGCGAACTTCGTGGACGTCCTTCGACTGGCCTCCGATGACGGAGATCTGAGCCGGCAGATCAGCTGCCAGTGGTTTTACATGTCCGGAACGGGACTGCCGGTCCTGTCCAGCTGCGGGCTGGCCGTCGCGCCCACCGCGCGCCTGCTGCCGCCGGAGCGGCTCGACTACATCGTCGTCGTCGGCGGCCTTCTTCATCGTGGAAACCAGATCGACGAAGCGACCAGGAACTATCTTCTGCAGGCGGGGCTGAGCGCCACGCCGCTGGTGGGGATCTGCACGGGAAGCTTTATTTTGTGCCGGCTCGGTCTGCTGGCCGAGCGCAAATGCTGCATCAGCTGGTACCATTATCGCGACTTCATGGAGGAGTTCGACGACCAGTTCCCCGTCGCGGACCAGCTCTATGTCGTCGACGGCGATCGCATCACCTGCTCGGGTGGGCTGGGAGGCGCCTATCTCGCTGGCCATCTGATCGAGCGCCGCCTCGGGTCGGCGAGCGCTCAGAAGGCGCTGCACATCCTGCTGATCGACCGCGGCAAGCCGGGCGCGACAGCGCAGCCGGCGCCGCCCGTGCGACTGGTCACCGACGATGACCGTGTCTCCAAATCGCTCGTCATCATGGAGCAGAACGTCAGCTCGCCCGTCCGTATCGCTCAGATCGCGGAGCGGATGGACCTCAGCCACCGCCAGCTCGAGCGCCTGTTCAAGATCAAGCTCGGCTCGTCGCCTCAGGCCGTCTATCTCCAGATGCGGCTTCGGCATGCTCGCTGGCTGCTGCGCACGGGCCAGACGCTCTCATCGATCGCGGCCGACACCGGGTTCGCCGACGCGGCTCACTTCGCGAAGAGCTTCAAGACGGTCTTCGGCGTCAGCCCTTCCGAAGCACGTCGCCAAGTGTTTGGCGAGGAAAAAAGCCTCGAGCAGACGGGCGCCGCCTGCGCACAACGACGCGCCTACGTGGTCGAGCCCGCCGCCTGACGCTGACCGCGGGTCCACGAAGCTCGCCTGCAATGATGACAGCGGCTCGGAGGCGAAATCAGGCGAACCTTGCTGGCGCGTTCGTTTGCGCAGATCCCCCCAGCCGAGCCCCACGCGTCATGCAGGGCCGGCATCCGAAACCCTCACAAGAGCCGATTTAAGCGGTCCGCCGCAAAGCCGACGTTGCGGGCGGCCCAATAATCCCGGGCGCGATGAAGCGATCTCCGGCAAGGAGCGCTGCACATACCAGAACAGCTCGTCGGGCGTGCCATTCGAACGCGGTCCTCAGATGGTCGGGGAATGCGCGACGCGCTTGCTCAGAAGGCGACCGGGGTAGAGCGCCCACATGACGATGTCGGAATTGACGGTGTCGCCCCGGTGCGCGAGCGCCCAACGCCAAATCGTGGCTGACAAGCGATATCGGCGGCCGCACGGCCCCGACGCCCCGTCGGACCCGGATCATGATGATCGACGCGAGCCGCCGGCGGCCAAAACGCTGTCGGCGGCGGTTCGCCGCGACCGATCAGGACGGCGGGGATCGCGGAAGCGACCGTCCTGAGGGGCTGCGAGCTTGGAACGGAGCATGGCGCTCAGCGGAGCATCATCTTCAGGGTCGTGTCGACGAATTTACCGAAAGGAGCCCGCAGAAAGGTGCTCAGGTTCCACCTGCCCTGCGTGTAGACGCCCTTGGCGTGGGACAGACTGCGGAAGCCTTCGACGCCGTGATAGGCGCCCATGCCGCTCGGCCCGACGCCGCCGAACGGCAGATCGTCCTGAGCGTAGTGCATGATGGTGCCGTTGATCGTGACGTTGCCCGAGGTCGTCCGGCTCAAGACCTTGGCGCGGTCCGCGTCGTCGCCGCCGAAATAGTAGAGCGCCAGCGGCCGGGGACGCGCGTTGACGTAGGCGATGGCGCCGTCGAGGTCGCGATACGGCAGGATCGGCAGGACCGGACCGAAGATCTCATCCTGCATGATCGTCATGTCATCGCTGGCGCCGAGCACGATCGTGGGAGCCAGCGTATGGGGACGCTTGACCGCGTTCTCGGGCGCCGCTCCCACCTCACGGACACGGGCGCCCTTCGCACGGGCGTCGTTCACCAGGGTGTTCAGGCGGGCGAAGTGGCGGTCGTTGATGATCGACGTGTAGTCGTCGCTGGTCGGCCCGTCGGGATAGAGGGTCGCGACCGCCTTGTCGTAGGCGCCGACGAAAGCCTCGAGATCGTCCTCATGCACGAGCGCGTAGTCGGGCGCGACGCAGATCTGGCCGCCATTGCCCAATTTGCCGAAGGCGATGCCAGCGGCGGCGTGACCGAGCGCATGTCCCTTGGCGACGATGACCGGTGACTTGCCGCCGAGCTCAAGGGTGACGGGCACGAGATTGTCGCTGGCGGCCCTCATGACCGCGCGGCCGACCTGAGTGCTGCCTGTGAAGATGAGGTGATCGAACGCCAGCGCCGAGAACGCCCCCCCGACGGCGGCGTCGCCCGTCACGACCGCAACCTGATCCTCCCGGAAAAGATCCGCTAGCACCGCGACCAGCAGGTCGCTCGTCGCGGGCGTGAACTCGGACGGCTTGATCATGGCCCTATTGCCTGCGGCGAGAGCCGTCGCGAGCGGGGTGAGGGCCAATGCGAACGGATAATTCCAGGGCGCCATGATGCCGACGACGCCGAGCGGCTGGTATTCGATGCGCGCGCTTCCGAAACGGAACGCCGCCGCCACGTGACGGCGCGTCGGACGCATGAACCGGCGCAGGTTGCGCACGAGGTAGTCGATCTGCTGAACGACGGAGAGACATTCCATGATCGCAGTTTCATGCCGCGAGCGATGGCCGAAGTCCTTGTTGAGCGCCGCCTCGATCTCGCTCTGCTGCGACACGACGGCGGCGCGGAGCTTTTTGAGATCATCGCGCCGCTGGCTGAACGATGGCGCGCCCTCGCGCAGGAAGGCCGAGCGCTGGCGGTCCAGAGTATCTTTGAATCGGGTGTCGGGGTGGATGGCGCTGACGGGGTTCATGGCTCGCTCCTATGTAGACACTGGTCACTTGCGACCCGAGTGATGCGCCGCTATGTTGTCGATGTCAACATAAGTTTCTGATGTCAACTTGAGGCGCTATGCAGGACACGATCGAACGGCCCTATCACCACGGCGATCTGCGGCGCGCCCTGATCGAGACCGCCATGGCCATGCTTCAGGAAGGAAAGGGCTGGCAGTTCACGCTGAGGGAAGTCGCGCGCCGGGCGGGCGTGAGCCATGCGGCGCCCTATAAGCACTTCCCCGACAAGGCCGCGCTGCTGACGGAACTGGCCCTTGTAGGCTTCGACCGGCTCCGGGAGGCTTTCGACGCGGCAAAGCCGCCGCACCCCGCTTCCGTGAAGGACGAGTTGGTCGTGGCGGCACAGGCCTATATCCGCTTTGGCACCGCCAACCCGGCGCTCTATCGCCTGATGTTCAGCACAGACGACAAGGCCTCGAGCCTGCATCTGAGCGAGCGGGCGCTCGGAGCGTTCGAGGTTTTGACGGCGCTCCTCGCGCGCGGGCAGGCGGCCGGGGTTTTCCGCGAGCGTCCCGTCCAGGGTCAGGCGGCGGCGTGCTGGGCCCTCTGCCACGGCATCACCACGCTCGCCATCGAGCATCTGCTGCTGCCCGAAAAGGTCGGAGTGGGCGCGGTCGAGGCCGCTTTAGTGACCTTGTTCGAGGGCGTAGCCCAAGACTAACCTGGGACGCGCCGCTGGAATTTGCTGCTGTCCGCGTAAGGGCGAGACCGCATCGCCAGCGCGCCTTAGACAAAACAGCTGAATGGCCGCCAAGCGGACCTTCTCAAGTTCCGTAACGGGTCAGAAGCGGCGCGAGAACGCTCGCATCCGGAGCAATGTTAGCGGATCGCTAACGCTTCCAACCAAGCACCTCTGCTCCAGCAACATTTCCGCCAGCGCCCGGATCTCCGCCTCACGCGCCGCGACAAGCTCCACCGTCTCCCGCATCAGCCGGTCGAGGTCTTCACTCACGATGCGGCGAAGCTCCGGAACGAGCGCGAGCGCCTCGTCCGCACGTTCCGGCGGCACGCGCGAGAGCAGCGTGTCGGCGAGCCCGAATGACGCGTGGATCGCCGTGACGAGGGTCGTCGCCTGCCGCAGGTCCGAGGCCGCGCCGGTCGTGGCGGCTCCCGAGAACAGGATGTCCGCCGCGCGGCCGGCAAGCGTCGTCTTCACGTGCCGCTCGAGGTCGTCCCGGCTCAGCACCCGCTGATCGGCCGCGAAGGTCGTGACCCCTCCGGTCGATCCCGTTGAGACGATCGAGACGCTGAGGAGCCTGCGGCCGAGCGCGAGCCCAACGACCGCGTGAGCCGCCTCGTGCAGGGCGATCGCCCGCCGCAGCTCGAGCGGTGTGGCGTCCGGCGGCGCAATGACGTCGATCAGGTCGCCGAGCGTCATCGGGCGCGAAGCGGCGCGGGCGCGCTGACGCGCCTGTTTCACCCAGAGTTCCGCGTCAGCCCCGGTTGCTCCGAGCCCGAGCTTCGCTGCTCGCGCGATCTCCTGACCCCGCAGATCGCCCGCAAGATGGTGGCGCAGGATCTCGGAGAGCTCCTCCACCGTCTCCGGCGGGCGGATCTCCACGTGACGGTCGAAGCGGCCGGGGCGCTTCAGCGCCTCGTCGAGCCGGCCGATGTGGTTGGTGGCGCCAATCAGGATCACCGACGGCCGTTCGGCGCGGACGCGGTCGATCATCAGCAGCACGCCGGTGATCACTGGCGTCCACCAGTCGCGCCCGCGGCTCGACAGCTGGGCGCGATCCGGCAGAGCGTCGAGCTCATCGAGAAAGCCGATCGCAGGCGCGGCCGCCGCCAGCCGGTCGAAGAAGGTCTGCGCCGCCTTCGCGACGTCCCCAAGATTGCCCTCGGTGCTGGCGAACCACTCACTGACGCTGGTGGTGACCATCGGCAGGCCGAGCGTCCGGGCGATGGACTTCGCCACAAGGGTCTTGCCCGTCCCGGGCAGGCCGTGCAGCAGAATGCTTGGCGGCGGCGCTCCGACGGCGCCGGCCGCGATCCAGTCGCGCGCCTCGCCGACGACCGTCTCGATCTCGGCCATGGCGCCGCCATAGCCCTTGAGAAGGTCGAGCGTCGGGGTGGCGTCGTCCACCCGCACCGCGCTGCGACGCTCGGCGGTCCGGCGCATGCGGCGAAC
>JAEZHP010000040.1 GCA_023416515.1 Pseudomonadota bacterium | reverse complement strand
CCCCCCCCCCGGCGGCCGCCCCGCGCCCCCCCCCCCCCCCCCGACAACCGGACGGTCATCTTCCTGTCGGTGGACCGGTGGGAATGATCTATCGGAGGACAAGCTGACGCCTCTCTTGCGCTGCTCGGCGAAGCGCTGGCCTGCCTTGGGATGATCGACTGCTAGAAGAAAGAGACGCCGCGCGGGGGGGCTCCCGCGCGGCGCCGGGGTTGAAGGTGACGGCTTCAACCCGGGAGCGACACCGCGTCGGTGACGTGGATCACCCCGTTGGACTGGACGAGGTCGGCTTGGGTCACGCGCGCAATGCCGCCCTTTTCGTCGACCAGAACGACGTTGCTTCCATCCATCTGAGCGGTCAGCGTACCGCCCTGAACGGTCGTGAGGCGGGCGCTTCCGCCGCCAGCATGAATGCGCTGAACCAACTCCGCCGCGGTCACTCGCCCAGGAACGACATGATAGGTCAGCACGGCCTGCAGCGTCGCGCGGTTTGCCGGCTCAAGGAGTGTGTCGACAGTGCCCGCCGGAAGCCGAGCGAAAGCCTCGTTGGTCGGCGCGAACACGGTGAACGGACCGGCGCCGGACAGCGTTTCCGCGAGCCCGGCTGCGCTGACTGCGGCGACGAGAGTGCTGTGCTGGGGCGAGTTGACGGCCGCCTGCACGATGGTTGACGCGGAGTGCATCGACGAATGGCTGTCGCTGCCGACCGCCACCGCCGGAGACGTTCCAGCGATTACGATGGCAAGGCCGGCGCTTGCGCAGACTGCTGCGGCGCGAATGTTCCTGAGTCGGGTCATGATGATCCTCGTTCGCTTCTTTAGGGATCAGGCTAACTAATCTCTAAGCGCCGGAGCTGCGATACGGACGAAGGACCGTGGTCGGGACTACAGCCCGGCCTCAACGGCGAGGCGGATGGCATCCGCAGAGGTCGAGACTCCGAGTTTCTGCAGGGCCAAGCTGCGATGCATCTTGACGGTTTTCTCGCTGAGCGAAAGGCGCCAGGCGATCTGCTTGTTGCGGTGCCCCCTAGCCATTTCGCCGAGAACCTCACGCTGGCGCTCGGACAAGGTCTGAACCAGCCAGGTAGCGCGCTGCTGGCGGAGCGCCAGTGGCGCCGCCGCGTCGGTGCCGACCTCGACCTGGGAGCCGATGAACCACGCGAGTTCGCCTTTGGAGTCGAACAGGGGCGCAATGATCAGTGCGTTGCGAAACGGGGTACCGTCCCGGCGGTAGTTCAGAAGCTCTGTCAGCGACGGCCGCATCAGGCGGATCGCCTCGCGCACGCTCTCGGTCTGCCAGGGCTCGGTTTCGGGCCCGGCAAGAAAGCGGCAATTGCGGCCGAGGATTTCGGCAGCCGGGTAACCGGTGAGAGCGCAGAATGCGTGGTTCACCGCGACGACCGGATTATCGGGCAGGCGCGGATTGGTGATGACCGTGGCAATCGGACTGGCGTCGATCGAGGCGAACAGGGCCTCTTCGTCATCCGCGCGGTCCATGTCTTCCATGAAAACAATCTAGGGCCGACCTCGATTCTCGCAATGGATGCCACTCGGATGCTCGATGCTGGGATCACAGCCGCTTGCGGTCAGGAGGCGCATAGTGCAACGCCCTCGCGATGGTAGGCGTGGCCGGAGAGGCGGGCAGGAGAGCCAAACCGGCTGTACTTCGCCGGCAAATGCTCTGGGCGGTGGCCGGCGCAATTCTTGCGATCGCCCTTCTCTACCTTTTCTTTCCGCGGTCACCGGAGGCCGAGACAATCACCGTGTCTCGCGGAGACGCCGTGCGGGCACTGGCGGTCAATGGCCGCATTCGGGCTCGCCAGTCGATAGACGTGCGCCCGCCGGTAGGTGGTACGGTGGTGGAGCTACCCTACGATGTCGGGGACCATGTCCCTCCGAACGCTGTCATCGCACGAATCGACGACGGACCCCAGCGAGCCGCCATTTCCGAAGCTGCCGCTGCCGTTACGGCACAAGAAGCGGTGGTGGCCCAAGCCAGGCGCGATCTCGCGCGTTACAGCGCGCTCGGGCAGTTCGTGACCCGTCAGCGCGTGGAGCAGGCTCGCCTTGCGGTGGAGCAGGGCGCGCGCGAATTGGAGCGGCTGCGTGCCGGCCTCGTTCAGGCGCGGGAGGTGCAGCAGAGGCTTATTATCCGGGCCCCGTTCGGAGGCACGATTCTTGAACGGCCGGTCGATCGCGGCCAAACGGTCGGCATTGAGTCGATCCTGTATCGGCTCGCGGATCTCACCGCTCCTGAGGTGACTGTGGAAGTCGACGAGGTTTATGCGGCAGAGCTAAGGCCCGGCATGATTGGGGTCGTTGACGCACCGGGACGGCCCGCTCCACTTCGCGCCGAAATCGTTCATCTCGAGCCTCGGGTGGATGAGGCGACCGGAGCGCGCGAAGTGAGGCTTCGTTTCCTGGACAATCCCGGGGTCGCACCGGCCGGGCAGACTGTTTCCGTCAATCTGATTGTAGAGCGGCGCGGCCAGGCAATCAGCATCCCTCGCGCCGCGATCCTTTCGCCCACTGCGAATCCGCGCGTCCGCGTCGTTGACGCTGATGGGCTGGTCGCAGAAAGGCCGATCCGTTTCATCGACTGGCCAGCGGCGACTGTGATCGTGCTCCAGGGGCTTGAGCCAGGTGAACGTATCCTTCGGGATCCTAACGCTGCGGAACCGGGCGATCGGGTTTCGGGCTAGCAATGCGCTACGCCATCAAGATTGCGCTACGGCACCTGACGTCGACCCCCGGCCAGACGGCACTGCTCATGCTCGGAGTCGCCATCGGCGTGTCGGTTTTTGTCTTCATGAGCGCTCTGATCGGCGGACTCGCGACGCTGCTGACGCAAAGGACCGTCGGCAACATTCCGCACGTGACGCTGGAGATCGCCGATCGGGACCCGACGCGGATCGTGAACGGATCGAATGTTCAATTCGCGGTGCAAAAGGACCTCAGCCGCCGCGAGCAGATTCGAATATGGGAACCTGCCGTACGCCAGGCCGAAGCGACTGACGGCGTGGTAGCGGCATCCCCGCAGATACGCGGTAGCGGGTTTGTCCAGCGCGGGCAGGCGGTTGCACCGGTTGGGGTTATCGGCGTCGAACCGGACAGGCTCTCGGCGATTGCCGACGTCGAAGGAGCGATCGTGTCCGGCAGTGGTCGTCTAACGCCGGACAGCGTTCTTGTCGGCCAGACTCTTGCGGTGGATTTGGGCCTGCGCGAAGGCCAGGTGATCCAACTGCGATCCGACCGTGGCCGCGAACGTAGCTTTCGGATCGCCGGCATCTTTACGCTCGGTATCGCAAGTGCAGACCGGCAGGCGCTCTATATGAGCTTCTCATCGGCTCGGGCGCTGTTCGACCTGCCGAGCGGGATTTCACGAATCGAGATCAAGGTGGAGCCGGCTGAGGCGGCGCCCGCGATCGCGGAACGACTTCAAGGCGCGACAGGATTGAAGGCGACGGCCTGGACCGAGGAAAATGCCCAGCTCTTCGAAGCCTTGGCCGCTCAGGGCCGCACCGGAACTATCGTTAAGACCTTCGCGCTCATCACCATAGTGATTGGGATCGCGAGCGCCATGCTCCTGTCGATCGTTCGACGCCGAAGCGAAATAGGGATCATGCGCGCGGTAGGTGCCAGCCGCCGCCTGATTCTCGGTATCTTTGTTCTGGAGGGCACGCTCGTTGGCTTCGGCGGAGCGGTCGCAGGTGCGCTCCTCGCCTGGCTCGCGCTGGTGCCCTTCCCGCCGATCGCGAACGTCGAAGGCGGCGGCCTACCCATCGACCGCGGCCAAGGCGACTATGTCCTCGCCATCGTGCTCACGACCATTGCCGCAGCGGCCGCTTCCATCCTGTCCGCGCGCCGTGCGTCGCGCGTCGATCCGGTGGAGGCGATTGGTCAGTGAGCAAGGAGTCGCTCGTCACTGTTCGCTCCCTCACAAAGAGTTTCGGCGAAGGCGAAGCCGCCGCAACCGTGCTTCATGACCTTGACCTTGACCTGAAGCGGGGTGAGTTGGCCGCCCTGCTCGGTCCATCGGGCTCAGGCAAAAGCACGCTGCTGACGATTCTAGGCACCTTACTCCGACCGGCCGGTGGGGAGCATCGGATGCTCGACGTCGACCTGATGCTCGCCAGCGACGCCGAGCGGACGCGCTTCCGCAGCATCCACATCGGTTTCGTCTTTCAGTTTCACCATCTCCTGCCGGACCTGTCGGCGGTGGAGAATGTCGCAATGCCAGCCGCAGCGGCGGCGGGACGAGAGACAAGGGAGATGCGACGTCGTGCCTCGGATCTCCTGGAGTCGGTCGGACTCGCTGACCGCCTTCAATATCGGCCGAGCGCGTTATCCGGCGGCCAGCGCCAGCGGGTAGCGATTGCCCGTGCTCTGATGAACGAACCGCAACTTGTGCTCGCCGATGAACCAACAGGAAATCTCGACCGGGAGACCGCAGCCCAGGTGATGGCTCTGATCACACGTATCAATGCCGAGACCGGGACATGCTTCCTGATCTCGACCCATGATGAGCGAATTGCAGCTCACTGCACCCGTCACATCGATTTGTTGGACGGCCGGATCGTGCAGGATGACTTACTATACGGCTGATCCCGGACATGGGATCGTGTCGAAAAGGCGAATCCGTTCGCTCGACAATGGCTGCTTCGTCGCGTTTTCCGTCTAAAGAGGAACGTCCGCTCGCGGCCAATGTCGGTCGTTCAGTGCGTTCACCGACGGCTTTGTCGTCCTACTGATCGCGGGCGAACGCCCAAAAGGACCGGGAGCAATATTGTCCCACTCAGCCAAACCCACGGTCCGTGGCGCGCAGGTGAGTCAGTGAAGTAGGTGATTGCAGATCCCGCCTTCCTATTCGCAGATTCCGGCTTGGGGCAAGGAAGCCCAAACGGGTGATGCAGATGCGGAATCACCTACTTCACCTACTTCACCTACTTCACCGACTTCACCACCTTCTTGAGGTAGCCGTCGACGGCGTCACGAGCCTCCGATTGTGAAAGGTGCTTTCGCACGTAGATAGCAACTCGGCGGCCCTTCACCTTCCACAACCCATCATTCGCGCCGGCGTTGCGAAACTTGACGTAATCGCTCTCTTCCAGCCGGTGGGGCACCTTGCGGCTATTCCTCCGATCCAGCAGGAACTCTGCAAAATCTAGCGAGGCGGCCTCGGCGATCTCACCCAGCGTGGTCGCGGCCGGCCAGTTGAGCTGATCGAGTGCGTCGGCGAGTTCCGCCTGTTCGGGAGCACGATTTGAGTCGACAATCGCGAGGAACGCGGCGGTTTTGGGCGGAGGCGCCTTAGCGTCAAACCCCGAGAGATCGAACGAGCGAAGGTAAGCTACAACATGCTCGCGGCCGCCATCGGCGAGCCATCGGTACAGATTATTCCAGTAGTCTGACGTGAAGTACTCGCGCGACTTTTCCGACCAAGCAACGAAATGCCTTCGGTCATCGGGCGGAAGATAGATGCCATCCGACTTGTGATTTGTAGTGATAATGACACCGCACACGTTGAAGATTGCATATTCCGGCACGTTCTTCTCATCCACCCTCAATACGTCTGGTGGAGCGGCGGTGTAGGTTTTCATGTGATCATAGAATGTATAGCGATCGAAATCGCCCAGATCGCGAGCCTCGCTGACCCGAAGAATAACGCTCTTGAGGAACCCGTTGAACCTCCCCAAAAGGTTCTGCGGTGAGACTTCCTGAAAGTTCCAGGATCCCACTGCTGCTTTCACCGGTTCGAGCAACGTATCCTTTCCGATTCCCTGCGCGCCGCCAAGCACGAGCGCATGGTTGATTTTCTCGCCAGGTCGTTGCGCTCGATGCGCGAGCCAGGAAATGATATGATGATGCTCGTCCGGATAGATGAGCTTGACGTGGTCCACCCATGACCCAGCACGCGCTGGATCACCTGTGCCGTCCTGCGGTGGCACGTACCGATTGAAGACGGCGCAATTAGGCTCGTCGATCCAGCCGCCATCGCGGACCACCTTACCTTCCACGACTAACGGTTGGCCGGGTGCCCAAGTCATTTGTTCGACTCTTCGCTCGCGATCGAGAACGGAAGTCGCCGAGATGATCTTGGGCTTTTCACCCGGTTTGCCGGCTCTGACTTTTGGAGGGACGCTGGCATTCACCGATTTTGCCGACCAGAGGTCGCCGGTTGGCCTGAAGATGTATTTGCCGGCGGGCATGAAGGAATAGAAATCCTCGAGCCGGTGCATGCCGTCTGTCGGCGCCGCCCCGAGCGTGGGCGGCGTGATTCCTATGCTGGCAGGCTGAACCTCATGGGCTGCCTTGATCGGACCGTGTTCCATGATCACACCGGACAGGTCAGTTCGCCACGCGGGCGCCGGTGTCCCGAAAGGCCTCGAGGTCGCGGAGATAATAATAGACTCGTCCGCCTACCCGGCGCGGCAGGGGCCCGATCCCTTTGACGCTCCAAGCCGCCATAGTCGCGGTGGCAAGACCCAGGAAACGGGCTGCGTCCGCACGGGGCACGCGCCCATCTGGCAGGATTCGAACTCTCACTTCTTCCAAATTCATCGCGACCCCCATATTTCGTTCTTTATAGAATATAATAGGGCTATATCGATTGACAAGCGATTTTGTTCGTACGAGAAGAAATTATGAAGAGCGACACAACCACTCGGCCCCGAGGCCGCCCGAGAAAGCCTCTGACCCAAGGCGCAAGGCCGGTCGTCACGCTTCGATTTTCAGCCGATCAAAGGGCGCAGCTCGAGCGGGAGGCCGACAGGAATGGCTGGTCGCTCGCTCAAGAGGCTGTCGCCCGAATCGATCGGACGTTCTTGGAAGACTCGGTATTGGGAGGCTCAGACACGGCGGTGCTGCTTCGTCTCTTGGCTGGCGTGATTCAGTCTATCGAGGCCCGGACACGCAAGAGCTGGCGAGACGATTATCTGACGGCCACCGCCGTGAATGCCGCCGTGAACAGTGCAATTAGAGCTTTGTCTCCGACGCCGCCTGACGACGAAATCACTCGCTATGCCACCGCAGATGTCCTCGACCGGCAGAACATGGGTGACCTCGATCCCGACCTCGCCGCGCAAGTCCGTGACTATGAAGCCGCGCTTCAGCGTGCGTACGAGCTGGGCTCTAGCCTGGCCCAGGGGTCTCTTGCCGTCGCCCACGGTCCTGCCACGGTGAAACGTTAATGGCATTGCGCTTTGCCAAGCTCGACAGCCGAGTACTACGCGCGCTCACCTCAGGTGAGCGCGCCACCGAGCACGGCATTACAGCGGAGAAGCTGGCCAACGGCGATTTGCGCTGGTCAATCAACATCATGGTCGATGGCAAGCGTATCCACCGCGTCGTGGGTCGAGCTAGCGAAGGGGTGACTCGCGGAACAGCCGAACGTCTCATTGAGCAGCTTAGAACGGACGCACGCGCTGACCGGCTTAGCCTCCCCGAAGGTCGCAAGCTCCACAGGTCCTTTGCGCAGGCGGCGACGGATTACATCGAGCGGATGGAGTCCTCGGGCGGCAAGGATATGAAGAACAAGCGGCGCCATCTCCGCCAGCGCCTCGTCCCATTCCTGGGTCGTGATCGCCTCGACAAGATCACAGGCTATCGCCTCGGTCAGTATCGGCAGCATCGTATCAATGAAGGGGCCAGCGACGCGACGATCAACAGGGAGATGTCGACGCTGTCTCACCTTCTGAACCGGGCTGCATCGAAAGATTGGGGATGGATGAAGAAGGATGACCTCCCTGAGATCCCGAAGGAGAAGGAAGCTAGGAAGCAGATCCGAATCCTGACAATCGCCCAGCGCCAACGCCTGCTGAAAGCGGCGGCCGAAGATCAGGACGGCCGGGCCTGGCTGTTCGTCCTCTTCGGTTTGAACGCTTCAATGCGTCACTCGGAAATTGTGCGCAGGCGTTATGACGAGGTCGATTTTGAGAATTGCTTCATCTGGATTGACAAAGCCAAGGCCGGCGAGCGCCAGCAGCCGATTACTCCCGCGCTAAGGGATGCGCTCGCTCGCCAACGGAAAATGGAGACTGATCCCGACGGGTGGATTTTCCCGGCGGCCCGCAAAACCTGCAAGACCCCTCACCGGCCGGACATGCGCGAACCTTTCGCGCGTATCGTGAAGCGCGCAAAGCTCGATCCAAAACTTTGCACCCCCCATATCATGCGCCACACCGCGATCAGTGCGCTTGTGATGGCGAAGACGGATATCCCGACGATCCAGAAGATTAGCGGTCACAAAACGCCCTCGCAGGTGCTCCATTACGTGCATTTGTTTGGCCAGCACGTGCAGGATGCGCTTGGCACCCTGAACATGGCCATCCCGGACGCCACTACACCAGAATTACACGGGGCCGCCGACTAGGGATCAAAGGCAGTTAGCTGGCGATTTAGAAAAGTGCTTCATAAGGAAGCACTTAGAGGTGGTGGACAGGGCTGGATTCGAACCAGCGTACGGGAAACCCGGGCAGATTTACAGTCTGCTGCCTTTAACCACTCGGCCACCTGTCCATTGGAGGCCCTGAGATAGGGAGGGCGCTCCATTGGCGAAAGGGCGGGCGCCTGTCAACGGCTCGCGCCCCGGCTTGCCCGACGCGGGGGCGCCACCTAGACGGTTGCGGCTTCCAACAGGGGATTTCGCCGCTCATGCGCCTTGCTCTCGCTCTTCTCGCTGCAGTCTCGACCGCAAGCATCGCCATTCCAGCGACGGCGCAGCAGGCCGACCGCAGCCAGATGAACCGAATTCTCGACGAGGGCATGAATCGCTCCGAGGTGATGGAGACGGCGGCTCACCTGACCGACCGCATCGGCGGCCGGCTGACCAACTCCCCGGCGATGCGCGAGGCCGAGCGCTGGACCCAGCAGCGCTTCCGCGACTGGGGCCTCACCAACGTCCACGCCGAAGGCTTCGAGTTCGGGCGCGGCTGGTCGATCGTGTCGTCCTCCGCCCGGATGACGGCGCCCCGCACTCTGACCCTGCGCTCGATCCCGGTCGCCTGGACCCCCGCGACCAACGGCACGATCAGCGCTCCGGTCATCGTCGCTCCAATCGACGAGGTCGAGGATTTCGCCCGTTGGCGCGGCCAGCTTCGCGGCAAGATCGTGATGATCAGCCGCCCCAATGCGGCCAGCGATCCGACCGAGCCGGCCTTCCGCCGTTTGACCGACGAGAATCTGCGCGAGCGCAACACCTACCAGCAGCCCAATTATTCGCCGATCCAGATCGAGCGGGCGCTGTCGCGCGCCGACTTCGCCGAGCGGCTCGACGCCTTCCTCGCCGAGGAAGGGGCGGTCGCCTGGGCGCGCATGTCCTATCGCGACGGCGGCCTCGTCCACGGCGCCGGCTACACCTACCAGTCCGGCCGAACCCCGCGCCTTCCGGGAGTCGAGCTCGCCGCCGAGGATTATCGCCGCCTCGCCCGCCTGGCCCGCACCGATACGCCGCCGACCCTGGAGCTGATGAGCGACGTCCGCTTTCACGACGAGGACACCAACGCCTACAACATCATCGCCGAGATCCCGGGCACCGACCCGCGCGCAGGCTATGTCATGGCAGGCGCCCATCTCGATTCCTGGGTCGCCTCCGACGGCGCCGTCGACAATGCCGCCGGAAGCGCCGTGGTGATGGAGGCCGCCCGGATCCTTCGCAGGCTCGGCGTCCGGCCCAAGCGCACCATCCGCTTCGCTTTGTGGAGCGGCGAGGAGCAGGGCATCCTCGGCTCGCTCGCTTATGTCGAGCGCCACCTCGCCTCGCGGCCGCCCGAGAATCGCCCGGCCTATGCCAACCTGCCGAGCAACCGGACCTGGCGCTATCGCTACCCGATCACTCCGCTGCCCGGGCACCGCGACCTCGTCGCTTATTTCAACCTCGACAACGGCTCGGGTCGGATCCGCGGAATCCATGCGGAGGGCAATGTCGCGGCGGTTCCGATCTTCCAGGAATGGCTGGCCCCGTTCGCCAGCCTTGGCGCGACCAGCGTCGCGATCGCGTCCACCGGAGGCACCGACCATGTCTACATGCAGCAGGTCGGCCTGCCCGCCTACCAGTTCATCCAGGACCCGCTCGATTATGGCAGCCGCCTCCACCATACGAGCCTCGACAGCTACGACCATCTGAAGCCCGAGGACTTGAAGCAGGCGTCGGTGATCATGGCCGCGTTCCTGCTCAACGCGGCGACCCGCGACGAAGCGCTGCCGCGAATGCCGCTTCCGCAGCAGCCGCGCCCGACCGACCCGTTCGAATATCCCGCGGAGGACTGAGTGCGACGCAAGGCCCGCCAGCAGAGCAAGCCCGAGAACCGGCCCCGTTTCTGGGGCCGCCACGCGGTCGCCGCGGCGCTCGACAATCCCGAGCGGCGGATCGTCCGCATGTGGCTGACCCGCGAGGCGGCCGAGTATCTGGTGCCGCCCAAGGAGATCCCGGTCACCTATGCCGAGGCGGCCGACCTTGCCCGGCTGGTGCCCGGCGACGCGCCTCACCAGGGCGCGGTGGCGGAGGTCGAGCGGCTCGACGACATGCTTCTCGCCGACCTTCTCGACGAGGCGGAGGACGGCCGGCCGCTTTTGGTCCTCGACCAGGTCACCGACCCTCACAATGTCGGCGCGATCCTTCGCTCGGCGGCGGCGTTCGATGCCCTCGGGATCGTCACCCAGGACCGCCACGCGCCGCCGGAATCGGGCGCTCTCGCCAAGGCCGCGAGCGGTGCGCTCGAGACGGTGCCCTGGGTGCGAGTCGTCAATCTGGCGCGGGCGCTGGAGGAGATTGCCGAGGCCGGCTTCTGGCGGATCGGCCTGACCGGTGACGCCGACACGACCTTGCAGGAAGCGCTGGGCCCGGCTCGGGTCGCGCTGGTGCTCGGGGCCGAAGGCGAAGGCATGCGGCCCAACACCGCGGCCCATTGCGACGCCCTCGCCAAGCTGCCGATCAGCGGCAAGATGGAGAGCCTCAACGTCTCCAACGCCGCCGCGATCGCGCTGTACGCTGCAAGGGCTGCGAGCTAGCTCCTCCCCGGAACGGGGAGGGGGACCGCCGCCGAAGGCGGTGGTGGAGGGGCTGGCACAAAGCTCGGCGCCGCCCCTCCGTCAGCGCTTCGCGCTGCCACCTCCCCGTTCCGGGGAGGATCAATCCTCGGGCGCGATCTTTACGGTCAGACCGTCCATCTCCGGGGTGAACAGGATCTGGCACGAAAGCCGGCTCGCCCCGACCTTGTGCTCCGACGTGTCGAGCAGATCGTCCTCGTCGGCGGTCCTCGGCTTCAGCCTGTCCGCCCACTCCGGGTCGACATGGACGTGGCAGGTCGCGCACGAGCAGCAGCCGCCGCACAGCGCGAGAAGCTCGTCGAAGCCATGGTCGCGGATATTCTCCATCACGCTCCAGCCGACTCGCGCCTCCACCTCATGGCTCTCGCCGTCGCGGGTGATGATGGTAAGGCGCGGCATCGCGGCTCCTTTGGACGCAGGAAATGAGAGGACTTGAGCGGCGTCTATGCTAGCCCCGCGCCGGCACGCAAGGAGGATGGGGTGGGGCTGAGCGCCGAGCAACTGAAGGGATCGTTGGACTCGCTTGCCGGGATCGAGCCCGCCATCGCCTCGGCGCTCGAACGCTGCGGCTATCCCGAGCCGCGCATCAGCACTCCGGGCTATGTCACCCTGCTTCGAGCGATCGTCGGACAGCAGGTCAGCATCAAGGCGGCCGCGGCGATCTGGGACCGTGTCGACTCGGTTACCGGAGGCGCAGACGATCCCGCCAAGGTCGCCACTGCGAGCCTGGAAGACCTTCGAGGCGCCGGCCTGTCATGGTCGAAGGCCGCCTACGCCCACAGCCTCGCCGAAGAGGTGATGACCGGCCGCCTCGATCTCCACGCGCTTCCGCAGGACGACGAGGAAGCGATCGCCGCCCTCACCCACGTCAAGGGGATCGGCCGGTGGAGCGCGGAGGTGTACCTCCTGTTTGCCGAAGGCCGGCCGGACATATGGCCCGCGGGCGACCTCGCGGTTCAGATCGAGGTCGGCCGGATTCTCGGCCTCGATGGCAAGCCGACCGAGAAGCAGACCCGGGCCCTCGCCGAGCCCTGGCGCCCTCACCGGGGCGCCGCAGCCATCTTCGCCTGGTATCACCGGCGGCAGAGCAACATCCTCGGCCGGGACTAAGCGGCAGCCGCCACAGACCCTCGCGCCTATGCGGCCCCCTCTTCTTGAAGCCGGGCTAGGAATGAGCCTGGCCGCGCGGGCTCCTCCTTGAAGCCCTTGATCCGCTCGTTCCAAAGGTGGATTCCGATCGTCGCGTCGGTCGCCCTTTCGTCCAGGGATCGCGCCGGGTCGCGGATCCAGTCCGCCTCGGTCCACGCATAGGGATGGAAGGTCTCCGAAGGCGAGGCGAGCCCCATCAGTCCGTAGCGTTTCGCCAGGGCCGTCACGGCCAGCGGTCCGGCGACTCCCCACGGCATCAAAGTCAGGTCGGCCTTGCCGGTGCGGAGCCTGCGCCACTGCGCAGCGGCCCGGGAGCGCAGGGGCAGCCACGGCGGCACCCTTTGCTGCTCGAACAGCGCGAGCAAGGGCGGGAGCAGCGGCGAGTCGAAAGGGATCCGCAACGGGGCGCTGTTGATCCGCCCAGGCTCATAACCGGTCAGGAGGTACTCGGCATAAGGGATCGGCTTGAAGAGGTAGATGTCCGTGTCGAGCCAGATGCCCTTGCCGAGCTCCTGAAGCCGGTAACGAAACCAGTTGGAAAATAGCGACACACTTCCCGAATAGTGCCTGACTATGCTGTGCTCGGGCAGGATTGTGCGGGCGTCGGCGAGTTCCACGCCCTCGGGGACGTCCGCGGGACGAGCATAGCACCACAAGGTGAGCGGGTGGCCCTGGCGCAGGACCGAGCGGATGCAGGCGCGCTCGACGCGGCCAAGCCTCGGGCCGATCCACAACATGTTGCACGTCTCGAACATCGCCGCCTTCCCCCAGAAATCGGCAGCGACGTCAACAGATTGGTCGTCCCTCCTCGAGCTGCACGCCCTGCGCTTGGGCACTGAGCTGGACCAGCACATCCACCCGGCGATTGGCCGGCTCGCGGACATTCGCCGGCGTCCTGACCGGAAGGGCGCTCTCGCCAAGGCTTCGGATCCGGATCAGCCGGGCGGGAACCTGGTTGCCAACGAACAGCCGCCGCACCGCCTCTGCGCGTCTCTGTGCCATTCGCCGGTTGGCCGCCGGGGAGCCGGAGCTGTCGCTGTGCGCGGTGAGCAGGACGTGGTCGAGGTCCGGACCGTTCCAGGCGAGCCGGACCGCCAGCTGCTCGATCGCCCGGCGCGAGTCGGGCGAGACCTCGGCCGAGCCCCAGTCGAAATAGACGGAGAGCGCCGTGCACGCGCTTGCGGCAGGCGCGACAAGAATCGCCGCGCCCGCGATCAGGATCGCCGTTAGCTTGCCGATAGGAATGGCGCCCAATCTCCCGAAGCGCCTGCAATTTGAGACCCTTAACCCCCGCAGAGTCAATCCTGCGGGAACATATCCTGTCTCTCGTTGGGCCAGCGGAAGGCGGTGAAGGCGACGGCCTCGCCCGAGTCCAGGGCGGTCGCCTGGTGCCACCAGCCGAGCGGCACGAACAGCGCGTCGCCTGCCTGGAGCTCCACCTCGAAGGTCATTGCCGAGCGAGCCAGCGGAAAGGCGCGAAGCCGCTCCTCGTCGGCGATGTCGACGACGTCGCTGACGAAATGGCGCCGGTGGTAGAGCCTCGCGGCCTCGGACGGCGGCGCGAGGATCAGGAATTTCGAGCCTTTGATCTGGACGATCAGCCGGTTGACGGGAGCGAAGTGGAGCGGCGTGAAGCTCCCGGTTTCCTCGCTCGATGCTACTCCGTTCACTCCTTCGAGATAGTCGCCAAGGCTTCCGGGCTGGTGCCTCAGGGCCGCCGGATCGGACGCCGTCGGCGGGACTGCGCCTTCGATCACCACCGGCGAGGACGGAGCGTAGAAATGGTCGAGAAATTCCTCGCCCGAAAGCTGCCGAACGCGCGGCACTCCCGCGGTGCGCGTTGACAGCTGCCGCTGGCGCATCGCCGCCTGCATGATCCAGTCGCGCTGCTTGAGCGCCAGCTCGGCTGCAGGAGCCTGCGCGGGCGCCTGGAATGCAGGACGCGCCTGAGGCTTCGAATCGAACCCGATGCGGTTCAGCGCCAGGGTCAGCGCCGGATTTGCGCCCGCGTCTAGGCCGGCGGCCGCGGCGGGATCGGCGAGGAGCGGGTTGAGCGCCGCCGGTTTCGAAACGGGCGGACCGTCGTGCCGAACCGGACAGACCGCAGGCTCGTCGGGTTCCATGACGCTGCCGTCGGCATTTCGGAAAGGCTGCACGCGCAGCTTGGCCTGGTGGTCCGCGATGCCCTCGCGCCCTTCGGCGTCGAGGCCGCGATAGTAGAGCTTCTGCCACTTGTCCGAGGGCGCCGGGGGATTGGTCTCGATCACCCATTTCTGGAAGGCTTCGCGCGACTTGCTCCACATCTCGAACTGGCGCTTGAGCTCGGGCTCCGCCTCCAGCGGCACGATTCTCGGAGTGAATTGCTCGACCCGCCCTCGCTCGACCGGGAAGATGAAGGCGATCGGCTCATTCTCCTCGAAGCGCACCCAATGGGCGGGCCGGGTGAATCGCCAGTTCATCGTGAAGGTATAGGGCGACCAGTCGGTCTCGATGATGCCGCCGAGCGGCTGGATTCCGTCCTTCTGGCTGTTCGGCGATCCGCTCACCCACAGGTTCCAGCCCGGCGGGGTTCGGAAGATGCCCTCGACGTGGAAGGTCAACGTGCCGTAGCCGAACAGGGACACGGGCTTGAGATGGTCGCGGTGTCCCGGGTCCATTCGGACCTCGACCGACTCCATGTCGGGGCCGCCGGCCCAGCGCGCCTCGAACCCAACCGGGCTCAATATCTCCCAGCCATGGGCATTGGCGATGGAGAGAGGGAGGCAGCGATAGGCATATCGCTCGCTGGTGTCGTCCATCCAGCGGCGCTTCGGACTGGCGGGACGGATGCGCGGCGCCCAGCCCTCATATTTGTAGCAGACGAGGTCCATCGATTCGCGCGTCATAGGCACGAACTATGACAGGCGAAGGCCGCCGGAACAAAGGCCCAGCAAACCAAAGAAAAACCCTCTCCCCCGGGGGGACGGGGGAGAGGGCGCCCAGCGAAGGGACAGGACCGTTGCCGACGCGACGATCGGAGGAGGAGCGCCGGCCGCGAATCCCTTCGCCAAAATGATGCGCGGCGGGTGCCGCGTAGGCCTATTCGGCCGCTTCCTGATATTCCGGTTCGTGCATCGCCACGGTCAGCAGGTGGAAGGTGTCCTCATAGCCGTTGTGAAGGACGACCCGCCGGTTGAAGCTCCTGGGCGGCGGCACTCGCCGCGGCGGCGGAGCCACCGGAAACACGTTGCGCGGACGTCCGTCCGGCTTGGCGACCACCATGTCCTTGTAGAATTCGCCGACATAGGAGCCGTCGAGGCGATGGACCCGCGAGCCCATGATCCGTCCGACCGCGTCGCCTTCCATGGTGTGGATGAAGGTCTCCATGACGAAACCGACAGGTTCGCCACGCGTGCTGTACACGTACATTGCCATTTAAGGTGCCCTACCCCGAGATACTGTCCGGTGCCCGCCAGCGCCGGAAGAACGGGACAGCCCGTTCCACGGCCAGAGGGTCACGAAGGGGCATCGCTTGCAAGGGCCCGGAGAGTCGCCTGCGGCCAATGGAGGCACAGCGGCGGCGACAGGAATTGTTAACGCTCCGAAACCTCGTAAAAACCGCAGATTTCCGCGGCTTACCGGGCCGTTGCAGACGGGTGGAATCATCCGCCGCCAAGCAAGGGCGGCCAAAAAAGCAGCGAGAGCGAATCCACCTAAAGCGGAAACGCTCTCGAAACTGTGCCCCCGCCGGCGGGAGGGGGAGATGCCGGCGGGGGCTGGGCTGCCGATTCAGGCGGCGAGCGGGAGCTGCTCGCGGGCCAGCTCGGCAAGCTGGGCTTCGGCCGCGGCGATTTCCCCGGCGGCGACCTCGGGACCGAAAGCGAGCTTCTCGGCACGGACGAAGGTGACGTCGGTCAGCCCCATGAAGCCGAGCAGGCCGCGCAGATGCGGCTCCTGCGAGTCCATCGGGTTGCCTTCCTCGTAGAGGCCGGCGCGCGTCTCGATGACGATGACCTTGCGGCCGCCGAGAAGACCGTGCGGGCCCTGCTCGTCATAATAGAAAGCGACCCGGGCGCGCAGGATATGGTCGAACCAGGTCTTGAGCGTCGAGCTTATTCCGAAATTGTACATCGGCGAGGCGATCACGATCGTGTCCGCGGCTCGGATCTCGTCGAGCAGTTCGTCCGACAGTGCGCGCGCCGACTGCTCCGCCTCGGTGGTGGGTTCGGCGCGAATGCCTGCGATCGTCTCCTCGGTGAGGTGCGGGATCTGGTTGCGGCCGACGTCGCGCAGGGTGATGTGAGCACCGGGATGGGCGCTCTGGGCCTGCTGGGCGAAGGACAGTGCGAGCTTGCTGGAGACGGACGCCTCGCCCTGGGCGCTGCTGGTGACGATAAGGATGTTCATTGCGGATACCCCCTTCGGGAAGATGTTGCCGCATGCCATCTATGGAGCTAGCTGGGTTTCCAGAAGCCAAGCCTCCGGCACTTCGGAGTTGCGATAAATGGAACGCTCGTCGGTCGACCTCGTCGACGTCCTCTCCTTCGTGAGGGTGGTCGAAACCGGCTCCTTCGCCCGCGCTGCGGAGCGGATGGGGCTCTCCAAGCCGGTGGTGTCGCGCCGTGTCGCCCGGCTGGAAAGCCAGCTCGGAGCGCGCTTGCTCACCCGCACCGCGCGCGGTGCCAAGCCGACCAATATCGGCGAGGCCTATTTCTCGCGCGCGTCCGGGATCCTCGCCGATCTCGACGCGGCGCAGGAGGTCGTCGCGGACGCGGTCACCCAGATCGCCGGGCCGATCAGGCTCACAGCGCCGGTCTCATTCGGAACGCTCCACCTCGCGTCCGCGCTCGCAGACTTCCTGCGCGATCATCCCAAGGTCGAGCTCGACGCGACGTTCGAGGACGGCATCGTCGACCTGATCGGCGGCGGCTACGACCTCGCCGTTCGCATCGGCACCCTTCCCGATTCCTCGCTGATCGCGCGCCGGATCGCTCCGGTGCGAAAAGTCGTGGTCGGAAGCCCGGCCTATTTTGAGAAGCACGGCCGTCCCGAGACCCCCGCCGACCTCAGCAATCACGCCATCCTGCTCTACACGCACGAGAGCTGGCGCTTCCGCCAGGACGGCGGCGAGCCCGAGACGATCCGGGTCAATCCGATCCTCCGAGCCAACAATGGCGAGATGCTTCGCCAGGCAGCCGAGGAAGGGCTGGGCATCTGCCTTCTGCCAAGCTTCATCGCCTCGCCCGGAATCCAGAGCGGCAAGCTCGAGGCCGTGCTTACCGATTACGACCCTGGCCACGGCGCCCTCCACGCGGTGATGCCACCCGGCCGCGCCGCAACCGCCCGGGTCCGCGCCCTCGTCGATTTCCTCGTCGACCGCTTCGGACCGGAGCCGTCCTGGGACCCGTGCTGGTTGGCGGAGGAGGACCCGGCCCCAGCTTAGGTCGGTGCCTCGTCGAGGATTTTCTCGAGATACTCGGTCCCGAAGTCGATCTTCAGCTCGACCCAGAGCAGCAGGTGGTCGGATATCTGGAAGGTCCGCCACTGCTTGTAATAGCTCTTCTGGTTCTTGGCCTTGGCATAGGGCTCTCCGATGACGGCGCCGTAGGTCTCCTGATCCTCGTCGCGATAAACCGATTTGAGGAAGTTGAAGACGCCGGCCCGGCTGGTCGTTCCGAAGCGGTCGGGCCGGACCAGGAAAGCGATCTGGTCGTAGAACTTGCTTTGGTCGAGATTGCTTCCGGGAAGCCGCTGGAGCTCGTCGGGCACCACGAAGCCAGCCTTGGTCAGCCCCTCGAACGTCTTGTCGCCCCGAGCGAAGATGTTGAAGTCGCCGAGCAGGATCATGTTCTCGGGCGAGGTGTTGCGCACCTCCGTGACGGCGCCGTCGGGGCGCGCAGGCTGCTCGCCAGGGGGCTTCGATTTGTCGGCGAGGAGCTTGGCGAGATCCTCGATCTCCTTGATCCGGCGCGGGTCGTCGGCCTTGGCGTCACCATAATAGATGTGGACGGTGCACAGGTTGAACTTCGTCCAGCTCGCCCGGAATCCGCACATGAACGGCGTCCGCGCGAATTGCAGTGACCGGTCCTGGCCCCGGACGTCCGGCAGAACGATCTCGCCGGCCAGGCCGCCGAACGTCACCTTCCGGCCGTCGTAGAGAAAGGCCATGCGCTCGCCATTGCCGGACGTCCCGTGCGTCACGTCGGTGACGATATATTTCCACCAGCCGCCGAGCAGCTTCTGGACCTCGTCCAGCGCCCACAGATCCTCGCGAACTTCCTGGACCGCGACGAGATCGAAGCGGCTGATGATCTCCGCGATGTAATGAAGCGGCTCCGCCTCGCGCACCCCATATTTGCTCGAATCGAACTCGCGTATGTTCCAGGTCGCGAGCAGAAGAGTGTCCGAAATCGTGCGCGGAGGAACCTCGTCGTCAAGCTGCTTGCGCAACCGCAACAGTCCTTCGGCCGTGCGTCTGCGAACGTCTGCGGAAGTTTTCTTGATGGCATAATAGAACGGCATGACACTCTCCCTGTCATGAGTCGCTCAGTGCCTGGATGAGCGCATATTTTGTCGCCGCGGGCAAGGGCCGGCCGGGCCATCGCCGGGCGCTGGACGGCTTCGTCCGGCGCGCTAAGAAGTGGCGGCCCCATCCGGAGGAACCGTCCTTGAAGCAGCCTCTCTCCCTCGTCGCGCTTTTGCTCGCTACCGCCGGCCTCGCCGCCTGCGCCCAGTCGGCGGCTACGACTGCGCCTCCCGCCGCCGCCGCTCCGGTGGCCGCCGCCGACACCGCTGCCGAGGATGCCCGGCTCAACGCCTTTCTCGATTCCGCATTCGACGCTCAGGTCGCGTTGAGCCCGCAGAGCCAGACCGCGCTTGGCCTCAAGACGAATTACGGCCGGCTCGACGACAATACGGACGCGGCGCGCCAGCGTTCACTCGCGCTCGCCCAGGAGCAGCTGCGCCAGATGCGCGCCCAGTTCGACCCCGCCCGGCTCGGACCGTCCGCGCGCCTCAGCTATCGCATGTTCGAGGAGGACGTTCAGGATAGCGAACGCTCCTTCCGCTGGCGCTGGCACCGGTTCCCGGCGACCAACAACGGAAGTCCGCTCGGCGGCCTCCCGGTGTTCCTCATTAACCAGCACCGGGTCGACAACGTCTCCGACGCCGAGGCCTATGTCTCCCGTCTTCGCGATGCCGAGCGAGCGCTCGGCGAGGTCGCCGCGAACATGCGCCACCAGGCGAGCCTCGGAATCGTGCCGCCCGCCTTCAACTTCGCTCCGGTACGAGCCGACGGCCGCCGGATCCTCACCGGCGCCCCCTTCACCGAAGGCGCGGACAGCGCCGTCTTCGCCGATTTCAAGCGCAAGGTGGACCGGCTCGAGATCTCCCAGGCCGAGAAGGACCGGCTCGTCGCCTCGGCGCGCGAGGCGCTGACCGGCCCGTTCCGCCGCGGCTATGAAAGCGTCTTCTCAGCACTCGACTCGATCGAGCCGCGAGCCAGCGGCAATCGGGGCGCGTGGAGCCTTCCCGAAGGCGCGGCTTATTATGCCGAGCGCCTGCGCACGCAGACCACGACCGATCTGTCGGCCGACCAGATCCACCGCATCGGGCTCGACAACGTCGCCCGAATTCACAACGAGATGCGGGCCATCCAGCGCCAGGTCGGCTTCCAGGGCACGCTCCAGCAATTCTTCGAGCACATCCGAACCGACCCGCAGTTCAAATATCCCAACACCGACGAAGGCCGGCAGCAATATCTCGCCGACGCCCGCGCCTTCATCGGTCAGGTGATGGAGGCCGCTCCGCGCTACTTCCGGCGCCTTCCGCGCGCACCTCTGGAGGTCCGGGCGGTCGAGCCGTTCCGCCAGGCGACCGCCGCCGTCGCCTTCTACAACCAGCCCTCTCCGGATGGCTCGCGGCCAGGCATCTATTACGTCAACCTCGCCGACATGACCCAGGTGCTTCGCCCCCAGGTCGAGGCGATCTCCTACCATGAGGGCGCTCCGGGCCATCACTTCCAGATCGCTCTCTCCCAGGAGCTTCCCGGCATTCCCAAGTTCCGCCGGTTCGGCGGCAACGGCGCCTATAACGAGGGCTGGGGTCTCTATGCCGAGCGCCTCGGCAAGGAGATGGGCTTCTACCGCGAGCCGATCTCCGACTTCGGCCGCCTTTCGACCGAGCTGTGGCGCGCCATCCGCCTCGTCGTCGACACCGGCATCCATTCGCAGCGCTGGAGCCGCGAGCAGGCGATCGACTATTTCATGCAGAACGGCCTGCTCTCGCGTCTCGACGCGACCAAGGAGGTCGAGCGCTACTTCAACAATCCCGGCCAGGCGACCAGCTACATGATCGGTCAGATGAAGTTCTTCGAGCTTCGCGACCGAGCCCGCCAGGCGCTCGGGTCTCGATTCGACATTCGCGACTTCCACGCCGCGGTGCTGGAGAACGGCTCGGTGCCGCTCGACATCCTCGAGGAGCTGGTCGACGCCTATATCGCCGAGCAGCGGGCACGCTGACGCAACAAGTCCCGGGGGGGGGGGGGGGGGGGGGGGGGGGGGGGGGG
>JAEZHP010000187.1 GCA_023416515.1 Pseudomonadota bacterium | reverse complement strand
AAGAGACATCCACCATGCTTCGCATGGTCCCCCTCCCCGTTCCGGGGAGGATTGCACACTGGGTCACGACCCCGGCCCCTCGTAGGCCTCGACGATCTTGCCGACGAGCGGGTGACGGACGACGTCGCCGGCGCCGAAGCGGATCATCGACAGCTTGCCGATTCCCTCGAGCTTCTCGACCGCGTCGTTGAGGCCGGACTTCACGCCGGGCGGAAGATCGGTCTGATGAGGGTCGCCGCAGATCACCATGCGCGAGCGCATGCCGAAGCGCGTCAAAAACATCTTCATCTGCTGCGGCGTGGTGTTCTGGGCCTCGTCGAGAATGATGAAGGCGTCTGACAGGGTTCGGCCGCGCATGAAGGCGATCGGAGCGATTTCGATCTCGCCCGACGCGAGGCGCCGCTCGACCTGCTCCATCGGAAGCATGTCGTAGAGCGCGTCGTAGAGCGGCCGAAGATAGGGATCCACCTTGTCCTTCATGTCGCCCGGAAGGAAACCAAGCCGCTCGCCCGCCTCGACCGCCGGACGCGACAGGATGAGCCGGTCGACGCTTCCGCCGATCAGCTGCTGAACCGCCTGGGCGACGGCGACATAGGTCTTGCCGGTGCCCGCCGGACCCAATGCGAAGATCATCTCGTCGCGGTTCAGGGCCTCCATATATTCGGCCTGGGTCTTCGAGCGCGGGACGATCGTCTTCTTGCGGGTTCGGATCATCACCTTGGGAGCTTGGACGACCTCCTCGCTAACGATCCCGTCGAGGGTGGGCTGGTTGGACATGGCGATGATCGCCTCGACCATGCCTTGGTCGATGTCTTGTCCTTCATCGAGCCGGTTGTAGAGGCCGACCAGCACCTCGCGGGCGCGGGCGGCGGCCTCTGGATCGCCCTCGATCTGCACCTTGGAACCGCGCGCGGCGATATAGACCCCGAGGCGGTCCTCGATCGCGACGAGATTTCGGTCGAACTCGCCGAACAGGGGGCCGAGCAGATGAGGCTGCTCGAACTCGATCTCGACTCGCGCGCGCGGCGTTGCGGCACCGCGAGCGGCAGGTGCGGCAGGTTTCTTAGGCTGTGCCATCAGATCCTTTTCTCCCCTCCCTGGAAGGGAGGGGCTGGGGGTGGGTAGGCGAGCGCAGCTCGCCCCACTAAGCTTTCAGAATGCGCCGGGTTCCAGAGGAAATGACGCGACGCGCGCGAGAGCTTCGTAACTCCTCCACGCCGGCGGAGCGATTGGTCTGGCGACGGCTTTCGCGTTACCGGCCGAGCTTCACGCGCCAACTCGTAGTCGGACCTTACATTCTCGACCTTGCCTGCCGCGAGGCGAGGCTGGGCGTCGAGTTCGACGGTTCGCAGCACCTGGAATCCGTGAGCTACGACGACCGGCGTAGCGCTTTCCTCGAAAGCCAGGGCTGGCGCGTCATCCGATTCTGGAACGGCGAGGTCGATGACAATCCCGATGGCGTCGCCGAAGCGATCCTGATCGCTGCCGCCGAGTGCCTCGGCGGCACCCACCCCCAACCCCTCCCTTTCAGGGAGGGGCGAGAGAGGCAGCCGCGAACGCGCGCTACGCAGCAAGGCTGACCGTCTCCGCGCCCGCGAGGCTGTTGGGACCGGCGCTGACGATCTCGACCTCGACCATGTCGCCGATTTCGGCCTTTGTCTCGAGGTGGACCGATTGAAGCCAAGGCGACTTGCCGATGAGCTGGCCGGGATGCTTGCCGCGGCGCTCGAGAAGGACGCTGGTTCGGCGGCCGACCGTGGCCTGGTTGAAGGCGAGCTGCTGGGCGTTGATCAGGGCCTGAAGGCGCTGGAGCCGCTCGTCGGCGAGCTCGGCCGGGATCTGGTCGCCCATGGTCGCAGCCGGGGTTCCGGGGCGCGGGCTGTACTTGAAGCTGTAGGCCTGGGCGTAGCGGGTCGCCTCGACGATTCGAAGGGTCGCCTCGAAATCCTCGTCCGTCTCGCCGGGGAAACCGACGATGAAGTCGCCCGACAAAGCGATGTCCGGTCGAGCCGCACGGACTCGTTCGATCACGCCCAGATAGCTCTCCGTCGTGTGGCTTCGGTTCATCGCCTTGAGGATCCGGTCGCTTCCCGACTGAACCGGCAAATGGAGAAAGGGCATAAGCTTCCCGACTTCGCCATGGGCGCGGATCAGGCCCTCGGCCATGTCGTTGGGATGGCTGGTCGTGTAGCGGATCCGCTCGAGGCCCGGCAGCTTGTCCATCGCGGCGATGAGGTCGTGAAGACCGCGGCCGTCATCCTCCCAGGCATTCACATTCTGGCCGAGGAGGGTGATCTCGCGGGCCCCCATGTCGATCAGCGCGCGCGCCTCGTCCATCACCTGCGCCCAGGGGCGCGAGACCTCGGCGCCTCGGGTGTAGGGGACGACGCAATAGGTGCAGAACTTGTCGCAGCCTTCCTGGACGGTGAGAAACGCGGTCGGCCCCTGGCGGCGCCGGCCGGGAAGCGCCTTGAACTTTGGCTCGGCCGGCATGTCGGTATCGACCGCCGTCGTGCCGCCCGCGGCCTTGGCCACGAGCTCGGGCAGGCGGTGATAGGCCTGCGGCCCGACGACGACTCCGACCGACGGCGCCCGGCGGGCGATCTCGGCGCCTTCGGCCTGGGCGACGCAGCCGGCCACCGCGATCATCGGCTTCGAACCGTCCTCGCGTTTGATCAGGCGGCCGATGTCCGAATAGACCTTCTCCGCCGCTTTCTCGCGAATGTGGCAGGTGTTGAGGACGACGAGGTCGGCGTCGGCGCTGTCCGTCGCGGACAGGCCTTCGGCCTCGAGCAGCTCGCTCATTCGAGCGCCGTCATAGACGTTCATCTGGCAGCCGAACGACTTGACGTGGAAGGTCTTGGGGGCGGCGGGAGAATTCATCCGCCGCCATATAGGGGAGCGGGGGCGGCTTCGGAAGCGCCGAGCGCCGCGATGATCTCCTCGCGCGACCGCTCGGACAGGCGCTTGCGGTCGCCGGCTTCGTGAGGGTCGACCGGCGCCAGGAATGTCATGGTCACCGGAATCCGCCCCGGGCGGGACAGGAGCCGGCGCGCATTCGCCGCGCCATGCTCGTCGCCCCAGGCAATCTCGTCGGTGAGGGGGCCGAAGTCGATCGCCACCGGCTGGACCTTCACTCGAGGAAGGGGAGGGAAAAGCGAGGCGAGAAGGCTCGCCCTGAACGGCAGGATCGGGCGGCCGGGGCCGGTGGTGCCTTCGGGGAAGAGAGCGAAGGCGCGCCCCGTCGCCAGGCCGCCGCGAAGGGCTTCGGCTTGGACCCCGATTCCGCGCTTGTTGCTTCGCTCCACGAACAAGGTCTCGTTGAGTCGAGCGAGCCAGCCGACCAGCGGCGAATCCGCGAGCTCGGCCTTGGCGACGAACGCGGCACCGGCGCTGCCGCCGAGAAGGAGGATGTCGAGCCAAGAGGAATGGTTGGCGACGATGAGGACGTCGCGCTTCAGCGGCCGCCCCTCCGTCCGGACCTTGAGACCCGCGACGCGGCCTGCCCACCACAGGAACAGCGTGGGCCATGGCGAGCGCGCCCGGAACAGCCGCCACAGATAATGAAGCGGCACCAGTGCGATGATGCCGAGCAGGATGAGGATGCAGCGCGTGTAGAAGCGGACGGCGCCGATCATCCGGAGCTTCGGTTCAGCCCTTGCGGCCAAGCGCGACGCCATAGAGCTCCATGCGATGGTCGACGAGCCGGAAGCCGAGCTTCTCGGCAATCCGGCGCTGGAGCGCCTCCAACTCCTCGTCGACGAACTCGATGACGGTTCCGGTCTCGACGTCGATGAGGTGGTCGTGATGGGTTTCCGCCGCAGCTTCATAGCGGGCGCGGCCGTCGCCGAAGTCGTGCCGCTCGAGGATTCCGGCTTCCTCGAACAGGCGGACGGTGCGGTACACGGTCGCGATCGAAATGCCGGGATCGATTGCTGATGCGCGGGCATGGAGCGCCTCGACATCGGGATGGTCCTCGCTCTCGCTGAGGACCTTGGCGATCACCCGTCGCTGTTCGGTAATGCGCAGGCCCTTCTCCGCGCACAGGGCTTCGATATCGATCTTTCGGGACATGAAGTGACCTTAGAACAAAGGTCTGCGGGGCGGAAGGGCGGCCGGTCCCGGCAATCGTGAAGCGGGCGCCGCTCCCACCGCGGCGCCCGTTTCGAAACGTCTTTGGCCTTACTTCGCGCCGCGGCCGGTGCGGCGGCGCTTGGTGCCGAGGCCGATCTTCTTGGCCAGGGTGCGGCGCTGCTCGGCGTAGTTCGGAGCGACCATCGGGTAATCGGCGTTGAGGCCCCACTTCTGCCGGTACTCGTCCGGAGTCATGTTGTAGTGGGTCATCAGATGCCGCTTTAGCATCTTCAGCTTCTTACCGTCCTCGAGACAGACGATATAGTCGGGCTTGACCGAGGAACGGATCGAAACGGCCGGCTCCGGCTTCGCTTGCGGCTCCTCGGTCGGCGTTCCAAGGCCGGTGAGCGCGCCATGCACGTTCTGGATGAGCACAGGCAGATCGTTGACGGCGACGCTGTTGTTGCTGACATGGGCGGAGACGATGTCCGCCGTGAGCGTGATGAGGGTTTCCGTGAAGTTGTCCTGAGTGTCCATTTTTTATCTTCTTTCGATGGGAAGCGGGTGGCCACCCCCTTTGCTGGCCATCTTGTCGGATAGGTCCATTTGCGATCTGGTACAAGATACAACAGTTAAGGAGTCACTCTGTTGGTGACGAGACTGCTGTCTTGGCTAGGGACAAAGCGTCGTATTGCTTGCCATCGCGGCCGCAATAGTAGTTGCGGCGGCGGCCGACGACAGAAAATCCCAACATAGTATATAATTTTATCGCGTCGTTCCCGTCCCGGACTTCAAGGTGCAAGCGGTCCGCTCCGCGAGTTAGGGCGCCGTGAAAGAAGTGGTTTAGCAATGACTTGCCGATCCCACGGCCCTGCGCGTCGGGGTGGACTGCAAGCAGAAGAAGCTCGGCCTCGCCGGCAATGGCGCGGGCCAGGGCGAAGCCGACGGCGTGGTCGCCGATCCGCGCGACGGTGAGCCATACTCCGGGAAGCGGCAGCAGGCCGGCGCATTGCGAAGCGGTCCACCCTTCTCCGAAGCCGGGCTCGAACGCCGCCTCCATGACCGTCATGACCCCGGGGAGGTCGGCGAGGCCGCCCTCGTTGATGTCGATGGCAGCGCTCATGCCGAAGTCATCGGCTTGGCGTCCGGCGCTCGCCCGTAGATCGGGCGGGCGAGGAGCGAGCGCAGCGCAAGCGGCAGTCGCCACGCCTCGGCGGCGCGGGGAAGGAGGTCGAGCGCCTCGCCCGAGCCGCGCGCCTCGACGAGCTGCCTGGCACCGGAGCCGACCACGAGGTGCGCGTCGACGGCCGAAGCCGCGGCCTCGGGCGTAAGCGATCTAAGGTCGTCGGTCGGCTCGAGCTTCGCACCGTCGAAGCTTTGCACGAATAGCTCCCCATGTCCCCCCTGCATCGCCGCGGCGACCGGGACCCCGGGACGGGCGGCCATGGCGGCGAGAAGGGAAGGGGCGGCATAACCGGCGAGGGGAACGCCCCAGCCGATCGCGAGCCCTTGGGCTGCCGCGAGTCCGACTCGAAGGCCGGTGAAGCTCCCGGGTCCGCAATCGACGAGCACCGAATCCGGAACTCGGCCGGCAAGCAGATCGGCGATCATCGGCACCAGCCGTTCCGCATGGCCGCGGCCGACCACCTCATGAGCCTCGGCAAGCACTTCGCCGTCATTCGTGATCAACGCGACCGAGCAGGCCGCGCTGACGCTGTCGATGACGAGGGTGAGGGAGTTGGTTGCCACCGTTTCACCGTCACTCCCGCGAAAGCGGGAGTCCAGCTTTCGTGTGCGGGTCTGGAAGAAGAAGCTGGATCCCCGCCTGCGCGGGGATGACGAGAGGGCTCAGACCGCCTGGACGGTCTCGACCTCCGGGACGTAATGTTTGAGCAGGCTCTCGATCCCCTGCTTCAGGGTCATGGTCGAGGACGGGCAGCCCGAGCAGGCGCCCTGCATCGCGAGGAAGACGGTGCCGCCCTTGAATCCACGATAGACGATGTCGCCGCCGTCCCGTGCGACCGCGGGGCGGACCCGAGTATCGATCAACTCGCGGATCTGAGCGACGACTTCGGCGTCCTCACCGCTGTCGTCGATCTCCTCCGGAGCGATGAAGATGTCGGCGGCGCTGCCGGTCTTGAACAGCGGCGCGCCGCTGGCGAAATGGTCGAGCAGGACTTCGAGCACCTGCGGCTTTAATTCACGCCATTCGACCCCGGGAGCTGCGGTCACCGACACGAAGTCGCGGCCGAAGAACACACCCTCGACGTCGCCGATCGAGAAGATCGCGGCAGCAAGCGGCGATGCATCGGCATCCTCGTAGGACGCGAAGTCGCGGGTTCCCGAGTCCATCACCGCCCGGCCGGGCAGGAATTTAAGAGTGGCCGGGTTCGGCGCGGGTTCAGTCTGGATCAGCATGGTCCTCATGTGGTCTTTGGACGCCGCGCGATCAAGCGCCGTAGAGAGAGGATGATTTGGTGACATCAGCCCTGGTTCTGGCCCTGACCCTGGCGCAAGCCGCAGCTGCGGTGCCCCAGCGCCCCTCGCTCCCGTTTGAGAGCGGAAGCGTGCGCGTGGTGAACCGCGCCGACGCGGGGGGCGAGGCGGACTGCACGATCGCCGCCTCTTCGCCCGCCTGGCAGGCTTATGGCGACGCCACCTGCCGGCGCTTGATCAGCCCCTGGCCCGGCCCCGCGGTCGCGTCGCCCGTTCGGGAATCGACGATGGTGATCGCTGTCGCAACGGGCGAGGGGGCGATTGCCGAGCCCGCCGGGCGCGGGGCGACTGCCGTGGACCAGGAAGCGGAGGTCGTGATCGCCGCCGACGGCTCGATCGGCCAATGCCGGCCGCTGCGCGAGAGCAGCATTGCGCCGATGAGCGAGCGAAGCCGCATCTGCGGCGGCCTCATGCGCGAAGGTCCCGGCCTCTTCGCGGCGGCGCCCGACACGAGCGAGCGCCGCGCCCGGGTGCGTATCACCCTGTTCAGCTGGGAGGCCGGGCGGGCGAACTAGGTTCGATCGTCGCCCTTGGCTTGGCGCCCGGGCACGGGCAGTGTGGCGGCGAGGGGGAATCGTCCGAATGATGAGCAGTCTCATTGCGTTGGCG
>JAEZHP010000140.1 GCA_023416515.1 Pseudomonadota bacterium | reverse complement strand
GGTCATCGCCGCGCCCACCGCCATGCCGGTGAAGCCGTGCTCGGTGATCGGCGTGTCGATCACGCGCCGCGGGCCGAACTCGTCCAGCAGGCCCTGGCTGATCTTGTAGGCGCCCTGGTACTGGGCGACTTCCTCGCCCATCAGGAACACGTCCTTGTCGGCGCGCATCTCCGCGGCCATGGCGTCACGCAGCGCCTCGCGGACGGTGATCGCCTTGGTCGGCCCCCAATCCTTCTCCGGCTCTGCGGCAGGCGCCTTTGGCTGGGCGGCCGCACCCTGCCTCTGATCCTGGCCACGCGCGGCGACAGCGCCATGATCCTCCGCCTTCGGCAGCGGAGCGGCGACCTCTCGCTGCGGCGGCGCCTTGTCGGCGGCCGGGGCGGGCGGCGCGCTGCCGTTGCCGGCGCCGCCATTCAGCTCGGCGATCGGCGTGTTGACGGAGACGGCCTCGGTGCCCTCGGGGACCAGGATCTTCGTCAGCGTGCCTTCGTCCACGGCTTCCACTTCCATCGTCGCCTTGTCGGTCTCGATCTCGGCGATGACGGTTCCTGAGGTGACCTCGTCACCTTCCTTAACCAGCCACTTGGCGAGGGTGCCCTCCTCCATCGTCGGGGAGAGGGCGGGCATCTTCAGTTCGATCGGCATCAGTAGGTCTCAACCAGGACGTCGGTGTAGAGCTCGCTGGGATCGGGCTCGGGCGACTGTTCGGAGAAATCGGCGGCTTCGGTGACGATTGCGCGGATCTCCTTGTCGAGCTTCTTGAGCTCGTCCTCGGTGACCCCGAGCTTCTCGAGCTCGCGCTTGGCAGCCTCGATCGGGTCGGACTTGTCGCGCACCGCCTGCACTTCCTCGCGCGACCGGTACTTGGCCGGATCAGACATGGAGTGGCCGCGATAGCGATAGGTCTTGAGCTCCATGAGCACCGGACCCTTCCCGCTGCGCACCCAGTCGACGACCGTCTCGGCCGCGCCGCGCACCGCAAGCACGTCCATTCCGTCGACCTGGATTCCCGGAATGCGGAAGGATTCGCCGCGCTTGTAGAGCTGGTCCTCGGCCGAGGCGCGGTTGACGCTCGTGCCCATGGCGTACTGGTTGTTCTCGATCACGAAGATGATCGGCAGGTTCCACAGCTGAGCCATGTTGAAGCTCTCGTAGACCTGGCCCTGATTGGCCGCGCCGTCGCCGAAATAGGCGAGGCAGATGCCGCCGTCCTGGTCGTACTTGTGCTTGAAGGCGAGGCCGGTGCCGAGGCTGACCTGGGCGCCGACGATGCCGTGGCCACCGTAGAATTTATGCTCGACGCTGAACATGTGCATCGAGCCGCCCTTGCCGCGGCTGATCCCCGCCTCGCGGCCGGTCAGCTCGGCCATGATGATGTTGGGATCGATTCCATAGGCGAGCATGTGGCCATGGTCGCGATAGCCGGTGATGACGCTGTCCTTGCCGACCTCAAGAGCCGACTGAAGGCCGACCGCGACCGCTTCCTGACCGATATAAAGGTGGCAGAAGCCGCCGATCAGGCCGAGTCCGTAGAGCTGCCCCGCGCGCTCCTCGAAGCGGCGGATGAGGAGCATCTGACGGTAGAATTCCATCAGCTCCTCTTTGGACGCTTCGTAGCGCTTCGGCTCGGGCGGCCGTTCGCGATTGGGGGTGGGGGGCGCCGCGGAATCCGCGCGCTTGGATGCTGCCCTGGCCATGGGGGGGAGTGGCCTCCTCTCTATCTGTGATGCGGCAAGTTTGGCGGCTCTATGGCCGCAAACGCAGGGGGGTGCAACGGGGCGCAATGGGTGACAAGGTTCGCTCGTCCTAAGCGAAGTTGAGGGCGCTTTCACGGACTCCGGCGCGGACGCCCCTCGATCACGCTCGGGACGAGCGGAAACCGCCAGCGGAAGCTGATCAGTCGAGGGGGACGACGACTTCGTCAGAGCGCACGACGCCGAGCTCGCGCCGGGTCATCTCCTCGGCGAGGTCGGGGTCTGTGCGACGCGGATCGAGCAACTGGGAACGGTGCGCGAGCCGGGCATGTTCCTGCTGAAGCCTGGCGAGCTCGGCCTGACGCTCGGTCTTGGCGGCGCGATATTCGCCCCAGGACATGACTCCATTGTCGCCGATCACCGCCGCGCCCAGGAAATAGGCGATGATGATCAGAGCGAACGCCGGACCGGCGGCGCGGCGCATCAGATCAAGCGGTTTCTGGGCGGCGGACATTAACCACTCTAGAATCAGGAAAACTCGCGCGAATCAACTGCTCCGCGCGAATATTTCCAAAGCGGCGGGATGAAACGCTCCGCCAGCGAGTCGAACGGTCCGTCTCAGCCGAAACAATCGCGTCCCGCATAGAGCGCGGCGGCGCCCAGCTCCTCCTCGATGCGGAGCAGCTGGTTGTACTTGGCGAGGCGGTCGGAGCGGGCGAGCGAGCCAGTCTTGATCTGCCCGCAATTGGTCGCGACGGCGAGGTCGGCGATCGTGGTATCCTCGGTCTCGCCCGAGCGGTGCGACATGACCGCGGTGTAGGCGTTGCGGTGAGCGATGCTCACTGCCTCGAGGGTTTCGGTCAGGGTGCCGATCTGGTTGACCTTGATAAGGATCGAGTTGGCGAGCCCTTCCCCGATGCCGTCGACGAGGCGCGCGGGGTTGGTGACGAACAGATCGTCTCCGACGAGCTGAACCGCATCGCCGAGCCGCTCAGTGAGCAGAGCCCAGCCCTGGCGATCGTCCTCGCCCATCCCGTCCTCGATCGAGCGGATCGGATAGGTGGAGGCGAGCTGGGCGAGATAGTCGACCATCTCCTCAGAGGAATAGCGCCGCCCCTCCCCTTCCATAACGTAGCCACCGTCCTTGAAATATTCGGTCGCTGCGCAATCGAGCGCGAGGACGACGTCGTCGCCGGGCTTGTAGCCCGCGCCCTCGATCGAGCGCATGATGAGGTCGAGCGCTTCCTTCGGGGAGCCGATGTTCGGGGCGAAACCGCCCTCGTCGCCGACCGAGGTGGAGAGGCCTGCCGCTTTCAGATTGGCCTTCAGAGTGTGGAAGATCTCGGCGCCGCAGCGAAGTGCCTCGGAGAAGCTCTCCGCGCCGACGGGCATGACCATGAATTCCTGAAAGTCGATCGGATTGTCCGCATGGGCGCCGCCGTTGAGGATGTTCATCATCGGCACCGGCAGGGTGCGCGCAGAGACTCCGCCGACATAGCGGTAGAGCGGCAGGCCGCGGGCGTCGGCCGCCGCCTTGGCGGTGGCAAGCGACACGCCGAGGATCGCGTTGGCGCCGAGGCGCATCTTGTTGTCGGTGCCGTCGGCCTCGATCATCAGCTCGTCGATCTCGACCTGATCCTCGGCCTCGTTGCCGATGACGAGCTGGGCGAGCTCGGAATTGACGCTCTCGACCGCTTGGTCGACCCCCTTGCCGAGCCAGCGGCCCTTGTCGCCGTCGCGCTTCTCGACCGCTTCATAGGCGCCCGTCGAGGCGCCGGAGGGGACTGCGGCGCGGCCCATGCTGCCGTCCTCGAGCAGCACCTCGACCTCGACCGTGGGTTGGCCGCGGCTGTCGAGAATGGCGCGTGAATGGACGTCGATGATCGCGGTCATTGTTTCATCCCCGTTATGACTTATCTGGAGGTTGGAAGCAGAGTTGGGCGGCGGCTTATCGGCCGCCCCGCGAGGACGCAACTTTCGCATCTCCGGCGGAACGGGAAGGCGCCGGCATGTGTTCTCGCGGGGATGGCCAGGACATCTGGCGCCCAGATATTTTTCGTGAGGGAGAACAACATGCCGCCTCGGGATCCGAGCCTGCCGGAAGGCACCGACAAGATTATCGACACGAACGCGATCGACACCGGAAGCGGCGCCACGGGCGGTGGCGGCGGGACATCGTCCGGCACCGGAACCGGCGGCGGCACGACCGGAAGCACCGGCGGCAGCACGACCGGGACCACGGGTTCGGGCACGGGCTCGGGCAGCGCCGGGTCTGCCTTCACCTTCGACAAGAGCGGCGATGATTCGAAGAGCGCCGTGAGCAAGACCGCTGACACCATCGTCAACCAACTCAAGGACCAGGTCGGTTCACTGAAGAGCACCGGCGTCGACCGCGCCCGCTCCATGGCCGATGACGGCAAGCGCCAGGCGACGGACTTCCTCCAGTCCATTGCCGAGATCATCCAGGACGCGGCAAGCTCGGTCGAGGAAAAGCTCGGCAGCCAGTATGCCGACTACGGCACGCGCGCCGCCGACGGCGTCAATTCGCTTGCGGGCAAGCTCAATGACCGAAGCGTCGACGACTTGTTCGACGATGCCCGCGAGTTCGTCCGCAAGAGCCCTGCCGCGGCGATCGGAATTGCCGCTGTGGTCGGCTTCGCGGTGGCGCGAGTGGTGCGCGCGGGAATCGAAGATGCGCGCGGCGGCTCGACCAGCTCGAGCACCGGCTCGCAAACCGGAACCGGCTCGACCACCGGCACGAGCGGCAGCAGCGGTGCTTAAAAGGGTCGACGCGATCCCGCCGGACATCGAGCCGCGCGACGAGTCCATCGGCGAGCTGTTCAATCGGCTCGTCGAGGACGGCCGCGCTTATGCACGGGCCGAGATCGACCTCGTCCGGCAGATCGCCCGGCACCGGGCCACCAAGGCCAAGAGCGGGGCGATTCTGCTCGGCGCGGGAGTCACCTTGCTGCTGTGCTCGCTCACGGCGCTGGTCCTCGCGCTCGTGCTCGGACTCGCCACGCTGATCGGGCCATTCGGCGCCGGGATGGTGGTGTTCCTCGTCCTCGCCGTCGCCGGCGGCCTGCTCGCACGGGCCGGCGCAAAGGGCTTGGCGGCCCTGGGCGGCGATGAGGAGGAGAAGGCTGCGCTCGCCAAGGCGGAGCAACTGCCATGACGGTCGAAGTTCCCGAAGACATCGTCCAGGCAAAGCGCAATGCCGCCCGGGCCCGGGCACGGGTCGACACCGACATGGCCGCGCTCCAGCATCGGCTTCATCCGCGCACCATCGCCGACAACGCGTTGGACACGGTCCGTGACAAGAAGGACCAGGCGGTAGGCGCGGCTCGGCAACGGCCTGCCATCACTGCAGTGGCGGGAGGGGCGGTCGCGCTGATCGTCCTGCGCAAGCCGTTGAAGGGTCTCTACCGGTTCGTCAGCCGGCGCTTTCGAAAGGACAACGGCGACACGGCCCCCGACAGTGTCTCAGCACCACCCGACGATCTCATCCCCCATGCGGCAATCCCCCGCGCCGCCAGCAAAGCAAACCAGGAGTAAATCATGGCGACCACCAGCAACACGAACACGGCCAAGAACGGCGCAAGCGCCGGCACCCGCGAGACCGGCGAGGCCTATCGGAGCACCCGTGAGAAGACCGCGGCGGCATACGAGTCGACGCGCGACGCGGCGCGTCGGACCGGCCAGTCGATCAGCAGCAACCCGGCGGCTGCCCTGGCTGGAGGTTTCCTCGTCGGAGCGCTGGTTGGAGCGGTCGCGCCGGCGACGCGCCGCGAGCGCGAAGCATTGCAGCCGCTCGGCCAGAAGCTGAGCGAGCAGGCCCGCGATGCCGCCCGCAAGGCTGCGGAGACCAGCCGCGACAAGATGGACCAGCTGACCGGCCAGGTCGTGAACAAGGTCGGCAGCGCCGTCGTCGAAGCGGTCGCGCCGAAGGAGTAAAGAGGCTCAACCTTGCGGAGCGGCGGCCACCTGCCCTAACCGGCGGGCAACGTCACTCCGCAAGGACCTCACCTCGACCATGAGCAAGCTTCACCTCGTCTTCGGCGGGCGCGTCCGCGATCCGCAGGGTGTCGACTTCGTCGACCTCAACCAGATCCATCTCGTGGGAGTCTTCCCAAATTATGCGGAGGCGGTCGACGCCTGGCGCGCCAATGCGCAGCGGACCGTGGACGACGCCGAGATGAAATATGTGGTGGTCCACCTCCACCGCCTGCTCGAGCCCGAGCTCGGCGAAAACAGCTAGGGCCGCTTCCGCCTGAGCACGATGTAGAGCGCTCCCGATCCGCCATGGCGCGGATGGGCTCCCCGGACGGCCGCGATGTCTCCGGCATGCCGCGAGGCCGCAAGCCAGTCGTCGACAGCCGCTCGGATCGCCCCCCTTCCCACTGGCCGCCGATCGTCGGTCGGCGGCTTGCCGGTGACCAGCAGAAGGACCCGTAGGCCGTGGGCGATTGCCCGGTCGAGCTGGCGGTCGAGCAGGTCGTAAGCGGTCGCGAGATTGTGGCCGTGAAGATCGACGGTTGAGTCGGGCTGAACCAGTCCCCGGGACAGCCTCCGGTCCCAGGCGGCATCGAGCGTCACGCCGGGACCTGGGCGAGCGGCAGCTTTGCGCTCCTTCACCACTGGGACCGATTGTCGCGGAGCAGTTCGGACGGCAGCAGCCGCCGGCGCCGCGTGCGGCGCTTCGGGAGCGAGTGAGGGGCTTCGATGCAGCGGCTTCACGCTGGCGACCACCTTGTCCCACAGCGCCCGCTCTTCAGGGTTGAGCCGTCGCATCCCGCCTGCTCAGCCGCTCGAGTGTTCCCCGCGGAAGCAGCAGCAGCGCTCGACCGCGCGCCTGGAGCGGCCCGGCAATCCGCTCGGCCTCCGGCCCCGCACCCCAGAAAGTGTCGAAGCGGTTGGCGCCGCGGATCGCTCCGCCAGTGTCCTGCGCCACCCACAGGCCATCCGCTCGCGGCTCGCTCATCCGCATGAGCAGAACCGGGGCTCCGTAGGTCACGTAGACCGGATCGACGGCGACCGTCCCGTGCGGCGTCACCGGAAGTCCGAGCGAGCCAAGGGGCCCGGGACCGGTCAGCACCCGGAAGAAGACGTAGCTCGGATTCTCCCGCATCAGCAGCTGGCCCTCACCAGGATTGGCGCGGAGCCAGGCCTGGATTGTCTGAAGGCTGACCTGCCCGGCCGGGATGAGGTTCCGCTCGCGCATCAACGTGCCGAGCGCGACATAGCGATGGCCGTTCTGCTGGGCGTAGCCGAGGCGGATCACCTCGCCATCGGTGGTGCGCAAGCGGCCCGAGCCCTGGATCTGAAGGAAAAAGAGGTCGACCGGATCGGCGGCCCAGGCGATTTCGAACCCGCGACCGGCAAGCGCTCCTTCCTCGATCTCGGCTCGGCTGAAATAGGGTCCGTAGCTGCCGTCCGGCATGAGCCGGCCGCGGCCCTGTTGGCCGGTGCGCGGGTCTGCGGCGAGGAGGTCGGAGGGAACGCCGTATATCGGCACCTCGCAGCCAGGCTGGCGGGTTCGGCAGCCGCGGATCTCCGGCTCGTAATAACCGGTCGCGAACGCATTGCCGTCGCCGACCTCCACCGTCTCGAACCAGGTGTTGAAGAAGGTGACCGCGTCATTGTCGGCCCAGTTGCGCGCGGCGGCGCAGGCGTTTGTCCAGTCCTCGCCCCTCGTCAGACCCGTGCGATCTTCGCGGCGGGTGACGGCCGAGCAGCTGATCCGGAACGTCGCCAGACCACGCGCCGCGGTGGCCGGAGCGAGACTGAGGCTGGCGACCGTCGGCCCGGGCTTCAGACCGGCTTCAACCGCCCTTTGAGGGGTCCGGCCTTCGATCGCGGGGACCGAGGGCAAGGGAGCGCGCTGCAAAGATGGCGAAGGCGCGGGCTGCGGCGTGACAGGGGCCGGCCGCACCGGCTGCGGAGCCGGCTGATGTGGCGGCGGCACGACTCGCGTGGCGCAGGCGGACAAGCTTAGCGCAGCAGTCGCGAGGATCAGGAAACGGAGCATGGCTCCGGGTTAGCGGGCTAAGCTCCGCGCCGGAAGCTCTAACTCCCCGACTGAAGCGGGGGACAGTCAGTCGGCGACTTCGTCGGTCTCGACGAGGACCCAGTTGGGATCGTCGCTCTTGAGATCGCGACGAAAGGTCCAGATGTCGTGGGTCGCGACCGCGTCGGTCAGCGAGCCGGCGATCACTTCGCCCTCGGCATCGCGAGTGACCGCAGCAACGTAGGCGTCGAAGCGAACCTCGACGCTCGCGGTCCGATTGTCGACGCTTGCATTTTCGATCGCCGCCCGCTCGATCGCGATCAGACGATTGTCGAGCCGGTGGCCGGCCGAGTCACGCTCGCTGATCGCCTCGTCGAACGCGGTTCGAACATCCTCACCCGCGAGCTCGGCGATGGTATCACGATCGCCCTTCCAGAACGCCTCGAGGATCATCCGGTATGCGGATTGAGCACCGTCGAGGAAGCGCGCCGTGTCGAAGCTTGGATCAGCCGCGATCAGCGACCGCAAGGCCGCGGTCGTGCTCTTGTCGAGCGTGATGCTGCTCGGCTCGGTCACCGGCTGGGACTCCGCGGTGGTCACCGCGGCTTCAGGCTTGGCGGCCGGCTGGGGCGGCGCGACCGGCTGCTGCTCGTGGCCCGTGCGCTGCCCGAGCACGGCATAGAGCCGCAGGCCCACGAACAGGGCAACCATTGCGAGCAACACGATCTCGACGGTCAAAACGGAAAACTCCTTCGCGGGCGAAACACATACATAGGCCTGATGGGTCCCTGTTTCAAATCACGATGTCGCATGCAAGGGCCGGCGCGGCGTTGCGTCGCTCCATGAGGGCTGCTAGTCGCCCGCTCGACCGTCGCCACGGCTGGGGAGCCGCGGCCTCTATTCTCAAGACAAGTCACTGGAAGGTTGCAATCAATGGCCGAAGAACAGGGCGCTCTCGACGCTGGCGCACAGGCAGGCGACATGCCGCAGGTCGGCATTCTCGCCCAGTATGTAAAGGACCTGTCCTTCGAGAATCCGAGCGCTCCAGCCGTGTTCCAGTGGCAGGGCCAGCCGCAGATGGACGTCCAGGTCAATATCGGCGCCCAGGCGGTCGGCAACGACGTCCACGAGGTCCAGCTCAAGATCGACGTCGCCGCTACCACCGAGCAGGGCACCGCGTTCCGGGCCGAACTGCTCTATGCCGGCCTGTTCGCGCTCCGCAACGTGCCGGCCGAGCAGATCCAGCCCTTCCTTCTGGCCGAGGGCCCCCGCCTGCTCTTCCCGTTCGCTCGCCAGATCATCGCGGACGTCGTCACTAATGGCGGCTTCCCGCCGCTCTTGCTCGACCCCATCGATTTCGGAGCGCTCTACATGCAGCGCGCGGCCCAGGCCCAGGCGGAAGCCACCGGCGGACAGGCCGGCGAGGTGACCGGCCAGGCCTGATCCCTCAGGTCCCGGAAGAGAAAGCCGCGCCATGAACTTGATGAAGGCGATCGGGACGATCGGCGGGCTCACCATGGTCAGCCGCGTTGCGGGCTTCCTGCGCGAGATGGTCATGGCTCGGGTCATGGGCGCGAGCGCGGCGGCGGACGCCTTCCTGGTGGCCTTCCGGCTGCCCAACACGTTTAGGCGGTTGTTCGGCGAAGGCGCCTTCTCCGCGGGCTTCGTGCCGCTGTTCAGCCAGCGCTTCCACGGCGAAGGCGGAGCCGAGGAGGCAAAGCGCTTCTCCGACGAGGTGCTGGCCGTCTTCCTGCCGACGCTGATCCTGTTCACCTTGTTGTTCGAGATCGTCATGCCGCTCTTCGTGGCGGCGATCTCGGGCTACAGCGGCGAGAAGCTCGCTCTCGCCACCTTCCTCACCCGCATTACCTTTCCCTATCTCATCCTGATCAGCCTGGTGTCGCTGTTCTCGGGGATTCTGAACAGCCTCGCGCGGTTCAGCGCTGCCGCCTTCGCGCCCGCGCTCCTGAACATCGCGATGCTTGCCGCATTGCTGCTGGTGCCGACGGGCGGCGAGCCGAGCGCAACCGCACTCGCGGTCGGAGTGACGGTCGGCGGGCTCATCCAGCTCGGCCTGCTGATCTATGCCTGCCACCGCGCCGGGATCCGGCTCACTTTGCGGCCGCCGCGGATGACTCCGGGCGTCCGGCAGTTCGTCCGGGTCGTCATTCCCGCAACCCTTGGTGCCGGCGTCTATCAAATCAGCGCGTTCATCGACACGTTCTTCCTCGCCCGCATCGGAACCGGGGCGATGAGCTGGTTCAACTATGCAGACCGGCTCAACCAGCTCCCGCTCGGCGTGATCGGGGCCGCTCTGGGCACGGCGATCCTGCCCCAGGTCAGCCGTTATGTCGGCGCCGGCGAGCCGGAAAAGGCTGCGCGGATCCAGGGCGAAGCTGCCGACCTCTCGATGCTGCTCTGCCTCCCGGCCGCCCTGGCATTAAGCGTCGCCGCAGAGCCGCTGATCGGTGCCCTATTCCAAGGCGGCGAGTTCACAGGCGAGGATGCAAGCATCACCGCAATGGTGCTCAGCATCATCGTGCTCGGCCTTCCGGCCTACGTTCTGGTCAAGGTGCTTACCCCAGGCTTTTACTCGCGCCAGGACACTGCGACTCCGGTGAAAACCGCGGGCTTCGTGCTCATCGTCAACGTGGCACTCAACTTCCTTCTGATCCCGCGCTTCGGGATCGCCGGACTTGCCGCGGTGATCGCGATCACCAGCTGGCTCAACTGCGTGATCCTCTACGTCATTCTTCACCGTCGCGGCCATTTCCGGATCGAGCCGTGGCTTGCCAGCAGGGTTGTGCGGCAATTGGTTGCAGGAGCGGCGATGGTTGCCGCGCTGATCGGCATTCGAATGCTCCTGACCGATTGGTTCACCGGCGGACTTGGCCAGCGCATGATCGGTGTCGCTGCACTTATAGGGACCGGAATGGCGGTCTATTTCCCGCTGGCCTGGCTGCTCGGCGGTATCGACAAGCAAGCGATCAAGGACCTGCTGAGCCGCAAGAAGCCGGTCGAAGATGCCGGCTGATCTCAAGGAAACGCCAATGCGCATCGTGTCCGGCATCCAGCCGACCGGCAATCTTCACCTCGGCAATTATATCGGGGCGATCCGGCGCTGGGTTGCGATGCAGCACGAGGCGGAGTGCTTCTACTTCCTCGCCGACCTCCATGCGATCACGGTCTATGTGAGCCCGGACGAGCTCCGCTCGAACGTTCGGGAGATGGCGGGAGCGCTGCTCGCCTGCGGGATCGATCCGGAGCGGGCGGTGCTGTTCAATCATGCCCGGGTGCCCGCCCACCCGGAAATGGCGTGGCTGCTCTCCTGCGTCGCCCGCATCGGCTGGCTCAACCGAATGACCCAATTCAAGGAAAAATCGGGCAAGAACCGTGAGGGCGTCAGCGTCGGGCTCTACACCTACCCTGTCCTCCAGGCCGCGGACGTGCTGCTCTACCAGGCAACTCATGTGCCCGTAGGCGAGGACCAGAAGCAGCATGTCGAGCTGATCCGCGATATCGCCGCAAAGTTTCACAACGACTACGGGCAGGAGGTCTTTACCCTGCCCGAGGCGCATATCGGCCAAACCGGGGCGCGGATCATGAGCCTTCGCGACGGCAGCTCCAAGATGAGCAAGTCGGACCCGTCCGACATGAGCCGGATCAACCTGATCGACGACAGCGACACGGTCGCGCAGAAGATCCGCAAGGCCAAGACCGACGCCGAGCCCCTCCCCGACAGCTTTGACGCGCTGGACGGCCGTGCCGAGGCGAGGAACCTCGTCACCATCTATGCAGCGCTGAGCGATCGAACGCCCCAGTCGGTGATCGAGGAGCATTCGGGCCAGGGCTTCGGCGCTTTCAAGCCGAAGCTCGCCGAGCTCCTCGTCGAGACTCTTCGGCCGATCGCAGCGCGCCTAAACGAGTATCGCTCCGATCCCGACGCGGTCGACGCCGTGCTAGAGCGTGGGGCGGAGCGCGCCGCGGCCGTCGCCCGACCGACGTTATCCTCCGCTTACAAAGCGATGGGGCTCTTCGCTCGGCATTAACATGGGGTTCACGTACAGCCGTTGTTCAGCCTGCCCGTGAGAGGTAAGCTGTTCAAACTCAAAGGCGAATCGTGGAAGGGTAAATCCATGCTGCTCAAGAAAATGGCCTTGGGCCTGGCGGCGCCAGTTGCGCTGCTCGGGCTTGCGGGCTGCGCCACCGGCTTTCCGGCGCAGGTCCAGCGGTTTCAGGCGCTGCCGGCCCCGCAGGGACAGACATTCATCATTCAGGCGGCCGACGCCGAGAATCGCGGCGGGCTGGAATTCGGCCGCTACGCCAGCCTGGTGCGCCAGAACCTCATTCAGCAGGGCTTTACCGAAGCCGGCCCGGGTCAGGGCGCGTCGCTGATCGTCACTCTCGATTATGGAGTCGACAATGGCCGCGATCGCATCGTGACCAGCCCGGGCTTGGGCTATTCCGGCTTCTACGGTCCGCGCTTCTCGCGCTTCGGCTATTTTGGCCGCCGTCGCAGCCCCTTCTATTGGGGCTGGCACGATCCGTTCTGGGGCGACCCGTTCGGCTACGACGTTCGCAGCTACACCGTCTATACGAGCTTCCTCGACATGGACATTCGCCGCGCGTCCGACGGACAGGCGGTGTTCGAGGGCCTCGCCCAGGCGCAGTCGCGCACCAACGACCTGCCGGTGCTCGTCCCGAACCTGATCGAAGCCATGTTCACCGGCTTCCCGGGCAACAATGGCGAGCGGGTTCGGATCACCGTCCCCGACGGTCCACGCGCACCGCGCTACTAAACACCCGCTATCGGCTTCGGCCGAGAACGAAAGCGGCATGGAAGGAGGCGGCGCTTCGGCGTCGCCTCTCGTCCTGTGGACCCTCTCCGGCGCTACCGCCAGGCGCAGTTAGCCCACTGATTTTACGCGGAATTTGGGTGTTCTGACGAATCTCGTGCGAAACCCGACGATCAATCGCGCGTTATTAGTGCAAATCAGCTGAGGAGGCGATCATGGTGATGGCGACTCCCCGGCGTTACATCATCGCAGTGGCGCCCCATGCCAATGCGGGGATCGGAGATGCACTTCGCAGGGCGTATAGTAAGCCTGAGCTGAGCAGACCGGTGACAATTTTCGAGCGGCTGATCGCGCGATTGGATCGGCTCGGGTGATGGATCGTCGGGAGACACCAAGGGAGGAGAGCAGGCTTAGCCTGCTCTCCTTTTTTTTGAGTCGTTCCGCGCCCTCGCAGCGGCTGCGCGACAGCTAAGCATTGGAAGAAAAAGGATTTCGAATCCGAACTGGCGGGCACGATCCCATTAACCATCCGTTTTGCCAGTCTCAGGGGCCCTGCTTCGGCCCATGACTGGAGGATGCCGATATGAAGAAGCTGATCCTTACGCTGGTCGTCGGCTCACTGTCCGTTCCCGCCTTCGCCCAGACCGTCGTGCTCGGTCCGCCCCAGTTCGCCGAGGGCGGCTATGCCAATCGCGGGCAGTGCGAGAGCGCCCTCGCCGCCGAGCGCAACCGCCAGCGCCACGACCCGAGCGCCCGAGGAGCAGGCTATCAGGACCTCTCCGGTTCCGAATTCAATCACGAAAGCCGTCGCACCACGCGGTGCCAAGAGGTAAACGGCCGTTACGTAGTCGTGTTCAACGCCAACGGCTTCTGAGCGGAATCTTGTGACTCGCGCCGCCGGCCTGGCCGGCGGGGGGCGCTGACTCAGCCCTCGAGCTGACGAGTCAGCAAGCGGATGTCGTTGTCCAGCTCGCTGTCTTGGGCGCGCAGCTTCTCGATCTGACGCACGGCGTGGATCACCGTGGTGTGATCGCGGCCACCGAAGCGGCGGCCGATCTCGGGGAGCGAGCGCGGCGTGAGCTGCTTCGACAGGTACATGGCGACCTGGCGCGGGCGGGCGACCTCACGGGCGCGGCGGGCGCTGGTCATCTCCGCCTTGCGGATCCGGTAATGTTCGGAAACCTTGGTCTGGATCTCGTCGATCGAGATCCGGCGCTGGTTGGCGCGCAGGATGTTGGCCAGCACCTCGGCCACGAACTCGATGTTGATCGGGCGATTCTGCATCATCGAGTAAGCGGCGATGCGGTTGAGCGCGCCCTCGAGCTCGCGGACGTTGGAGCTGATCCGGCGAGCAAGGAATCCGATCACGTCGTCCGGCACCATCACGTCCGGGACCGATTCGAGCTTCTTGTGGATGATCGACAGGCGAAGCTCGAGGTCGGCGGCGTTGATGTCCGCGACCAGGCCCCACGACAGGCGCGACAGGATGCGCGGCTCGATACCGTCCAGGTCCTGCGGCGCCCGGTCCGACGAGATCACCAGCCGGCGACCGGCCGAAATGATCTCGTTCATCGTGTGGAAGAATTCTTCCTGGGTCGATTCCTTGCCGGCGATGAACTGCACGTCGTCGATCATCAGCAAGTCGGCTGAGCGCAGCTGCTGCTTGAACTGAAGGGTCTCGTTCGAGCGCAGAGCAGCGACGAACTCGACCATGAACTTCTCGGCCGACATGTAGATGATCTTCGCCCGCGGACGCAGGCGGTGGAACTCATGACCGATGGCATGAAGAAGGTGGGTCTTGCCGCGCCCGGTGCCGCCGTGGAGGAAGAGCGGGTTGAATGCGACATTGTCGGCGCTCGCCAGGGTCTTGGCGGCATTGAACGCGACCTCGTTGGCCTTGCCGACGACGAAATTCTCGAATCGGTAGCGCGGCTCCAGGGCAACGGAATAGGCGCACTTGGCAGGACCGCGGTCGTCACGCTCGTTGGACCGTTCAGGCGCCGGGATCTGCACGATCGCAGCCGTCAGCGGAGCCGCAGGGCCGACACCGATGCGAATCTCCTTCACCTCCGGCGCGTGAGCGCGCCAGGCGAGAGCGAGCCGGTCGGCATGATGATTCTGGACCCAGTCGGCCATGAACTTGGACGGCAGGTTGAGGAGCAAGGTACCGGTCGGCGAATCATAGCCGCTGAGCGCGATCGGACGCAGCCAGGCGTCGAACATCCGCGCGCCGCAATCGCGGCGAAGGTTGGCGCGAATCACTTCCCACGCCTTCTGCATCTTTTCCGTCACGCTCATGTCCGTGTCCAACGCAGCACCACTGGTCGCACTATTCGCCACCTATTCCCCCTCCTCGCAGGCGGCGCAACAGCGCCGCTCTCAGGCACAAGTATCCCCCTTCGGCGAAACGCTCTCGCGCAGCCGATCCCGCTATGTCATTTTCGTTTTTAGCCCGCCGGGAAGTCCGGCCCGGGGAGCCGTTGTAGGTACCCCGCTTGATTCCCTGCAAGCCCGAAAACTGCCCCGGGTTCAAATATCAGGGATTGACATAGGTTTCTTGCGGCTCTCCGCCTAAGAAGCGAAATTACCACGTAATCTCAATAGCTTACCCTGTTGCGAAACTGCGACACCATTGAGAAGCGGCAGAAATCCGCGAGTCGCGAAACTGTAACATGCGTCATAATGAAAAACCCGCCGGCGCGAGTGGCGCCGACGGGTTTCGGAACGGGACGGAAATGAGAGAATCAGCCGAGCGCAACGACCCGCTTGGTTAGGCGCGACAGCTTGCGAGCAGCCGTGTTCTTGTGAACGACGCCCTTGGCGACGCCCCGGGCCAGCTCCGGCTGGACCTGCTGAAGAGCAGTGCGGGCCTGATCCTTGTCGCCGGCGGCAAGCGCCGATTCGACCTGCTTGATGAAGGTACGGATGCGGCTCACCCGAGCGCCGTTGACCGTCGTGCGACGGGCGTTGCGACGGATGCGTTTACGTGCCTGCGGCGTGTTCGCCATGCTTCAAGTGCCTCTTCGAAATCTGGAATCGCGGGGCGCGGCGCACCCGAACGAGCGGCGGCATCTAAGGGAGGGACGGTTGGAGGTCAAGACCGCCTGCACGCGCTAACGCTGGCAGCGCGGGCAATAGAAAGTGGAGCGGCCGCTGTCGGTCCGACGACGCACCGGCGTACCGCAGGAGCAAGCCTCGCCCTCGCGGCCATAGACCAGGAATTGCTTCGAGAAGTAGCCGAGATTGCCGTCCGGACGGGCATAATCGCGAAGCGTCGACCCTCCGGCCTCGATCGCGGCGGTAAGCACGTCCTTGATGGCCAGCACCAAGCGGTCGAGTCGGGTCCGGGAAATTCGGCCGGCTTCCCGCCCCGGCGCGATCCCCGACATGTGAAGCGCCTCGCAGACATAGATGTTGCCGAGGCCGGCGACGACTCGCTGATCGAGTAGAAGCGCCTTCACCGGCGCGACGCGTCCTTCCAACGCCCGCTCGAGATAGGCGCCGTCGAACGCCTCCGACAGCGGCTCGGGACCCATCGCCGCGAAAGCCGGATAGGAAGCGAGGTCGGACGTCGGCGTCAGGTCGACGAAGCCGAACCGGCGCGGGTCGTTGAGCGCCAAGCGCCGCCCGGCCTCGGTCTCGATGACGAAATGGTCGTGAGCGCCGATCTCGCCCGGATCGATCCGCCAGCGCCCCGACATGCCAAGATGGAAGATGCAGGTGTCGCCACGGTCGGTGTCGATCAGGCCATATTTGGCGCGGCGCCCGAGCCCGGTCACCCGGGCGCCGGTCAGCCGCTGGCGAAGGTCCGGCGGAAACGGCGTGCGCATGTCCGGACGGCGAGTCTCGACCGACATCAGCCGCTGCCCCTCTAGTACCGGCTGCAGGCCGCGAACGGTGGTTTCGACTTCGGGAAGTTCGGGCAAGATTATGCCTTCAAACGGGAGTGCACATCACCGCCCTCCCCTGCTAGAGCGCGCGCCCATGGACAAGGTGTCTTTCGGCCACGAGCAGGTGGCGCCCGAGGAAAAGACCGCTCGCGTTCGCGGCGTCTTCTCAAGCGTCGCGGGCAGCTACGACGTGATGAACGACCTAATGTCGGGAGGTCTGCACCGGCTTTGGAAGGACGATTTCGTCCGCCGAGTGCGCCCTCGTGCCGGCGAGGCGATCCTCGACATGGCCGGCGGCACCGGCGACATCGCCTTCCGAATGGCCAATCGCGGCGCCGCGGTGACAGTCGCCGACATCAACCCCGAAATGCTCGCGGTGGGAATCGAGCGCGCGCAGCGGCGCCGAATCGACGGACTCGTCTGGGCCGAAGAGAATGCCGAGAAGCTGAGCTTCACCGACAAAAGCTTCGACGCCTATACGATCGCCTTCGGCATCCGGAACGTCACCCATGTCGACCAGGCGCTGGCCGAGGCCTATCGAGTGCTTCGTCGCGGGGGACGATTCTTCTGCCTCGAATTCTCGACTACGACATGGCCGGGCTTCTCCGAGCTGTACCGGACCTATTCGCGCAACCTGGTGCCTCGGATCGGCCGGATCGTGGCCAAGGATTCCGACAGTTACCGGTACCTGATCGAGTCGATCGAGCGTTTCCCGGCGATGCCCGAGTTCGCCCGTATGATCGGCGCCGCCGGCTTTGCCAACGTCAAGGCCGAGCCGATCCTCGGCGGGCTTGTCGCCATTCACAGCGGCTGGAAGCTGTGAGCCGCCCCGACGCATGACCCAGCCCGCCGTTCATATGTTGCGGCTCCTCAAATGGGGCCGGGTGCTGGCGCGGCATGGCGTCCTGGCGCCGGTCGAGCGCGATCCCAACACGCCGCGAGTCGTCCGCCGCCTCGCCCGCATCGCCCGTTTCGGCACCCGAGTGCCCAAGCAGCCGGCTTATGCGGACGCCTTCGTTGCGGTCGGCCCGGCAGCGATCAAGTTCGGCCAGGCGCTGGCGACGCGCGCCGACCTGGTCGGCGAGAAGGCGGCGGTGGAGCTCCAGCTGCTTCAGGACCGGCTGCCGCCGGCCCCCTTCCCGCTGATCCGCGCAGCCGTCGAGCAGGCGCTGGGCAAGCCGATCGAGGAGCTCTTCATCGAATTCGACGAAGTGCCGATCGGCGCCGCGTCGATCGCCCAGGTCCATCGCGCCGTTACCACCGATGGACGCCAGGTCGCCGTCAAGGTGCTTCGCCCGGGAATCGAGAAAGAGTTCGACAAGGCCATCGACACCTATGAATGGGCGGCCGCCCAAGTCGAGGCGATGGGCGGCGAGGTCGCTCGGCTCCGCCCGCGCGCGACCATCGCGATGTTCAAGCAGTGGACCGCGCGCGAGCTGGACCTGAGGCGTGAGGCCGCCTCTGCGTCCGAGCTTCGCGAGAACATGCTCCCCGAGAGCGCTTTCCACGTGCCCGACATCGACTGGAGCCGGACCGCCCAGCGCGTGCTCACGCTCGAATGGATCGACGGAATCAAGCTGACCGAGCGCGACGCCCTAATCGCCGCCGGCCATGACCTTCCTCAGCTGGCGCGGATCCTCGTGCGCGCTTTCCTCCGCCAGTCGGTGGTTGACGGCTTCTTCCACGCCGACCTCCACCAGGGGAATCTGTTCGCGCTCCCCGACGGCCGTCTCGCGGCGGTGGACTTCGGAATCATGGGCCGGATCGACCGCCAGGCCCGGCTGTGGCTGGCCGAGATCCTCTACGGCCTCATCACCGGCAATTACCGTCGGGTGGCCGAGATCCATTTCGAGGCCCAGTACGTCCCGAACCATCACAATATCGACGAGTTCGTGACCGCATTGCGCGCGGTCGGAGAGCCGATCCGCGGCCTTCCGGTCAAGGACATCTCGATCGGCCACATGCTCGAAGGCCTGTTCAAGATCACCCGCGACTTCGACATGCCGGTCCAGCCGCATCTCCTGCTGCTTCAGAAGACCATGGTGATGGAGGAGGGAGTCGCGACCGCTCTCGATCCCGACATCAACATGTGGGAGACGGCGAGCCCGTTCATCGAGGAATGGGTTCGAAGCGAGCTCGGCCCGGAGGCGCGCGCCGCGGATGCGATCATCGAGCATGTCCGCACCTTCGCGAAGATTCCCGAGCTGATCCGCCGGATCGACTATTATTACCCGCCGCCCGGCGCCGCTCCGCCGACTCCGCCTCTTCCCGACGTCGTGGTGATGCGGCCGTTCGGCTGGCTTCGCTACGCAGTCACCGGCCTCCTCGGCGCCGCGGCTGGCGCGGCGGCGGTGTTGCTCCTAACCTGAGGCCATGCAGGGCAAGCGCATCCTCCTGATCGTTGGCGGCGGCATCGCCGCCTACAAGGCGTGCGAGCTCGTCCGGCTGATCCGCAAGGCGGGTGCGTCGGTGCGCTGCGTGCTGACCGACGGCGGCGCCCAATTCGTGACTCCAATGACCCTTGCCGCCTTGTCGGAGCAGCCCGTCCATACGTCCTTGTGGGACCTCAAGGACGAGGCCGAGATGGGCCACATCCAGTTGAGCCGCGAGGCCGACCTGGTCGTGGTGTGTCCGGCGACCGCCGACCTGCTCGCGAAGATGGCGGCCGGGCTTGCGGACGACCTCGCCTCGACCCTTCTTCTCGCCACCGACAAGAAGGTGCTCGCCTGTCCGGCGATGAACGTCCGGATGTGGCTTCACGCGGCGACCAGGCGCAACGTCGAGCAGCTGCGCGGCGACGGAGTGACGGTGATCGAGCCCGACGAGGGCGACATGGCGTGCGGGGAATATGGGGCGGGCCGGCTACCGGAGCCGGAGCGAATTCTCTCGGCCATCGGGGCGGCGCTCGCCGGATCGGGCGCGCTGTCCGGCAAGCATGTCGTGGTCACCGCCGGACCGACCCATGAGCCGATCGACCCGGTCCGGCTCCTCGCCAACCGATCATCGGGCAAGCAGGGCTTCGCCATCGCGCAGGCGCTTGCCGATCTTGGTGCGCGGGTGACCCTGATATCAGGGCCGGTGGCGCTTGCGGCACCGGACGGAGTCGAGCGGGTCGATGTCGAGACGGCGGCGCAGATGCAGGACGCGCTTCGGCGGGCCCTCCCCGCGGACGCCGCGGTGATGGCCGCAGCCGTCGCGGACTGGCGAGTCGATGTCTCGCCGCACAAGCTCAAGAAGCGGGAGGGCAGTCTCGAAGCGCTTCGTTTTCGCGAGAACCCGGACCTGCTCGCCGACCTCGCGTCATCGCCGGACCGGCCGCGCCTCGTCATCGGCTTCGCAGCCGAGACCGAGGCGGTGGTCGAGAATGCGCGCGACAAGCTCGAACGCAAACGTGCGGACTGGATCGTCGCCAACGACGTTTCCGGCGACGTGATGGGGGGCGACGACAATCGGGTCCACCTCGTCACCCGCAACGGCGTCGAGACATGGGAGCGGATGCCGAAGGCGCAGGTCGGACGCCAACTCGCCGCGCGGATCGCCGAGGCGCTTCGCGACTGACCTCAATCAGGTTTGCGGAGCCTGGGTCGGACGGCTAGGTCCTCGGCGAGAACCGAACCTCAGGAACGGCGATGATCAACATCCAATTGAAGCGGCTTGCTCATGGCGAGGGCCTCCCCCTCCCCGTTTATGCGACCGAGCATGCCGCGGGCATGGACGTCGTCGCCGCCGAGGACGTGACCCTGGCGCCGGGTGCGCGCCACGCCGTCGCGACCGGCTTCGCGATCGCCATTCCCGACGGTCATGAAGTGCAGGTGAGGCCGCGCTCCGGCCTCGCGCTCAAGCACGGTATCACCTGCCTCAACACGCCCGGAACGATCGACAGCGACTATCGCGGCGAGGTGAAGGTCATACTTGCCAATCTCGGAAGCGAGCCGTTCGAGGTGAGGCGCGGCGAGCGCATCGCGCAGCTCGTCCCGGCGCCGGTGTTGCGGGCCGGTTTCAAAGTGGTAGAGTCGCTCGACGACACCGCCCGCGGCGGCGGCGGCTTCGGTTCGACGGGGAGATGAGCAATGAGCCTGGCCCTCCTGATCATGGCGCTTCAGGCGGCCCCACCCGCAGCGCCAGCGGAACCGACGATCGAGGTCGGACGGGCCAGCTGGGCAGGCTTCGAGCGGCTCAACAGCCGGCTTTCGCTTCCCACGGTCAGCATGATCGCGTCGGTCCAGGACATATTGCGCAGCCGGCAGTGCCCGGCGATCGCCCAGCCGATCAACGATTTTGACATCACCGTGAATTTCGCGGTTCGTTTCGACCAAGCCAACCGCCCGTTGCGGATCGTCGTCGAAGAGATCGGCTGCCGCCCGCTCGAGCTCCTAGTCGCGGGCGCGGTTCGCGATCTCATCCGTCACCGCTATCTCGACGTGCCGAACACGGGAACGGCGCGCTGGTACGGTAATTCGATCAGCTTCAACCTTGCTTCTTAGCGACGACCAACTCGACCGTTTCGCTCGGCACATCGTCCTCAAGGAGATTGGCGGCCAGGGGCAGCAGAAGCTGCTTGCGGCGTCGGTCACCCTGATCGGCGCCGGCGGGATCGGCTCCCCGGCCATCCAATATCTGGCGGCGGCCGGAGTCGGCCGGATCGCGGTGGTGGACGACGACGACGTCAACCTCGACAACCTCCACCGCCAGGTGCTGTTCGGAACCGACGATGTCGGCCGCCCCAAGGCCGAGGTCGCCGGCGAGGCAGTCGCGAGGCTCAACCCGGACGTGCGGTTCGAGGCGCTTCGGGACCGGCTGACGAGTGAAAATGTAGCGGCGCTGCTGGAGGGCGCCGACCTTGTCATCGACGGGTCGGACAATTTCGCAACCCGGCTGGTGGTTTCGGACCAGTGCACCGCGGCGCACATCCCCCTGGTGTCGGCGGCGATCGGCCAGTTCCAGATCCAGATCGGAACGTTTCGCGGGTGGGAGGCGGACCAGCCCTGCTACCGCTGCTATGTCGGCGACGCCTTCGATGCCGACGATTGCGACAGCTGCTCGGAGCTTGGGGTCCTCGGACCCGTTGCGGGCATGGGCGGGGTGTGGGCGGCTCTGGAGGCGGTCCGCGCGATCACCGGGTTCGGCGACAATCCGGGCGGCAAGCTCCACATGTTCGACGCGCTCAGGCCGGCGATGCGCACGCTGCGGATCGTCAAGGATCCCGCCTGCAAGGGCTGCGGCGGTATCAGCTGAACGAGGCGAGGACGGCTTCGGCGGCGGCGACACCTGTCGCATAGGCGCCGTGGGCGGTTGAGAAGTCGGTTGCCGAGCAGGCCTCTCCGGCGAAGAAGATGCGGTTCTCGACCGGCGCCACGAGGCGGGCGCGAGCATCGGCCTTGCCCGGGAGCGCGTGGCTGTAGGAGCCGCCGAACAGCGGATCGGCACCCCACCGAGTCTCCGCGAGCGGCGTGAGCCGGCGACGGACGTCGCTGCCGAGCAGGGCGACGAGTTGAGCGACGGCGAAGTCGGCTGCCGCGCCCTCGCCTTCGGCTTCGAGGCCGCGCGCGCCGGCGCCGCCGAAGAAGCATTCGATCAACGGGCGGCCGAACGGGCGTAGATAATAGCTGCCGGTCGAGGGATCGTTCGGATCGCCGAGAAGCTGGGTGTCGGGTTCGAACGGCTCGGGCCGGTCGAGCAGCAGGAAGGCCTTGTTGGCGAGGCCGAGCGGAAGGTCTGCGGCGGCCTCGACCTTGTCGGGCAGCGGCGGATCGAAGCGTAGACGTTCGTCCGCGACGACCGAAGTAGGGACCGCGACGATGAGACGATCGGCGGTGACGGCACCCCAGGGACCGGTGGCGCGAAGCGGAGCGGTGCGCCGGTCGATCGTGGTGACGGGTGCGCCGAGCTGGACAGGGAGATCGGCGCCGGCCGCGGCGACGAGTGCGCCATATCCGTCGGGGAGGCGCCAGTTCACGTCAGTGTCGGAATCGTCATAAGCGAGATAGTCGGCGATCGAGAGGCAGCCGAGCTCGGAGCCGTTGATGTAGCCGCTCAGAGCCTCCAGCCAGGCGTTCCAGCGGCAATCGGGGTCGAGCGCGTCGGCGGCGCGGTCGCTGGACGGAGGATCCTCGCGGAGGCGTCTGTCGAACGCCTCGAAAGCGGCGAGCGCTTCGCGCTGCTCGCGCTTCGAAAAGCCGATTTCCTGCCATTGCTCGCGCCAGGCGGGCGGGGTCTTGTCGAGTACCCAACCCTCGGCTTGGGCGAACGCGGTCCATGGGTTGCGGTCGGCGGAGTGGAGCCAGCCGCAGCCGAGATCGACCGGCATTCCGCCGAGACTGCGGGTGAAGGCGCGCCCGCCGAGGCGCTCGCCGGCTTCGAGGAGCAATATCGAGCGAGGGCCGCCTGCAAGCCGGCGGGCCGCGGCGATACCGGCCGCGCCACCGCCGACGATCAGGATGTCGACATGGCCGGGCATTCTAGCCCTGGCCGCCGATCCCGATCAGTCCGATGGTGAAGTGGAGCGTCGAGTTGGGCGGAATCGGGCCCGCGGCGGAAGCGCCGTAGCCAAGCTCGGGCGGGATCACGAACTCATAGACGTCGCCGACGCTCATCAGCGGCACGCCCTCGCGCCAGCCGGGGATGAGCGACGGCAGCGCCATCGTGACCGGCTCGCCGGCGCGGAACGAGCTGTCGAACTCGGTGCCGTCCATCAGCTTGCCGATATAGTGGATCGTCACCGTGTCGGTGGGGCTCGGCTTGGGGCCGGTGCCGGTGCCGCTGATTCGGCGATACTGGATGCCGCTTGGCGTACGCTGCCAGTCGGTCGCGCTGCCTTGCGGAGCGGCGCCCAGAGTGTTGGTGGCCGACGTTGCGGGGGGCTGGTTGCCATCGCCGCAAGCGGCGGTCGCGGCGACCAGTCCGGCCAACCCGAGAAGGCGGATCGAAATCATCTCTTCTTCCCCTTCGAAGCAGCCTTCTTCGGAGCGGCCTTCTTGGCAGGCGCCTTGCGGCCCTTGCCCTTGGCCGGCGGCCCCTTGGCGGCGCGCTCGTCGATCAGCTGGGCGCCTTCCTCAAGGGTCAGCTCCTCCGGCTTCACCGTCTTGGGCAGGGTCGCGTTGGTGGTACCGTCGGTGACATAGGGCCCGAAGCGGCCTTCCATCACTTTGAGCTCGGCCTCGGTACGGGGATGCGGCCCGAGGACCTTCAGCGGCTCGCGCGAACCGCGCGCCCGGCCGCCGCCGGCCGCCGCCTCCGCGAGCTTGACGACGGCGGCGTTCATTCCGGTCTCGAACACCTCGGCGGTGCTCCCAAGCTTCGCATATTTGCCGTCATGAGCGAGATAGGGTCCGTAGCGGCCGATGCTTGCAGTGATCGGCTTGCCGCTTTCCGGATGTGTGCCGACCTCGCGCGGAAGCGACAGAAGCTTGAGCGCCCAACCAAGATCGACGTCCGCCAGCGGAACATCCTTCGGCACCGACGAGCGCTTGGCGTCCTTGGCATCGCCAAGCTGGACATAGGGCCCGAAGCGCCCGCTGCGCAGGGAGATGTCCACCCCCTCATCATCCTGGCCGAGCATCTGCGGACCGGTGTCCTCGGCAGCCCCCTCGCCGCCCTGGGCGAAGCGGCGGGTGAACTTGCACTCCGGGTAATTGGAGCAGGCGACGAAGGCGCCGAAGCGGCCGCCGCGAAGCCCGAGCCGGCCTTCGCCGCAGGCCGGACACAGGCGGGGATCCGTGCCGTCGGCCTTCTCCGGGAACAGGAAGGGCGCGAGGAACTCGTCGAGCGCGGCGGTGATGTCGGAGGGCTTCTGCTCCATCACCTCGGCGGTCTTCGGCTTGAAGTCGCGCCAGAAGGCCTCGAGCACCGCCTGCCAATTCATCCGCCCGCCGGAAATGTCGTCGAGCTCGTCCTCGAGATGGGCGGTGAAGTCGTAGCTCACATAGCGTTCGAAGAAGCGCTCCAGGAACGCGGTCAGAAGCCGCCCGCTCTCCTCGGGATGGAGCCGGTTCTTCTCCGCGCGGACGTAGGAGCGGTCCTTAAGCGTCTGAAGAGTGGCGGCGTAGGTCGAGGGGCGGCCGATGCCGAGCTCCTCCATCTTCTTGACGAGGCTCGCCTCGGAATAACGCGGCGGCGGCTGGGTGAAATGCTGCTCGGCATGGACCCGGCGCTTGTCCGGGCTATCGCCCTCGGCGATCTTGGGGAGCCGGCGCTCGTCCTCGGCCGCCTCGTCGTCGCGCCCTTCCTCGTAGAGGGCGAGGAAGCCAGGGAAGAGAACGACCTGGCCGGTGGCGCGAAGCGCGTGCTTGCCGCTCTCGTCGGTCAACTCGACCGTGGTGCGCTCCAGCCGCGCCGACTCCATCTGGCTCGCAAGCGCGCGCTTCCACACCAGCTCGTAGAGCCGGCTCTGGTCCCCCGAGCCGACATGGTCGCGCTCGAAGTCGGTGGGCCGGATCGCCTCGTGGGCCTCCTGCGCGTTCTTGGCCTTGGTCTCGTAGACTCGCGGGCGGCTCGGCACGTTGTGCGGGCCGAAGCGGCGCTCGATGGCGGCGCGGGCGTCACGGATCGCTTCGGGAGCCATCTGGACGCCGTCGGTCCGCATGTAGGTGATCGCGCCGCTTTCATAGAGGTCCTGAGCCACCCGCATCGTGTGGCTTGCCGAGAAGCCGAGCTTGCGCGCCGCTTCCTGCTGAAGGGTCGAGGTGGTGAACGGCGCCGGCGGATTGCGGGTGAACGGCTTGGTCTCGACCGAGGCGACGGTGAATCGGCCGGCCTCGACCGCCGCCTTGGCGCGCATCGCAGCGCCTTCGTCGCCTATGGTGAGACGGTCGATCTTGTCGCCTTCGAAGCGGACAAGGCGGGCAAGGAACTCCGTCCCCTCTTGTGCCAGAGTCGCGGTGACGCTCCAATATTCCTGCGGCTTGAAAAGCTCGATCTCGCGCTCGCGGTCGACGATCAGGCGCAGAGTCACCGACTGGACTCGGCCGGCCGACTTGGCGCCCGGAAGCTTTCGCCACAGCACCGGCGAGAGCGTGAAGCCGACGAGGTAGTCGAGCGCGCGGCGAGCGCGGTAGGCGTCGATCAGATCCTCGTCGAGCTGGCGCGGCTTCTCCATCGCCTGGCTCACTGCCGACTTGGTGATGGCATTGAACGTCACCCGCTCGACCTGCTTGGGCAGGATCCGGCGATTGCGAAGGATTTCCTGGACATGCCAGCTGATCGCCTCACCCTCGCGGTCAGGGTCGGTCGCGAGGATCAGGGTGTCGGCCTTCTTCGCCTCGTCGGAGATTGCGCGGACCTGCTTGGTCTTGTCCGCATAGGTCTCCCACTGCATCGCGAAGCCTTCGTCCGGATCGACCGAGCCGTCCTTGGGCGGCAGATCGCGGACGTGACCGTAGGAGGCGAGCACCCGGTACCCCGGGCCGAGATATTTCTCGATGGTCTTCGCCTTGGCAGGCGACTCAACGACGACGAGCTTCATATGGAGCGGCGATCCCTCACGTGTACGCGCATAGGGTGGTGGGCCGCGGCGATAGCCGTCAAGCGGCGGCGGCGGAACGGGCTAAGTTCATGAAGTTCACGGTCTCGCGCAGAATCCGTGAACTTGAAGTGGTTCGACGGCGGCGAGGGTTTTGCAGCGGCGGACTCATCCAGAAGCTTGCACCAGACGAAATCCTATTTTTCAAGAGGTTCGGGCGGCAGATTGGGGGAGGCCCCGGTGAGGCCGGCGCCCGGAGAGGGGCGGGCGCCGGCCATGACCGCCGGGGCTTAGGCGGCGGCCATATCCCTGCTCATCAGCGCTGCGAGCCGGTCCTTCACCGCCAGCTTCATCTTCTTGAGGCGAAGCAGCCGAAGGGAATCGGGCAGCCGGCGCCGGGTCTCGCTCCGGATCGCCTCGTCGAGGCTGCTGTGGATCCGGGTGAGGCGATAGGTAGATGCAGACATTTCATTCTCCAGCATCAGGGGTCCGCCGGCGCTCAGGCGCGATCGGCGGGTGACCCGTTGTCATCATCGTGATGGGACCGTCGAAGCGGCCTGCTCAGGCGGCTGGAGGCGCCCGGGCGTGATAGTGGAGGTGCGGCGCTAGGGCTGCGGCGTTTGCAGCCGCCGGAACCGTCGCAGCCGCCGGGCGGACCGAAACCAGCTCGGTAACGATCCGCGGAGCGGGCGGGACCAGGGCGAGACCCTGATCGTCGGGATTATCGTCGCTCGAACGGCTGCCGAGACGAAGGCCCGAAGTGGTGCGGACGACCTCGCCAGCGCCGAGGCGGGCAGTGCCCGGATCGGTCTGGAGCTGGGCACCGGGACCGGAGAGGCCGATGAGCAGGCCGAACAGGAGCGTGAGGACCGTGACCGGCCCCTGCTTCCCCTTCGTCTCGACTTTCTCAGCCACGCTCTGCTCCTGAACTGTCAGTTAGGGTCCTGCCAGCGCCGTAACAATGCCTACGCCCAGACTTTTCGTTGCTCCGCTCATCCGGAGCGACGGAGCGATGATTGGCGGACCCCGCGCCCGCTCTGGCGGGCCAAGGACGACGATGGCATAGCTTGCGCGTGCAGCCGCAGAATCCCCAGCTCCGCCAGGCTTTCGCGCTGTCGCAGGCGGGCCGAAATGCCGAGGCAATCCTCATCGTCAACCAGCTCGCGGCGCGGGCGGACCCGGAGGCGCTGTTCACTCTCGCGGAGATGAAATGGCGCGGCGGAATGGTGCCTCAGGATCTGCCCGCGGCGCGCGATCTCTACCGGCGTGCCGGAGAGGCGGGCAATGTGTCGGGCGCGGTCTGCTACACCAACCTGCTCGCCAGCGGCATCGCCGGGCCGCGCGACTGGCCGCTGGCGCTGGCGCGGCTTCGGGCGGAGGCGCGGGCCCAAGCCGCCCGGCTTGCCGTACTGAAAGCGGTCGAGCGAATGGCGATCGACGAGGCCGGAGATCCGCTGTCGACCCCGGCGGGCGAGCCGCTCAGCACCTCTCCCGAAGTCACCCTGTTCCCGCGGCTGTTCACGGCGGCCGAATGCGATTTCCTGCGGGGCCTCGCCGAGCCCGGCTACGCGCCCTCGATCGTCAACGACTCGCTGGGGCGCCAGGTGCGCGACCCCATTCGGACTTCGGACGGAGCGGCGATCGGCTGGCTGATGGAGGACCCGGCCACTCACGCCCTCACCCGCCGCCTCGCCGCGATCAGCGGAACCTCGGCGGAGCAAGGCGAGGCGATGCAGATCCTGCGCTACCAGCCGGGCCAGCAATATCACCGGCATCTCGACTTCGTACGCGCGGCGGCCAACCAGCGCTTCCTCACCGCACTGGTCTATCTCAACGACGATTATCGCGGCGGCGAGACGGTTTTCCCCAAGGCAGGCGTGAGCGTCAAAGGCCACAAGGGCGACGCCTTGCTGTTTCGAAGCGCGCTTGCCGACGGGCGGCCGGACATGATGTCGGAGCATGCCAGCCTGCCGGTGACGAGCGGCACCAAATATCTCGCCAGCCGCTGGATCCGAGAGCGCCGCTGGGCGCCGTGAGCGCCTTCCCTAAAGCAGGCTGACCTTGCCCCCGGCATGCCGTTCGAGGCGGCCGGCGAGTTCGAGTTCGAGCAATATTGTCTGCACGATCGCCGGCGGGAGGCCGCTCTGGCGGACCAGTTCGTCGACCGGGACCGGGACCGGGCCGAGCAGGTCGGTGACGATTCGGCGTTCGGTCTCCGCGGCGTCGGCGGGGGTGGGCGATGCTCCGAAGTCGCGGCTCGGCTGGGCGATCGGGCCGAGGTGGAGGGGGCGGAGCGCCTCGAGCACGTCGTCGGCGCTTTGGACGAGCGTCGCGCCTTCGCGGATGAGGAGGTTGCAGCCCTGGGCGCGGGGATCGAGCGGCGAGCCGGGAACCGCCATCACCTCGCGGCCGAACTCGGTCGCGCAGCGCGCGGTGATCAGCGAGCCCGACTTGGGCGCCGCCTCGACCACCACGGTGCCGTGGCCGAGGCCGGCGATGATCCGGTTGCGATAGGGGAAGTGGCGGGCGCGCGGCTCGGTTCCGGGCGGTTGCTCGGCGAGGAGCAGACCTTGGGCGGCGACGGCAGCCTGGCGCGCCTCGTTCTCGGGAGGATAGACGACGTCAATTCCGCCCGCGATGACTCCGATCGTGCCGGTTGCGAGGGCGCCGTCATGAGCGGCGCTGTCGATTCCGCGGGCGAGGCCGGAGACGACCACGACCCCCGCCTCGCCAAGCGCCTGGGCGAGCATTCGGGCGAAGCGGCAGGCGGCGGCGGAGGCGTTTCGGGCGCCGACCATGGCGACGGCCTGGCGATCGAACAGATGGCGATGCCCACGGACGATCAGGGCCGGAGGCGCGGTCTCGAGCTCGGCGAGCAGGGCCGGATAGCCGGGGGTTCCGAGGAAGACATAGTCGGCGCCGAGGCGGGCCACCTCCTCCATCTCGCGCTCGACCTGCGCCCTCGACGCGAGGCGAGGCGCGCGGCCGCCCCCGCGGGCGGCGAGATCCGGAATTGCCGCAAGCGCGGCTTCGGCCGAGCCGAAGCGGGCGAGGAGCTGGAAGTAGGTGACGGGGCCGATATTGTCGGAGCGGATCAGCCTCAGACGGGCGATCTGGTCCGAGGGCGCGCTCACTTGTTGGCGCCGACCCTGGGCTCGGTGCCCGCGATGAGCCGGCGGATATTCTCGCGGTGCTTCCAGAAGACGAGCAACGCGACCGCGGCGAACAGCAGGGCGAGTCGAGGCTGCCCCAGCCACCAGGCCGTGATCGGAGCGCTCAGCGCCGCGGCGAGGCCCCCGACCGAGGAGATCCGAGTCAGAGCGAGGCCGAGCAGCCACAGGGCGGCGGCGACGGCGCCGATCGGCCAAGCGAGCGCGAAGGCGATTCCGAGGAAGGTCGCGACCCCCTTGCCGCCCTTGAAGCCGAGCCAGACCGGATAGATGTGGCCGATCAAAGCCGCTCCGGCGGCGAGCGGCTCGAGCAGGCCATCGTCGCCCGGGACGCAGCAGCGGACGATGAGCACCGCGGCGGCGCCCTTGCCTGCGTCGAGAAGCAGGGTCGCAGCGGCGATACCCTTGTGGCCGGTTCGAAGCACGTTGGTCGCGCCGATATTGCCCGAGCCGATCGAGCGCACGTCGCCGAGACCGGCGGCGCGGGTGAGCAGAAGGCCGAACGGGATCGAGCCGAGCAAATAGCTCAGCACGACGACCAAAACGGGAAGGACGAGATCGATGTTCACCGGAAAGCCCCCACCCGCCTTGCCTAGCCAATGACAAGGTCGCTAGTCCACCCGCGTGACCCGCCCGCTCCTCATCTTCGATTCCGGCGTGGGCGGCCTGTCGGTCGTCAGCGCCGTTCGCGCGCTGCTTCCCAACGCACCGATCGTCTATGCAGCCGACAGCGCCTTCTATCCCTATGGCACGAAGCGGCCGGAGGAGATCGAGGCGCGGGTGCCGGCCCTGCTCGGGCGGCTCGCCGAGCGCTACGATCCCGAGCTGATCGTGATTGCGTGCAACACCGCCTCGACGATCGCGCTCGATACCGTCAGGGCTGCCCTGGACCTCACCATCGTCGGCACGGTTCCGGCGATCAAGCCCGCGGCGGCGCTCTCGAAGAGCCGGGTGATCGGGGTTCTCGGCACCGATGCGACGGTGGTCCAGCCTTATGTGGACCGGCTCGCAGCCGAATTCGCCGCCGATTGCACGATCCTGCGCCACGGGTCGGCCCGGCTGGTCGACCTGGCCGAGGCTCATTTGCGAGGGCGGGAGAATCCTCTCGGCGATTATCGCGCCATCCTCGACGGACTGCTCGACCAGCCTGGCGGCGACCGGATGGACACGGTGGTCCTCGCCTGCACCCACTTTCCGCTCGTGCAGGATCAACTGAAGGCGGCGGCGCCGCGCCCTCTCGCCTTCGTTGACGGCAAGGAGGGAATCGCGCGCCGAGTGGCCTGGTGGACCCGCGACCTTAACTGGCCGGAGCAGTCGGGCGGCGACGTCGCCCTGTTCACCGGCCGCGACTTCGATCCCCAGCCGCTCGCGCCGGCGCTCGCCGGCTACGGCTTCACTCGGGTTGCGATTCTCTGAAGCAGTTGAGATTCGTTCGCACTCGCCTTAGGGGGCCATTTTCCGCTAAAGATCGCGCGAAGCGCAGGGAAAAGCTCAGCCTTGGACTATCAACGCATCTTCGCGGACGCGATCGACCGCCTGCACGAGGAAGGCCGCTACCGCGTCTTCATCGATATTCTTCGCAACAAGGGTGCCTTCCCCAACGCGCGCTGCTTCGCCGGCCATAACGGGCCGAAGCCGATCACCGTGTGGTGCTCGAACGACTATCTCGCCATGGGCCAGCATCCCAAGGTGATCGCGGCGATGGAAGAGGCGCTTCACAACGTCGGCGCCGGCTCTGGCGGAACCCGCAACATCTCCGGCAACAGCCATTACCATATCGAGCTCGAGGCCGAGCTTGCCGACCTTCACGGCAAGGAAGCAGCCCTTCTGTTCACCTCGGGCTATGTCTCGAACGAGGCGACGCTCTCCACGCTTGCGCGCCTGCTTCCGGGCTGCATCGTCTTTTCCGACGCGCTCAATCACGCGTCGATGATCGCTGGAATTAAGAACAGCGGCTGCGAGAAGCGCGTGTTCCGGCACAACGACCTCGAGCATCTCGAGGAGCTTCTTGCGGCCGAGGACCCGGAGGCGCCCAAGCTGATCGCGTTCGAGAGCGTCTATTCGATGGACGGCGACGTCGCTCCGATCGCCGCGATCTGCGACCTGGCCGACAAATATGGCGCGCTCACCTTCCTCGACGAGGTCCATGCGGTCGGCATGTACGGGCCGCGCGGCGGCGGGATTTCCGAGCGCGACGCTCTAGCCCACCGGATCGACATCATCGAAGGCACGCTGGGCAAGGCGTTCGGAGTGATGGGCGGCTATATCGCGGCCAATCGCAACGTCATCGACGTGATCCGAAGCTATGCTCCGGGCTTCATCTTCACCACCAGCCTGTCGCCGGTGCTCGTCGCGGGTGTTCTGGCCAGCGTGAAGCATTTGAAGTCGAGCTCGATCGAGCGCGAGGCTCAGCAGGAGTCCGCGGCCCTGCTCAAGCGGCTGTTCGCGGAGGCGGGCCTGCCGGTCATGGGGTCGGAGACCCATATCGTGCCGCTGATGGTCGGAGACCCGGTCAAGGCGAAGCGGATCAGCGACATCCTCCTCGCCGAGTACGGCGTCTATGTTCAGCCGATCAACTACCCGACCGTTCCACGCGGCACCGAGCGCCTGCGCTTCACGCCTGGCCCTGCCCATGACGAAGCGATGATGCGCGAGCTCACCACCGCCCTGGTCGAAATCTGGGACCGGCTGGAGATGCGGCTGGCGGCCTGAACCGCGCAATCGGCGGTGGCGCGAGCCGGCGCTCGGCCCTAGATGTGGGCCTTACCCAATCGCCAGAGAGTCGCGTCGTGTCCCGCATCGCAATTGCTTCCGATCATGCTGCCTTCGAGCTGAAGTCGGCGCTTGCCGAGCATCTGCGCGGCCGCGGCCATGAGGTGATCGACCTTGGACCGCCTTCGACCGATTCCGTCGATTACCCGCTCTACGGCTACAAGCTCGCCGACGCCGTCGCTTCGGGCGCCGTCGACAAGGGCGTCGCCCTGTGCGGGTCAGGGATCGGAATCTCGATCGCCGTAAACCGCAATCCGGCCTGCCGCTGCGCGCTCGTCAGCGAGCCGCTTTCGGCAAGCCTCGCCCGCCAGCACAACGACGCCAACGTCATCGCGATGGGCGGGCGACTGGTCGGCGCGGAGATGGCCAAGGCCTGCCTCGATGCCTTCCTCGACACTCCCTTCCTCGGCGACCGCCACCAAAGGCGAGTCGACCAGCTGTCCAACCCCGTCTCCGCCAAGGAACCCGCATGAGCACACAGTCCGACACCCTCGCCCGCCCCGCCGAGACGGAGGGCTCGATCCGGAGCGAGGGCTTCTTTAGCGACGACCTGCGTGTCGTCGACAAGGCGGTGGCGGATGCGGTGGCTTCGGAGCTCGACCGCCAGCAGAACCAGATCGAGCTGATCGCGTCGGAGAATATCGTCTCCAAGGCGGTGCTCGAGGCTCAAGGCTCGGTGCTCACCAACAAATATGCCGAGGGCTATCCGGGCCGGCGCTACTATCAGGGTTGCGCGCCGTCGGACGCGGTCGAAACGCTTGCGATCGAACGGGCCAAGCAGCTGTTCGGCTGCGGCTTCGTCAACGTCCAACCCCATTCGGGCGCGCAGGCCAATGGCGCGGTGATGCTGGCGCTGACCAAGCCGGGCGACACGATCCTCGGAATGAGCCTCGACGCCGGCGGCCACCTCACCCACGGTGCCAAGCCGGCGATGAGCGGCAAATGGTTCAACGCGGTCCAGTACGGCGTCCGGCGCGACGACCATCTCATCGACTTCGACCAGGTCGAGGCGCTTGCCCGCGAGCACAAGCCGACTTTGATCATCGCCGGCGGCTCGGCCTATCCGCGCCACATCGATTTCGCACGGTTCCGCGCCATCGCTGACGAGGTCGGGGCGACGTTCATGGTCGACATGGCGCATTTCGCCGGCCTCGTCGCCGCCGGCGAGCACCCCTCCCCGTTCGGCCATGCCCATGTCGTCACCACCACCACCCACAAGACCCTTCGCGGGCCGCGCGGCGGCATGGTTCTGACCGATGACGAGGTGATCGCCAAGAAGATCAACTCGGCGGTGTTCCCGGGCCTCCAGGGCGGCCCGCTCATGCACGTTATCGCAGCCAAGGCGGTTGCGTTCGGCGAGGCGCTGCAGCCCGAGTTCAAGACCTATGCACGGGCGGTGATCGCCAATGCCCAGGCGCTTGCCGGTCGTCTCAAGGAACGCGGCGCCGACCTCGTCGCCGGCGGCACCGACACGCATCTCGCTTTGGTCGACCTCGGCCCGCTCGGGATCACCGGCAAGGATGCCGACGAGGCGCTCGAGCGCGCCGGGATCACCTGCAACAAGAACGGGGTGCCGTTCGACCCGCTGCCGCCGATCAAGACCAGCGGAATCCGGGTCGGCTCGCCCGCGGGCACGACGCGCGGCTTCGGGGTGCAGGAATTCCGCGACATCGCCGACATGATCGCGGACGTTCTCGACGGCCTTAAGGCCAATGGCCATGAGGGCAATTCGGCGGTCGAGCGCGAAGTGAACCAGCGAGTCCGCGCCCTGTGCGCCCGCTTCCCGATCTACGCGGAGCGGTAATTGCGCTGTCCCTTCTGCTCTCACGAAGACAGCCAGGTTAAGGACAGCCGGCCGACCGAGGACGGCTCGGCGATCCGGCGCCGACGCCAGTGCGAGGATTGCGGCGCCCGATTCACGACCTTCGAGCGGGCGCAGCTGCGCGAGCTGACGGTCGCGAAATCGGGGAACCGCCGCGAGCCGTTCGACCGCGGCAAGCTCGAACGCTCGCTCGCCATCGCTTGCCGAAAGCGGCCGGTGCCGTCCGAGCGGATCGAGCGGCTGGTGAGCTCGATCCAGCGCCAGTTGGAGACGAGCGGCGACAGCGAGATCACGTCCGAGATGATCGGGGCGCTCGTCATGGACGGTCTGAAGGCGCTGGATCCGGTCGCCTATATCCGCTTCGCCTCGGTCTATAAGGATTTCCGCGAGGCCCGCGATTTCGAGGCCTTCGCAGGATCGGTTGGCGAGTTGGGGCGGGAGTGACCACCAACCCCTCAAAGATGCCCGCCATCGTTCTCGTCAGGCCCCAGCTCGGCGAGAATATCGGCAAGGCGGCTCGGGCGATGCTCAATTTCGGGCTGTCGGATCTGCGCCTGGTCAATCCCCGCGACGGATGGCCCAACCCGGCGGCAGGGCCGGCGGCCTCGGGGGCGGATATCGTGCTGGCCAATGCGCAGGTGTTCGACACGGTCGCCGAGGCGGTGGCGGATTGCCCGAACGTGTTCGCGACGACGGTGCGCAAGCGCGGGCTCGTCATCCCGGTGGCGACCCCGGACGAAGCGGCGCGGCAAATCCATGGAACGTCCGAGCGCTCGGCGATCCTGTTCGGAGCGGAGCGATCAGGGCTCGAGACCGAGGAAGTGGCGATCGCGGGGACGATCATCACAGTGCCGGTCAATCCGGACTTCCGGTCTCTCAACCTCGCCCAGGCCGTGATCCTGGTCGCTTACGAATGGTCGAAGCATGTCGAGCTCGCGATCCCGACCGAAAGCGACGAGATGGAGCCTCGGGCGCCGCACGAGCATCTCGAGGGGCTTATCGGCCAGATCGAGGAGGAGCTCGACGCGGCCGGCTATTTCTGGCCGCCTGACCGAACGCCGGCGACCAAGAACACGATCCGCACCATTCTCACCAGGCCGGGTTGGTCGACCCGGGAGATCCAGGCCCTTCGCGGTATGATCCGGACCCTCGTCCATCCGCGCGAGCGCGGGCGCCGGTCACGCCAACCTTGACTTCGAGTGCCGAGGCGGCCATGTGCCCGCCTTCGCAATTGGCCCCGCACCCCTGGTGAAGCGGTGGCCGCGTCGGGACTTATGGCCCGGCGGTGCGGCCCAGGGACAACATAGACAGCAGATTGGATTGTAAAATGTCGAAGCGCTCAAGCGCCAAGTACAAGCTCGACCGCCGCATGGGCGAAAACGTCTTCGGTCGCCCGAAGAGCCCGGTCAACAAGCGCGAATATGGTCCCGGCCAGCACGGCCAGCGCCGCAAGGGCAAGGTCTCCGACTACGGCCTTCAGCTGCGCGCCAAGCAGAAGCTGAAGGGCTATTACGGCGACGTCACCGAGAAGCAGTTCAAGCGCGCCTACACCGACGCGGCCAAGATGAAGGGTGACACCGGTCAGAACCTAATCGGCCTGATGGAGCGCCGCCTCGACGCGGTCGTCTATCGCGCCAAGTTTGCCCCGACCATCTGGTCGGCTCGCCAGATCGTCAACCACGGCCACATCCGGGTCAACGGCAAGAAGCTCAACATCGCTTCGGCCAAGGTCAATGTCGGCGACGTGATCGAGCTTGGGCCGAAGGCGCAGGAGATGGCGCTGGTGCTCGAGGCGCAGAGCCTCGCCGAGCGCGACATCCCCGACTACCTGTCGCAGGACGGCACGACGAAGGTGACCTTCACCCGCGTCCCGAGCCTCGACGAGGTGCCTTATCCGGTCCGCATGGAGCCGAACCTGGTCGTCGAGTTCTACTCGCGCTAATTAGTTTCGAACTTTCGGACTTCGAAAGGGCCTCGGCGGATCGCTCCGCCGGGGCCTTTTTCGTTACATTCCAAGCGTCTGGCGAAGGAACGCCGCGCTTCGGCGAAGCATGTCGGTTCGCGCGGCCCCGTCGTGGAGCTGGTGGTCCAGCGAAGGATATTCGACGAGCTCGACCGTCTTTCCCGCAGCGCGCAGGCGGTCGCGCATCAGCCGTGCCTGGCCGATCGCGACATTGCGGTCGAGCGTGCCGTGGAACATCAGCACCGGCGCCGTGATTGCGCTCGCCCGCTGCGCCGGCGATCCCTCGACCAGATGCGGTCCCTCTCCGAAATAATCGCGCACGTTGGCAGAATTGGAGAAAATCCGGCCCTCGTCGCGAGCCGTGCGCAAGTCGGTGACCGGTGCGACCGCGACCACCGCTTTGAACAGTTGAGGCTGGGTCGCAGCCGATTGTAGTGCGGCATAACCGCCATAGGACCATCCCACGACCGCCAGCTTGGCCGGGTCGGCAATGCCCTGGCTGACGAGCCAGCGACCGGCATCGGCGACGTCTCCGATCGCGACCTGCCAGGATTGGAAGCCGTTGGCCTGGAACCATTCGGAACCATAGCCGGCGGAACCGCGGAAGTTGGGCTGAAGCACCGCGAAGCCCTGGCTCGCATAGAATTGGACGAGCCAGTCGAAGCCCCATTCGTCGCGCGCCGCGGGGCCGCCGTGAGGCATCACGATGGCCGGGATGTTGCGCCCGTCGCTGCCCGGCGGAAGCGTCAAATAGGCCGGTATCTCGGTCCCGTCCGCGGCTCGGTAGGTGATGGCGCGCATCGGCGCGAGCTGCACGCCGCGCAGCTCCGGCCGGCTCAGCAGAACCTGGTTCAGCTGCCGCGTATCGCGATTGTAGATATAATAGCTGCCCGGATCGGTATCGCTTCCGGCCCAGATCAACAGGGTGCGCTCGTCCTCGGACGCGCCCGCGAAGCTGATCAGAGGGGTGTTGGGCAGGGCGCGCCCGAATTGCTCGGCCAGGCGGCGCAGTTCCGGGTCGAAATAGACCCATTGCCGCCGATCGGTGGCAAAGGTGCCGCCGACCACGCGTTCGGCCCGGCCCAGGCGGAGCAAACCGTCGACGTCGACATGGTCATGGGAAAGCACAACCTCGCGGCGCCCGGAACCATCGAGCGCGAGTCGGGCCAAGACCTGCTTGCCGCTCGACGAGTCGTAGAAATAGAGCGCGTTCTGCCGTGCATCGACTGCGGCCGGGTACGGCCCGGTGCCGGTGACGACATTATATTCGCCAAGCGGTAGCCACTGCGACCCGCCCGACTGCCGGTAGAAGACGTTGATCGTCTGCGCACTTCGACCGGTGGCGCCCCGCACGTCGGCCGAGACCATGGCCCTGACCTGGCCCTGACCATCGGCGAGGAAACCGCTCGCTTCCTGGCGCGGCTGTTCGACCATCTGGGACTGACCCGTCCTCGTGTTCATTCGCACGACCCCGAGGCCTTGGGCAGTTCGCGCAACCAGGCTGATCCGGCTCTCGGGGATGAAGTCCTGCTCCATCAAGATTTCGTTCTCGGAACCCGGCAGCCAGCTGAGCACGCGGCCGCCCCACAGGCGCAGGCCGGCCTGCTCGGGGACGTCGCGCTCGCCGAGCCGCCGAAAATTGCTGCCGTCGGAATCGAAGGAGACGAGCCTGCTGAATGGGACCAGGTTCCCCTCCACCAGCACCAGCGAATAGACGGTGCAGACCAGCCGCGAGTTCGACACCCAGTCGCAACCGGCAAGCCGCTGGCGTTCGCCATCGACACCCATCACCGGTGTCGGCTGAGTCGACCCGACATCGGCCACGAACAGGTGCGAGCCCTGACCGGACCGCGGCATCAGATAGGCCAGTCGCTGGCCGTTGGGCGACAGAGAGATGTCCTCGATCGTCTCCCGCGCGCCGAAGGCCGCCGCCGCATCGAACCCCTGCCCAGAAGCCGGAACCTGCCACGTGGCGACGGCCGCGGCCGCCACCGCACAACGCAAAATGGCTTTCATCACTCCCCCTCCGGCTAAGCCGCAAATCCGACTTGAATGACGATCGAGATCCGGTGGCCGACCGTCCTCAACGGATGCCCAGCACCTCCCTCAGGAAGGTGTCGGTCCGGCGGAGCATGTCGGAACGGGCCTGGCCGTCGTCGATCTGATGGTCGAGGCCGCGATAGGTGACCAACTCCGAACGGCGGCCGGCACCGCGCAGGCGCTCGTCCATGGCCCGGGCCTGAGCGATTCCGACATTGCGGTCGAGATCGCCGTGGAACATCAGCACCGGCGCTCGGATCGCCGAGACGTTCTGAAGCGGCGAGCCTTCGCGAATGTGCGGACCGGTGCCGAAGAAGTCGCGGACGTTGGCGGCGTTGCTGAAGCCGCGCCATTCGTTGCGGGCCATGTCGAGATCGGTCACCGGGGCGATCGCCACAACCCCCTTGAACAGGTTGGGGTCGACGACGTTCGACTGGAGCGCGGCATATCCGCCATAGGACCAGCCGACGATGGCCAGCTTCGCCGGATCGGCGATGCCTTCCGCCGCGAGCCAGCGGCCCGCATCGTTGATGTCGCCGACCGCGGTTCGCCAGGACACGAACCCGTTGCGCTGGAACCATGCCTCGCCATAGCCCGCCGAGCCTCGGAAATTGGGCTGAAGCACCGCATAGCCGCGGTTGGCGAAATATTGCGCCAGCCAGTCGAAGCCCCATTCATCGCGGGCCGACGGACCGCCGTGCGGCATGACGATTGCAGGAAGGCCGCGGCCGGTGCTTCCCGTCGGAAGCGTCAGATAGGCCGGGATCTGAGTGCCGTCGGCGGCGCGATAGGTGACCGCGCGAACCGGCGCGAGCGCGACATTCTCGAGCTGCGGCCGCGCCAGCATGATCTCGTTGAGCTGACGAGTCGCCTTGTCATAGGTGTAGTAGCGGCCCGGATCGGTATCGCTTCCTGCCCAGATCAGAAGCCGCTGCTCGTCCTCCGAGGCGTCGGCGAAGTGGATGAGCGGAAGATTAGGGAGCGCCCGATGGAGCCGTTCGGCCAAGGCCTGCAGCTCGGAATCGAAATAGATTGCCTAGCGCTTGTCGGTGGCGAAGCTCGCGCCCACGACGCGATTTCGCCGACCGACCCGCATCAGTCCGTCGACGTCCACCTGGTCATGGCTGGCAACCAGTTCGCGCTGCATCGACCCGTCGAGCTTGACCCGGAACAGAGCGGTTCGGCCGTTATGTGCGCCGAAGGCGTAGGCCGCGTTGAGATCGGGATCGACGGCGACCGGCCGAAGGCCGCTATCATCGCGCTCGTCGAAGGTGCCGAACGGGCGCCAGTCACGCGATGTGGCGGTGCGATAGGAATAGGTCAGCACCGGCGATTCCTGCCCGGTGGCGTCGTTGAAGCCGCGAGTGGCCATCATCCGCACCACTCCGCGTCCGTCGGCGATGTAGCGGGTCGCGTCCGGGCGCGGCGCCTCCACGGTTCGGGTCCGAAGGTTGCTGGTGTCGAGACGGACGACTCCGAAGCCTTCTTCGCGGCGGCCCATTCGGCTTCCGGTCGTCGTGTCCGGAATGAAGGTCTGGGTCATCAGGAGCGAATTGTCCTCCCCAGGCAACCAGTCGATCACGTTGCCGGAAGAGAAGCGGACATAAGCTGGTTGAAGCTGTCGCGCTCGCCAAGCACCCGCAGGTTGGTCCCGTCGGCGTTCATCGCGACGAGACGGGACATGGGGACGAGAGAGCCCTGGTAATTGGCAACGCCCCAGACGCTGCAGACGAGCCGTTCGTTCGACACGAACTCGCAGCCGCCGAGCCGCTGGTCGGTGCCGTTGGCGCGGGTGACGACCCGGGGCTGCCCGCTGTCCAAGTTGACGATGTAGAGAATGGAGCCTTGGCCGCTGGTCGGCTCGGCATAGGCCAGATGGCGCCCGTCAGGAGATAATGCGATCGATTGCACGCTCTCGCGCGCTCCGAAGGCCGCGGGGGGATCGAAGCCCTGAACCGGAGCTTGCGCTGTAGCTTGCGGCTGCTCCGCGAAAGCCCCCGCGACTTGAGACGCGGCAATAGCCGCCGCGGCGACCGCGGCGCGCAATATCATTTTCGTCATGAGCCCCCTCAACTTTTACTTATGTTATTGGGAGAACATGGCGCAGAGTTCGCGTGGAGGCAAGAGCGCCGGCGAACTTGCGATGCCGTCCCCCGGCTGGCATGAGCCGCGGCATCTCCTCCCCCCGCGAAGGTGTTCACCGATGCGCCAGCTCCTTTTCCCCCTGCTCGCCCTTTCCGCAGCCGGATGCGCAACCGTGCCCAACAGTGGCACTGCAGCTCCCGGGATCAATGTCACGACGCTTCAGCGCGTCACACAGGAGCTGTCGTCGGACGCTTTCCAGGGCCGGGCGCCTGCGACTCCGGGCGAGGACCTCACCGTCGCCGCGCTGATCCGCGAGTTCCAGCGCGCCGGCCTACAGCCGGGGAACAACGGCAGCTGGACTCAGGACGTGCCGCTGGTCGAGATCAGCGCGACCAACACGCCCCAGCTTCGGGTTACGGGCGGCGCCCAGCCGCTTACCTTCAACTACCGTAGCGACATGGTGGCGGCCTCGTACCGAGCGCAGCCGCGGGTCTCGTTGGACAACAGCGACATGGTCTTCGTCGGCTACGGCATCAACGCGCCTGAGCGCGGCTGGAACGACTATGCCGGTGTCGACGTGCGCGGGAAGACGGTGATCATCCTTGTCAACGACCCGGATTGGCAGGCCCAGACGACGACCGGTACCTTCAATGGCCGCGCCATGACCTATTATGGCCGCTGGACCTACAAGTTCGAGGAAGCCGCTCGCCAAGGCGCCGCTGCCGCCCTCATCGTCCACGATACCGCTCCGGCCTCCTATGGCTGGATGACGGTCGAGAACAGCTGGACCGGCCCGCAACTCTACATGGACGATGGCCGCGGAGGCGCCGACCAGACCGCCGCGAACGGCTGGCTGACCAACGAGGCCGCTCGCCGCTTGCTCTCCGCTGCCGGCCAGGACCTCGACGCCCTCACCCGCCGGGCGCAGCAGCCGGGCTTCCGCGCCGTACCGCTCAATCTCCGAGCGTCGATGACCATCGACAATTCGATCCGCCGCCAGGCCTCGAAGAACGTCATCGGAATCCTGCCCGGCCGGACCCGTCCTAACGAATATGTCCTCTATACCGCGCACTGGGACCATCTCGGAATCTGCACCGAGACCGGCGAGGATCGGATCTGCAACGGCGCGGTCGACAACGCTTCGGGCACCGCGGCGCTGGTCGCGCTGGCCGAAGCGCATGCCCGCGCCGGCGCGCCGGACCGAAGCCTGGTTTTCCTTGCGGTGACCGCCGAGGAATCGGGCCTGCTGGGATCGGCTTATTACGCCGCTCACCCGGTGTTTCCGCTGGCGCGTACGGTCGGCGGCATCAATATCGATGGCCTGCAGCTCGCAGGCCTCACCCGCGACTTCATCTCGATCGGCGCAGGCAAGTCCGAACTCGACCAATATCTCCAGCGCGCCATCGCTCCGCGCAACCTGACCCTTGTCCCGGAGCCGTCGCCGGAAGCCGGCTATTATTACCGCTCCGACCATTTCAGCCTCGCCAAGCAGGGCGTGCCGATGCTGTACGCCGAGGGCGGCGAGAACCTCGTCAACGGCGGGCCCGCGGCGGGCGGGGCGTGGGCGCGCGACTATCGCGCCAACCGCTACCACGGAATCAACGACGAATATGATCCCAACTGGGATTGGTCGGGTGCGGTGCGAGACCTCGAAGTCTATTTCGACATCGCCACTGCGCTCGCCAACTCGACCGCGTGGCCGAACTGGCTCCCGGGCGACGAATTCCAGGCGATCCGCGACCGCACGGCGGCGGAGCGCCGGTGACCTTTCGCCAGCCACCGGAATGGGCGCCCCACGAAGCGGTGTGGATCGGTTTTCCGAGCCATGCCGAATTGTGGGAGGATGATCTCGAACCCGCCCGTGCCGAAGTCGCGGCCTTCGCGCTCGCGGTTCATGCCGAGGGGCGCGGCGAGGAGGTGCGGCTGGTGGCCGCCGATCCGGACAGCGCGCGCGCGGCCGCCGTGCGGGCGCCGTTCGCGACCATCGTCGAGGAGCCGTTCGGCGACATCTGGCTTCGGGACACCGGACCGCTTCTGGTGAGCGACGGCAGCCGTCTCGCGGCGCGAAGCTTCCGCTTCAACGGCTGGGGCGGGAAATATGAGCTGGAGGGCGACGATTCGGTCGGCCTTCGCCTCGCCAGCACCATCGACATGGGCACAGACCGCCTCGACTGGATCCTGGAAGGCGGTGCCATCGACGTCGACGGCACCGGCCTCGCCGTCACGACGGAGCAGTGCCTGCTCAATCCGAACCGCAATCCCGGCATGAGCCGCGACGAGATCGAGGCGAGGCTCCGCTCCGACCTTGGCATCGAGCGGGTGCTGTGGCTCGGCGAGGGACTGCTCAACGACCATACCGATGGCCATGTCGACAACCTCGCCCGCTTCGTTGCGGAGGGCGTGCTCGCCCTGCCGGTCGCTGACGGCGGCGACGATCCCAATGCGGAGGTCTATCGCGACGCCCGCGCCCGCGCCGAGGCTTTCGGCCTGAAGATCGCCGACATCCCCTCGCCCGGAAGAGTGCTGAGGGATGGCGAGATCATCCCGGCTTCCTACATGAACTTCTACATCGGCAACGCGGCCGTAGTGGTTCCGCTCTACGGGGCGGTCAACGACGAGGCCGCGGTAGCTGCGGTGCAGGCTCTGTTTCCCGGCCGGAAGGCGATCGGCTTTCGAGCCGACCATGTCCTGACGGGCGGCGGCAGCTTCCACTGCATCAGCCAGCAGGTGCCGGCTTAGGAGATTTCGACTTGTCTGAGATTACGGTTGCTGCCCTCCAGCTCGCGTTCACCGACGATTTGGACGCGAATATCCGAGCCGTTTCCGACCTGGTGCGCGAGGCCGCGGGCAAGGGTGCCAAGCTGATCCTGCCGCCCGAGCTTTTCGAGGGCCATTATTTCTGCCGCACCCAGGACGAAGGCCATTTCGCCCGCGCCTTGCCGGTCGGCAAGCACCCGGCCGTCCTCGCCATGCAGAAGCTCGCCGAGGAGCTGAAGGTCTATATCCCGACCAGCTTCTTCGAGGCGGATGGGCACCATCATTATAACAGCCTGGCCATGATCGACGATCGCGGCGGCGTGATGGGCGTCTATCGCAAGAGCCATATTCCGGACGGCCCCGGCTATTCCGAGAAATTCTACTTCCGGCCAGGCAACACCGGTTTCAAGACCTACCAGACCGCCTATGGCCGCGTCGGCCCGGCGGTGTGCTGGGACCAATGGTATCCGGAGACCGCGCGGGCGCTGATGCTAGACGGTGCGGAGATCCTGCTCTTCCCGACCGCGATCGGGACGGAGCCGCACGACCCAGATCTCGACACGAGCCGGTTGTGGCGACGGGCGATGATCGGCCACGCCGTTTCGAACGTCGTGCCCGTGGTGGCCGCCAACCGAATCGGCACCGAGCACGGTCAGCGCTTCTACGGCCACTCCTTCATCTGCGACGAGCGCGGCGATATTCTGGCGGAGTTCGGAGCGACGGAGACCGGGGTGATCACCGCGACGCTCGATCTCGCTCAGGCCAAGCGCCATCGCGCCGCATTCGGTTTCTTCCGGGACCGCCGGCCCGAGCTTTACGGGCGAATTGCGGAAGACCTCTAGGTCAGAGCATCGGATCCACGACCGTGATCAGGCCGTGGAAGAAGCCGAGCATCCCAAGCATGAGGAGGACGCCGCGAGCCGGGGAGACCGGCTGAGGGTCGCGCCGCGCGGCGGGCCGGGTGCGTCTGTTCATTCGGCCGGGCTACGCCGGGTGCGACAAAGCCGCGAGTGTTATGCGGCTAACACAGCGCATGAGACGACGAAGCTGGCCGCTGAAGCTCCAGCGCCCGCACGAACACGGCCTCGAACATCTCTCTCGTGAGGCGGCCGGTGTTCTGGTTGTAGCGCGAGCAATGGTAGCTATCGATCAGGATGCGACCGTCGGGCAACAGGTGCTCGGCGAGGTGGCCGAACGGATAGGCCGACAGCTTGCCACAAGCTGCCCGCACCGCCGAGCCATGGGCGATTTGGCCAAGGGCGACCAGCACTCGCACGGTGGGCAAGGCAGCCAAGGTCGCCTCGTAGAAGGGCCGGCAGGCGGCGACTTCCTGCGGGGTCGGCTTGTTCTGCGGCGGTAGGCATTTGACGGCGTTGAGGATGATGACGCCGTCGAGGCGAAGGCCGTCTTCGGGCGTGCCGCCATATCGGCCGTGAGTGAGCCCGAACTTCGCGAGGGTCTGGAAGAGCAGGTCGCCGGCCTGGTCGCCGGTGAAGGGCCGGCCGGTACGATTGGCGCCGGCCATTCCGGGCGCAAGGCCGACGATCGCGAGCCACGCGTCGGAGTCGCCGAAATGCGGCACGGGCGCGTTCCACCAGTCGGGCTGACGCTGGCGCATCTCCTGCCTGACCGCCGCCAGCCGTGGGCAGAGCGGGCAATCACGCGAGGGTTCGGCCTCGCGAAGCGGAGTGACAGCGGCCATGAGGAGCGTCTAGGCCGCGCGAAATGGCCACTGCAAGCTACGCCATCGCCTTGGGATCGAACCGCCGGCATGTGCGCCACGGCGGGCCTGAAGGCGTGCTTCGAGCGGCGATCGAGGCGCTCCGCGAGTTGGGAGAGGTGCAGCGGGTGTCGGCGATCCACCGAACGCCGGCGCTCGGCCCTGCAGGCCGAAGTTTCGCCAATGCGGCGCTGGTGCTCACGACCGGGCTGTACCCGCTGGAACTGCTCGCGGCGATGAAGCGGATCGAGCGGCATTTCGGCCGCCGCCCGGGCCGGCGCTGGGGACCGCGCGTCCTCGACCTCGACATCATCCTGTGGTCGGAAGGGATTTACCGGGCGCCCCGGCTCGCCATTCCCCACCCGGAAATGGCAAGTCGCGCTTTCGTGCTTCGTCCGCTCGCCGAGGTGGCCGCGGACTGGCGCGACCCTCGCGGCGGCCGCACCGTCCGCCAACTGCTGGCGCTTCATTCGCGCATCCGCGGTTGACCGCAAAAGCGCCCGCACGTACGGGCGAACCCCGCCTAGGGGCCCTTAGCTCAGTCGGTAGAGCAACTGACTTTTAATCAGTAGGTCGCTGGTTCGAATCCAGCAGGGCTCACCATTTTGCGCCTCAGGCGACTGCGAAGACGCTCTGCGAGATCGCGAAGATGATGAGGCCGGCCGCCAGCGTCAACGACGCCGCGGTCATCGTCCAGCCGGCGGCGACGAGCACGCGTTCCTCACCTGCGCGAAGCTCGTTGTTCTTGCCGAGGCGGAACATCAGGAAACCGGCGAAGCTTCCGTAGAGGAAGACCAGAAAAGGCAGATAGTCGGACACGTCGCTCACCTTGGGCGTCTCGTTGGGACCGCTCCCCGCGAACGGTCCGTTCAGGCCAGGTTGTGGCGTCGCGACTGGATTGCCCCGTACCCCACGCTCGGACCGCCGCACGCGGCAGCCCCCTTCCCCACCCCGTCTTATCCCGCGTTTACCTTACTACAAGCTTGCACGCGTTGAAAAAAATGCGAGCAGGCCGATGCTTGCGACAAACTGCGACCTCCGTGTGATTTGACCGACACAGGTGTGGCGTTAGGGAAGCAGCCATGGCGGACGAAGCACATATCCTGCTGGTCGACGACGAACGCGACATCCGTGAGCCCCTCGCTGCGTACCTCGCACGCAACGGCTACCGGGTGAGCAAGGCGGAGAATGCCGCGGCTGCGCGAACATTGCTCAACGCCAAGGACATCGACCTTGTCCTCCTCGACATCATGATGCCCGGGGAAGACGGCTTGTCGCTGACTGGGTTCATCCGGGCCACCGTCAACGTTCCGGTGATCCTGCTGACCGCCAAGGCGGAGGAGACCGACCGGATCGTCGGGCTCGAGATCGGCGCGGATGATTATGTCACCAAGCCCTTTTCCCCGCGCGAGCTGCTCGCCCGGATCAAGGCGGTGATGCGCCGCTCCGGCGAAGGGCCGAGCAAGGTGCGGGCCCCGGAGGTCGAGAGCTATGCCTTCGGTCCCTGGGTGCTGAAGACCGGCGAGCGCGAGCTGGTCGACCGCGAGGGCGTCGCGATACCGCTGTCCACCGGCGAGTATAATCTTCTCCACGCCTTCGTGACTCACCCGCGTCGAGTCCTCAGCCGCGAACAGTTGCTCGACTTCAGCCAGGGTCGTGAGCTCGCCGCGTTCGAGCGGAGCATCGACAACCACATCTCGCGCCTCCGCAAGAAGATCGAGGAGAATGCTTCCGATCCCAAGCTGATTAAGACAGTGTGGGGCGGCGGCTATATGCTGTCGGCGGAGGTCACCAAGCTGTGAGCTGGCTTTCGCGGCTGATGCCGCGCAGCCTGATCGGCCAGATCGCCCTGGTCATGGCGCTGGTGCTTCTGCTCCTCCAGGCGCTCAACTTCGCCAACGTCAACAACGAGCGGGCTCGGTTCAACCAGGCCCAGCTCGAGGGGCCGGTGATCACCCGCTTCGTCGCCGGACTCGCCCGAGTATCCGACCGAGGCTGGGATCGCCCGGTGCTCAACCGGCGCGGGCGAATCGTCATCGGCGAGAGGAGCGACATCGCGCCTGAAGCGACCGACCCAGAACTTGCCAATCGCCTCCGCGAGACCGCGGCCGCCAACGGCCTCCAGGTGCGTGACGCCCGAGCGGCCATCTCGGACGAGTTGCCCCCGGCGCCCCCCTTGCGCTCCGACGGCACCCCCCGGACCCCGCAGTCCGAGCGGGAGCGCGCCGAACGATTCCGCTCTCTGCTTCTATCAGTCCAGCTCCCCGACGGCCGCTGGGTCAACGGCCAGATGCAGATTTTGCGGCCCAATCCGTGGCCGCTGATCCGCCTCGCCGGCGGCACCCTGCTGTTCTACCTCGTCCTGCTCGCGGCCCTGATCCTGGTGCTGACCCGCCTCATTCGGCCTCTGCGCGACCTCACCCGCGCCGCCCAGCTCTACAAGGGTCACGGAACGCCGCCGCAGGTGGAGGTTCGCGGCCCATCCGACATCCGGCGGGCGATCGAGGCGTTCAACGCGATGAGCGCCCGAGTCGGAAGCCTGATCGTCGAGAAGGACCGGATGCTTGGCGCGATTGGACATGATCTGCGCACACCGCTGGCGTCGATGCGAATCCGTGCGGAGAGCATGGAGCCGGCCGACGAGCGCGAGCGCATGATCGCGACCATCGAGGAGATGACCCTGCTGCTCGACGACACGCTCGACCTTGCCCGCTCCGGCCACTCCAAGGAGCCGCCACGCGCCATCGACGTGTCGGCCCTGGTCGACGCAGTGGTCGAGGAGCTTCGCGAGCTCGGCCAGCCGGTTACGTTCAGCAATGGCGAACGGGTCGTCGCCTCGATTCGGCCGAATCTGATCCGCCGAGCAGTGCGCAACCTTGCCGACAACGCCGTCAAATATGCGGGCTCGGCCGAAGTCTCGGTCAGCGCGCGCGGCAATCAGGTCGCGATCGAGGTCCGCGACCATGGGGCAGGAATTCCGGAAGACCAGCTCAAGTCGGTCCAGGAGCCTTTCGTCCGGCTCGAGCAATCGCGCAGCCGCGAGACCGGCGGATCGGGCCTGGGCCTCACCCTCGCCCGCGCGGCGGCTCTCGTCCATGGCGGCGATCTCGAGCTGAGCAACGCGGCCGGGGGCGGGCTCGCCGCCCGGATCGTCCTCCCGCGGGATTAGGCCTGGCGTTCGGCGGCGGGGAAGGAGCGAACCTTGCGCGTGCCGCACCACAATTCGAGCGGACGGTCACCGACGAAAGCCTCGGCGCGACGGACGGCGTCGACATCATCGACCGCCTCGATCTCCTCGAAGCCAACGAAACGCCCTTCGGGGGCGCTCAGCAAATAGAGCCGGTAATAGCCCACACATCCCCCTGCGGCGCCAAGCGGCGCCAGTTGGGAAGATGACACAGCCAGGGTGCGCCATCCTTAAAGTGGATCAAAACTGCAGCCGGTCCAGCCGCTGGATCTTAAACGATAAGGGGCGGAGCCATCGCTGGCCCCGCCCCTCTTCCCGCTCCTGGAAGAGCCTAGTTCCGAGTTGCTCCACGACGGCCCTGACGCTCGGCGCGGAAGCGCTGGCGCGCTTCCTGGCGCTCGGCCGCAGTGATCGTGCCGTCGCGGTTGAGATCGAGCCGCTCGAAGCGTTGAAGCGCTCGAGCGCGGAACTCCTCGCGGGTGAGCACGCCGTTGGCGTCGAACATGCGAGCCGCGCCGGCCTCGCCGCCGCGGCCGCCCCAGAAGCGCCGCCGCTGGGTGCGGACGTACCAGTTGCTGAGGTCGTCGAGGAACGCCTCGATCGCGCGCCCGGCCCCGGTGGCGTCGAAGCCGTCGAGCCGCTCGGTGACCGGCGCGACGAC
>JAEZHP010000097.1 GCA_023416515.1 Pseudomonadota bacterium | reverse complement strand
TCGCTCAACCACCCTCTCCCCTGAAGGGGAGAGGGAACAGAAAGGACAATAATGCCTCGCGTCCTCATCTCCGACAAAATGGATCCGAACGCCGCGCAGATCTTCCGCGCCAACGGCGTCGAGGTCGACGAGAAGCCCGGCCTCACCAAGGACGAACTGAAGGCCATCATCGGCGACTATGACGGCCTCGCCATCCGCTCGGCGACCAAGGTCACTCCGGACCTGCTCGAGGCGGCGACCAACCTGAAGGTGATCGGCCGGGCCGGCATCGGTGTCGACAATGTCGACATCCCTGCCGCCACCGCGCGGGGAATCGTCGTCATGAACACGCCGTTCGGCAACTCGATCACCACCGCCGAGCACGCAATCGCGCTGATGTTCGCGCTCGCCCGCGAGCTTCCGCAGGCGGACGCCTCCACCCAGGCCGGCAAGTGGGAGAAGAACCGGTTCATGGGAGTCGAGCTGACCGCCAAGACCCTGGGTCTGATCGGGTGCGGCAATATCGGCTCGATCGTCGCCGACCGCGCACTGGGCCTGAGGATGCGGGTCGTCGCCTTCGACCCGTTCCTGACCCCCGAGCGCGCACTCGAGCTCGGCGTCGAGAAGGTCGAGCTCGACGAGCTTCTCCGCCGAGCCGACTTCATTACCCTTCACACGCCGCTCACCGACCAGACCCGCAACATTCTGTCGGCGGCGAACCTCGCCAAGAGCAAGAAAGGCGTTAGGATCATCAACTGCGCGCGCGGTGGCCTCATTGACGAGACGGCGCTCAAGGCGGGGCTCGAGAGCGGGCATATCGGCGGAGCGGCGCTCGACGTGTTCGTCGAGGAGCCAGCCACGGACAATCCGCTCTTCGGGACACCGGGCCTGGTGGCGACCCCGCATCTGGGAGCGTCGACCAACGAGGCGCAGGTCAATGTCGCCATCCAGGTCGCCGAGCAGATGAGCGACTTCCTGGTGCGCGGCGGGGTCACCAACGCGCTCAACATGCCGAGCCTCAGCGCCGAAGAGGCGCCGCGGCTAAAGCCCTATATGGCGCTGGCCGAGAGGCTCGGAAGCCTGGTCGGGCAGCTTGCCCATGGCGGGCTCAGCCAGATCAGCATCGAGACCGAGGGCGCGGCGGCCGAGCTCAACCAGAAGCCGATCTCGAGCGCGGTCCTGGCCGGCTTTATGCGGGTCCATTCCGACACGGTGAACATGGTCAATGCGCCCTTCCTGGCGAAGGAGCGCGGAATCGACGTGCGCGAGATTCGCCACGAGCGCGAGGGCGACTACCACACGCTCGTCCGGGTGTCGGTGATGACGCAGGACGGCGAGAAGAGCGTGGCCGGCACATTGTTCGGCAATTCCGCGCCGCGCCTCGTCGACCTGTTCGGGGTCGCGGTCGAGGCCGAGCTCGACGGCGACATGATCTACTTCGTCAACGAGGACAGGCCGGGCTTCATCGGACGCGTCGGCTCCGCGCTCGGCGATTCGAACGTCAACATCGCGACCTTCCATCTCGGGCGCCGAGCCGCGGGCGGAGAGGCGATCGCGCTGATCGCTGTGGACGGACAGGTCGACGGTCCGCTGATCGGCAAGCTGTCGGCGCTGCCGAGCGTGAAGACGGTGATGCCGCTTCGATTCTAGCGCTCAGGACATGACGATTCCCGAATAGCGGCCGGAACTGCTATACCCGCAAGCCATTGTCGTAGCGGGAGGTCTGTATGCGTCGCCTGCTTCTGCCACTGCTCCTCGTCCTCGCTGCGCCCGCGGCCGCACAGCCGCGCGAGCCGGAATGGCGGCAGGGAATCGAGCATCAGGTCCTGGTTCGGGCGAATGCGTTCGAGCCTGAGGTGATCAGGCTGCCCGCGGGCGAGCCGGTTCGCCTCGTCTTCTACAACAGCAGCCGCTCCCCGCTCAGCCTCCAGGCCGGAAGCTTCTTCGCTCGCTCTCGGGTGCGGTCCGGAGACTCCGATCTCGTCGCCAACGGCGGAATGACCCTTGCCCCCGGCGAGACCCGCGCGATCAACCTGGTGCCGAGCGTCGGCCGCTACCGGATGCGAAGCAGAAGCTGGGTTCGCCGCCTGATCGGAATGAGTGCGCTGATCGTGGTCGAGCCGCAAGTCCGGACCGAGGGGCAGCTGACCGGGCGCTAGGCGCCCTGCTCGACCCACCAGCGCAGGAGGGTGTGGGCGATGGCGTAGGGCGGCGGCGCCTGGAACGGAGCGTCCGGCGCCGAGTCCAGGGCTGCCCTGACCCCCTCCCGGTCGACCCAGAAGGCATCCTCGATCTCGGTGGTGTCGAGAGTAAGCGAGTCACCTTCCGCTTCGGCCATGCAGGCCATCATCAGCGAATAGGGAAAGGGCCATGGCTGGCTGGTGACGTAGCGCACGGGGCCGACCCGGATGCCGGCTTCCTCGAACAGCTCGCGCGCGACCGCTTCCTCGATGGATTCGCCGGGCTCCAGGAAACCCGCGAGCGCCGAATAGCGGCCCGGCGGGTAGCGGTGCTGGCGTCCGACCAGAACTCGGCCCTCATGCTCGGCGAGCATGATCACCACCGGGTCGACGCGTGGGAAGTTTTCCGTGCCGCAGCCTGAGCAGCGGCGACCCCAGCCGGCGCGGAACGGCTCGGTCGGAGTCGCGCAGACGCCGCAGAAGCGATGTCGGGCGTGCCATTCGTTGAGGCTTCGCGCCGCCGCCCAGATCGCCGCCTCGCGCGAGTCGAGCTCGCTGATCAGCTTGAACAGGTGCATCGCCGCGGTGCCGTGCGGAGCGACGTCGCCGAGCGGTGCGAAGCGCGGCGCTTCCCCGTCGAATCCGAGCAGGATGAGTCGCTCGATCGAATGGCCGTCGATCGGTGACCAGACCAGGCGGCCCGCCTCGTCGAGCTCAGGCTCGAGCCCCTGCATCGCGAGCACCCCAGCCTCGGCATGGGCGAGCGCTTCGGCGAGGCGAAGCGCGTCGACTCGCAATTGGTCGGCTCGGTCGAGGCCGGCGCCGGTGAAGCCGGGCGCGATCATGCAGCCTCCCGCCGCGGCGCCTGCCGCCACGCCAGCGCTCGCCGCGCAGCCTTGGCAAAGACCGTCGGAAGCCCCGCCTCCTCGACGCGGTCCACCGGCCACCATTCGCCATCGAGCGCCGAATGACCCTCGCCGCACAGAACCGTCATGCTCAGGGCAAAATGGGTGAAGACATGGTCGACCGCGCCGGCCTCTTCCCACCCCGTCTCCGCGGGCGCCTCGACAGGCAGCCCGAGCATTCCGCCGAGAAGTCCGCGCGCCGGCCGCCGAACCAGAAGCACCTCGCCCTCACGCTGAAGCCAGTAGGCCGTCCATTCGCGCCGAGGCTTGGCCGTCTTCCTGGCCTTCACGGGGTAAGCCTCCGGCCGTCCCTCGGCCCGGGCCGAGCACCATTGCGCGACCGGGCAGCGGCCGCAATCGGGCGAGCGCGGAGTGCAGACGGTGGCGCCGAGATCCATCATCGCCTGGGCGAAATCGCCGGCGCCTTCCTGCGGAGTCAGCCGGTCGGCGAGCTCGCGAAGCCGCGGCTTCGCAGCCGGCAGCGGGTCGGACATTGCGAACAGTCGGGACACCACCCGCTCGACATTGCCGTCCACGACGACCGCGCGCTTGCCGAAGGCGATGGCTGCCACAGCCGCCGCCGTATAGGCGCCGATGCCGGGAAGCTTGAGCAGAGCCGCCTCGTCAGGCGGAAAGGTCCCGCCCCTACCCGCCACTTCGCGGGCGCAGGCGATGAGGTTGCGGGCCCGTGCATAATAGCCAAGCCCGGCCCAGGCGCGCATCACCTCGGCCTCGTCGGCTCCGGCGAGCGCTTCGACATTCGGCCAGCGCCGGATGAAATTCTCGAAATAGGGTTTCACTGCAGCGACGGTGGTCTGCTGAAGCATGATCTCCGACAGCCACACCCGATAGGGGTCCGCCGTCTCGCCGGTTTCGGCGCGCCAGGGCAGCCGTCGCTTATCCACAGCATACCAGCGCATCAGGGCATTTGTCGCATCGACGGGCACCGCCGGCCTGTGCCACTATCTTTTCGATGGGCAAAGTGGGCGGGAAGACAAAATCGAAGGATCCGGCTCCGCGCGTGAACGGCGTGCGGTCGGTGTCCGACCTGCTCGGCGGTGTCGGCGCCGCGGCCTTCCGCCGGTTCGGCTTCGTCCAGCACAGCATCGTCACGCGCTGGCCCGAGATCGTCGGCGACCGCTACGCCAATGTCTCCTCGCCCGAATCGATCCGCTTCCCCCCCGGCCGCAAGAGCGGCGGAGTGCTGACCCTCGTCGTGGAGGGCGCGCACGCGCCGATGCTCCAGCATGTCGCTCCGGTGATCGTCGAGCGTGTGAACCGCTTCTTTGGCTATCCGGCAATCGATCGCGTGTCCTTCCGCCAGGGCCGAATCGCCACCCAGACCAAGCGCAAGGCACCTGCGGCGCCGCCTCCGCCAGTCCCCGCCGAGCTTGGCGAATCGCTTCGCGAAGTCGCCGATCCTGAACTTCGCGCAGTGCTCGAGTCCCTTGCGCAAGGCATCGCCGCAAGCGAAGGAGCGCCCATCGTGACGGCGATCCCAGTGATCGGCACCATTGGAGACAGGAAAAGATGAAGCCAGTTTTTGTCGGAATCGCTTCGGCTTTGGCTCTGGCCGTTGCCGGCTGCGGCGGCGAGAGCGACCTCAACCAGGCCGCCGCCTCCATCGACACGAATGCGGCGCTGCCGCAGATCGCGGCGCCCAACAATGGCGACTGGACCCAGGTCGTCCAGCAGACGCCCGAGGGCGGCTTCCGGATGGGCAATCCGGACGCTCCGGTGAAGCTCGTCGAATATGCCTCGATCAGCTGCCCGCACTGCGCGGAATTTTCGCAAGAAGCCTCTGAGGAGCTTAAGAACACCTTCGTTCGAAGTGGCCAGGTGAGCTGGGAATTCCGCCCGGTGCTTCTGTTCCCGACCGACGCCGGAGTCTCGACCTTGCTTCGTTGCCAGGGACCGCAATCCTTCTTCGCGCTGACCGAGCAGCTCTACGCCACCCAGGCCGAATGGTCGGCGCGCACCCGTGCCATCCCCGAATCCCAGCTCCAGGCGCTTCAGGCGATGCCGCCGCAGCAGCAGGCGCCGGCGCTCGCCCGGGCGATGGGCATGGACCAGTTCTTCCGCCAGCGCGGCATGCCGCAGGCGCGGATCGACGAGTGCCTGAACAATCCCGCGAACCTCAACGCGCTCGCCGAGGCCCAGCGCAAGGTGCAGGAGGATGGGGTCACCGGCACTCCGACCTTCTTCATCAACGGCCAGGTCCAGGAGAATGTCGGTTATTGGAACCACCCGCAGACGCCGGGCATGTCGCTCGAGAACCGGCTGCGGGCGGCGATCGGGTCCTGATATGAAGCGGATCGCCTCGGCATTTCTCGCCCTCGGGCTCCTCGCCGCGGCTCCGGCCGTGGCGCAGGCGCCGGTGGTCCAGGCCGTCGACTGGTCGCAGCGCGTGGCGACCACGCCTGAAGGCGGCTTCCGGATGGGCAATCCCGACGCTCCGGTGAAGCTGGTCGAGTTCCTGTCTTTGACCTGCTCGCACTGCGCGGCCTTTTCGGCGGAAGCGTCTCCGACGCTGATTCAGCAGGTCCGTACGGGGCGGGTCAGTGTCGAATATCGAAACTACGTCCTCAACCATTACGACCTCGCAGCCGCTGTTCTCAGCCGCTGCGCCGCGCCGGGGGAATATTTCGGGCTGACCAGGGACTTGTTGGCCCAGCAGTCGGCGTGGGCCGGGCGCGCGGAGACTTTGACTGCGGCCCAGAAGGCCGAGGTCGAGGTTCGTCCGACTCCGCAATCGGTCACCCGGACCGCCGAGTTGATCGGCCTCAAGCAGATCGCTTCCGCGCACGGTATTTCGCCCGCTGAAGCGAGCCGCTGCCTCGCCAGCGCCGACAATCTTGCACAGGTCATGGCCATGCGCGACTCCGCCGACCGGCTTGGAGTGACCGGCACTCCGACCTTCATGCTCAACGGGCAAATGATCGGTGCGGCCAACTGGGCGATGATCCAGCCGCTGCTTTCGGCCCCCACCACGGGGGCAGGCGAAAGGGGCAGGTGACCGGCGTGGGGGGGCTGCGACTTTGCAAGGCTGGTCCCTCACTCCGAAGCTTTAGCCGCGATTCCAGCCGGACGGCGGGCGCATGCAGATAAAGCGGCTGCGCCTGTCGGGCTTCAAGAGCTTCGTCGAACCGGCCGACCTTCGAATCGAGCCGGGCCTCACCGGGATCGTCGGGCCCAACGGCTGCGGCAAGTCGAACGTGCTCGAGGCGATCCGCTGGGTGATGGGCGAAAGCTCAGCCAAGTCGATGCGCGGCTCCGGCATGGACGACGTGATCTTCGCCGGCACCGCGACCCGCCCGTCGCGCGACTTCGCCGAAGTCACCTTGTCGATCGAGCGCGCCCCTGAGGATATCGCCGATCCTGAGGGCATCCGGCTGCTCGCCTCCGGCGACGTCGAGGTGACCCGGCGGATCGAGCGCGGCGCGGGCTCCGCCTACCGGATCAACGGCCGCGATGTTCGCGCCCGCGACGTCGGCCTGCTGTTCGCGGACGCCGCCACCGGCGCTCACTCGCCGGCGCTGGTCAGCCAGGGGCGGATCAGCGCGATCATCGCCGCCAAGCCCGCCGAGCGCAGGCTGATGCTCGAGGAGGCAGCCGGGATCGCCGGGCTCCACGTCCGCCGCCGCGACGCCGAGCAGAAGCTGCGCGCGGCCGAGGCCAATCTGACTCGGCTCGACGAGCTGCTGGGCGACATGGAGCAGCGCGCCGCGGCCCTGAAGCGCCAGGCGCGCGCCGCCGAGCGCTACCGCAAATTGAGCGACGAGATTCGGGTCGCCGAGGCGCGGCTGGTTTTCTCGCGCTGGAAGGAGGCCGCCGACGCAGCGGCAGCCGCTCGTAAGGAAGCGGAGCTTGCGGTGGCTGCGGTCGATGCAGCGGCCAAGGCCCATGCGGAAGCCGCCGAAGCCCAGCGCTGCGCCGCCGAAGCCGTCGCGGCGAGCCGCAACGCCGCCACCGCCGCGCGCGAACGGGCCTCCGAGCTCGGCCACGAACTTGCCCGGCTTCGCGCCGAGCGCGACAGCGCGCGCCGCCGGCTCGACGAACTCACCCGCCGCCGCGACACGCTCGTCGCCGACCGTGCGCGCGAGGCCGCGCTTCGCGACGACGCCGCGGCGGCCCTGGGTCGCTTGCAGGAGGAGATCGACGTCCTCGACGCGCGCCTCGCCGATGCCGGCACGCAGAGCGAGAGGATTGCCGAGCGCCTGGCCGAAGCCGAAGGAGTGGCGCGGGAGGCCGACGCAACCCTCGCCTCAGCGCGGAGCGCCGAGGCCGCGGAACAGGCCGAGCACCGGCTCGCCCGAGCACAGCTCGACGGTGCCGCTCAGCGCCTTGCCCGAGCCGAGGCGGAGGCGAAGCGGATCGCCGACCAGCTTGCGCAGCTGGACGACGGCCAGGATCTCGTTTCCCGCCGCCGCGCGGCACGCGAGGCACGCGAAGCGGCTGAGGAGCGGCTCGAGCAGGCAGCCGAAGCGATCGGCTCCGCCGAAGCCCAGCGCGAGGC
>JAEZHP010000095.1 GCA_023416515.1 Pseudomonadota bacterium | reverse complement strand
TAACCATACCCTGATAAATATAAGTTAAATATCTTTCTAATAACTTCTGCCTGATCTTCATCTATAATAAACTGCTTTTTAACAATCTGATAAGCGTATGGCGCATGCGTCATATAGGATCCCTCTTTTTGTTTCATACGAAGGATTGACTTAATCTTTTTACTGGTATCCTTAACATATCTTTCATTAAACCACGATTTAATACCAATGATATCATCATTATCTTTTAGCGTATCATAATTATCATCAATAATGATAAGTCTTTTTCCGATTTGGCATATATGATCCAAGAACAATAACACTTTTGCATTATTTCGCCCGATTCTTGAGAGGTCCTTTGCAATAACAACATCTATTTTTCCTGATTCTAAGTTATCTAAAAGTTCTGAAAACGATGGTCTATCGAAAATATATCCTGACACACCATCGTCCTCATAGAATTCACTAATCTCCATTCCATTCTCTTTTGCATATCTTTCTATCAGGCTTTTTTGGTTTTCAATCGATGAATAATTCTTTTTATCGTCATCTCTTGATAATCTCACGTACCCAACAACATGTTTTTCGTCCATAGAAAGAGCCCTCCATAAAGAGATGTACACCATTATCATTAAAGGTCATTTATTATCTATTTCTACCGATGTAAATTATTGTATATTATTTTTCTTAAGCATGATGACATATCTGATTCTACACCATCACAAATAATAACTACTTTAAATCCTACCGTATGAAAAAGCTTAATCTTCTTTTCAATCTCCTCGTTTGATTGATTGTCAACTTTATGTATGTAATATACAGGTTTTGCCAATAGTCTACTCTCCTCCAAGGAATACCTGATTAGTATATGCTATGAGCAGATACTAGTAAAATATACATATTGAGAAGTATTATGATGATTCCTTATGTATATTTGTTGATGCTTCTGTTATGTTAAATATTATTGAATTTCAGTAATCGAGTAGGAGGTAGTTGATTATTTCAACTACCGACCTCTCACACCACCGTACGTACGGTTCCGTATACGGCGGTTCTCTAGTTTACACAAACTTTCGAATAATAATCAGAAAAATAAATAAAACCTAAATTAATTAATGTTTGGTTGTCTAGGCTTTTGCTAAGAATTGGGCTGTTGGATATTTTCCAGTAGCCTTTTCTTGTGTTCGCATATTCCCACGCTTTTCCTTCATTAATTCCGTACTGTTTTAGCATTTTAAGTTTAGTTTTGACTTTCTTCCATTGTTTCCAGAAGATCATTCGGATGCGTCTTCTCATCCATTCATCTGTTTTATTCATTAGTGTTTTCATGTCAGCAATCTTAAAGTAATTTATCCATCCCTGAATATATCTCTTCATTTTCATTGCTCTGAATTCGTTTCCCATACCATTACTTCTGGATGTAAATGCTTTCACATTCGTTATCATCTTCTGTATTGCTTTGGGGTGTACCCTCAATCTCATCCCACTTTTATGTTTGTAGAATGAAAATCCCAGAAACTTAATTCTTCCTACATAAGAGACCACAGTTTTCTCATGGTTTACTTTTAGGAATAGCTTATCTTCAATAAATGGCAGTATAGTTGTAAGCGTCCGACTTGCGCTTCTTTTACTCTTACAAAAGATAACAATGTCATCTGCATATCTCACAAATCTGTGCCCTCTTCGTTCTAGTTCTTGGTCTAATTCATTTAACATGATATTACTAAGAAGTGGACTCAACGGTCCGCCTTGGGGCACTCCGACACCTGTTTCTTTGAATGTATGATTAATTACAACTCCTGCTTTTAAATACTTATGAATGAGCGATATTACTCTTCCATCTTTGATTGTTCTCGAAAGAATTTCGATAAGCTTACTTTGATTTACTGTATCAAAGTATTTCTCTAAATCCATATCTACAACGTAAATAAAACCATCATTCGTATTTTCTATACATTTCTTCATGGCATCATGCGCACTTCGTTTTGGACGAAAACCATAACTGTTATCTGAGAATTGCTTCTCAAATATAGGTGTTAATACTTGTGATATTGCTTGCTGTATTACCCTATCAACTACAGTAGGTATCCCTAGATTTCTCATTTTCCCATTATCCTTGGGTATTTCTACCCTTCTTACGGGATTCGGACGGTATTTGCCGTCCTTTATTGATTGGAATAGTTGCCTTTGGTTCTCTTTAAGATATGGTAGAAGTTCATCTACTCCCATCTTATCAACTCCTCCGGCTCCTTTATTGGATTTAACCTTCTCATAAGCTTGATATAGGTTATCTTTAGCCAATATCTTTTCCAATAGTCTATCCGTCGACAAGTCTGTGTTGATGATGTTGTTTTCAGTTATCTTTGAAGAAGCATACGCTTCTGCATACTCTTTCCGTTCCGCGGATACCATTTGCAGATAGCCTCCATCTATTCCATTATGAAGTTTTCTGTATTTTATTTCTTCGTTAGTAACATTCATTTACTTTCATCTCCTAAAGTTCTGTCCTTTTGCGACACCGTCGACTGTGTCGCATACTACGACATCTGCTGACTTCTCACGATAAATCTTGTTTCAACCGTATTTCATACTCTATGTTTCACACGTCCGTGAGACCTCCCCAGGTAAGAACGCAATCTTTCCTTCCATCTATCTGCCACATTTACACCATAGACTTCCGAGTAGTTTAGGGCTTTGGTTTGTTCAGCAACCTTACCCAGTCTATATATGCCTGATGTGATTTCTGTTCGTCAGACCAGAAGTTTGCCGCCAGCTTCCTTCAGATTCCTCGTCACCGAGGACACCCTTGCTCTTGGCTATGTGCTTGGTACTACTAACCCGCACTCGGGACTTTCACCCGTTAGATTGCGCCCATGCTGGGCGCACTAAAAAGAAGCTGTACCTTTTTATTTCAGTACAGCTTCTTTCTTTTTATTTTTTATTTACTTACTTATTATCTACTT
>JAEZHP010000046.1 GCA_023416515.1 Pseudomonadota bacterium | reverse complement strand
GCCTCGCTCCGTGCGCTCGCCTCGCTCCGTGCGCTCGCCTCGCTCCGTGCGCTCGTCGGCCCGCTCGCAGCGCGTTCTCGAGGTTCGTCGTGCCGGTCAACGGCGGATGATCTTCGCCGACCTCTCGCGGACGAACCGATGACGGCTCGAGGCCAGCGTCATGGACGCCTCATCTCGGGCAGGGCCGGGGCCTCCCCCATTTCCGTCGGACCCATCGAGCCCGACGATGCGACATGCTGGAAGCATGTCCTACCCGGCAGCACGGGCATGACACGTCGCGTTCGAGCGCGATCCGACGGCTCGAGCGAGCGTCGGGCTTAACTGTGCTCCGGCGACCGACGTTGGATCCTCCAATGCAGTCTCCGCGCACTTCGACAGTTCTCCCCTTATTTCTCGCGTTCACCACCCTCGTGACCGGGTGCCGACAGGAGCCCTCCAGCGCGACCACGACGCCACCTGCTCCCTCTCCTTCTTTCTCTCCTTCTCCCTCTCCTTCTCCTGCCGAGGAGACACGCTCGGCGAAGCTCGTCGGCATCGGCGGATCGGTGAGCGGGCTGCGGGGCACCGGTCTCGTCCTTCAGAACAATGCCGGCGACGATCTCCCGATCGCCGCTGACGGCTCCTTCCACTTCCCGAAGAAGCTCGTGAGCGGCGCGTCGTTCTCGGTTTCGATCAAGACGCAGCCTACCGCGCCGTCGCAGACGTGCGCCGTGAGCGGCGGTACGGGCGTGACGGTGTCGGCCAACGTGACGAGCATCACGATCGATTGCTCGACCGACAAGCACACGGTCGGCGGTAGCGTGAGTGGGCTCGCCGGGAAAGGCCTGGTCCTCCAGAACGCCGCCGGAGACGACCTCGTCATCAGCGCGAACGGGACCTTCGCCTTCGCGACACCGGTGGCCTCGGGCGCGGAGTACGCTGTCGCGGTCGCGTCGCAACCGTCGGAGCCGAGTCAGACGTGCGCCGTCACGAACGGTAGCGCGCACGTGACATCGAAGGACGTCACCGACGTCGCCGTCAACTGCACGACGAACGAGTACGCGGTCGGCGGTACGGTGAGCGGCCTCGTGGGCTCCGGCCTCACCCTCGTGATCGACGGCGGCGAGACCGTGGGGGTGACCGCGTCGGGGGCGTTCGCGTTCCCGACCGCGCGCAGGAGCGGGACGAACTACCACGTCACCGTCGAGGTCGAGCCGAGCACGCCCAGCCAGACGTGTACGGTCGTGGGCGGCGACGGTATGGTCGGCTCGGGGAACGTCACGGCCATCGCGGTCGACTGTGCGACGAACACGTTCGCGATCGGCGGCACGGCGAGCGGCCTCCTCGGGACTGGGCTCGTCCTCCAGAACAACGGGGGCAACGACCTCGCGCTCAGCGGAAGTGGCACCTTCGCGTTCGCGACGCCGCTCGAGGACCTCACCACCTACCAGACGACGATCAAGGCGCAGCCGAAGAACCCGAGCCAGACCTGTGTGCTCACGCACGCGGGCGGCACCGTGGCAGCCTCGCATGTGACGGGCATCGGTCTGACGTGCACGACCAACCGGTACGTCGTGCGAGGTCATGTCACGGGGCTGCGAGGCGGCGGGCTCCTCCTGCAGAACAACGGCGAGGACGACCTCGCGATCGCCAGCGACGGCGACTTCGCGTTCCCGACCCACGTCCCCAGCGGAGAGACCTTTGCGGTGACGGTGAAGTCATCCCCCCACGCGCCGAGTCAGTCCTGCGTCGTGACCCACGGCGTCGGCAAGATCGGCGGCAGCGACGTCAGCGACGTCAGCGTCGCGTGCACGACGAACAGCTACACCGTCGGCGGCCAGGTCTCGGGTCTCGTCGGCAGCGGACTCGTCCTCCGGAACAACGATGGCGCCGACCTCCCCGTCTCGGCGGACGGCCACTTCACGTTCACCACCGCGGTGGAGAGCGGCGGCGCGTACGCCGTGACGATCAAGAGTCAACCGTCTGCTCCGGCGCAGTCCTGCGACGTCGTCGCGGGTGTCGGCCAGGTGACCAACGGCAACATCGTCACGGTCGCGGTCAACTGCAGCACGAACCGGTACACCGTCGGCGGCTCCGTCAGCGGCCTGGAGGGCACGGGGCTCGTGCTTCAGAACCACGCCGGAGACGACCTCACCGTGAACACGGACGGCACCTTCGCCTTCGGCGCGACGGTCCCGAGCGGCGAGGCGTACGCCGTCACGGTCAAGACGCATCCCACGCACCCGGCGCAGACCTGCACGGTCTCGCACGATGCCGGCGCTGTCGTCGATGCGAACATCACCACGGTCTCCGTGCAGTGCATGACGAGCAGCTACACGATCGGCGGATCGGTCACGGGCCTCGCCGGAGGCACGGCGGTCGTCCTGCAGAACAACGGTGGCGACGACATCACGGTCGGCGACGACGGGCCCTTCGCGTTCTCGAAGAAGCTCAAGAGCGGAAGCACCTACACGCTTACCGTGAAGAGCCACCCGCACGGCCGTTACTGCACGATCGCGAACGCGAGCGGCAGCGTCGGCGGCGTGGACGTGAACATCTCGGTCACGTGCGGTGACATGCCTTACGCCACGACGATGCTCGCGTCGGGCAACAAGCGGCTCGTCTTCCTCTTCGCGCCGAACGGCACCGCCTTCACGAGCAACGCCGACTACAAGGCATACTGCGAGAGGTGGGGCTTCGATCAGAACCAGAACGAGCACTCAGGCACGAATTTCACCGATGCAGGGATGTTCAACGCAACGAGCTACTACTGCGCGAACTACTGCTGCTATCTCGGTTACGGCAACTCGGAGGCGGACAACCTCTCCAGCTTCCAGAACTTCGGCCTTCCCCTCTCGACGGATCTCCGTGTCTTCGACCGTGGCTGCGGCGACTACGAACTCGGTGGCCCGGCGGGCTTCGCCTGGTCCCTCGCGACGGTCGATGCGATCCATGTCTCGAGCGACACGGCGATGAGCTACGTGCCGAAC
>JAEZHP010000021.1 GCA_023416515.1 Pseudomonadota bacterium | reverse complement strand
GATCTCGATCCGGTAGCGGAAGCCGAACAGGCGCTCGGTTCGCGACCGCTCCCAGATGAGCGGGTCGAACGGCGCGAGCAGCGCCTGGGTTCGAATCCGACGCGGCCGGCGCGCAGCGGCGTGGAGGTAGGCGGGCTGGCGCCATCCTTCGACCGCGACGGGAATGAGAGTGCCGTCCTCGACGAGCGCCTCGATCGCGGCGCGGACGGGCTCGGGCTTCAGCCTGAAATAGTCGCGCAAGTCGCCGGCGGTGGCGATGCCGAGCGCTCGCGCGGCGAGGGCCAGGAGCTCCCGCTGGGCATCGGCTGGCGCCGGCGTCGGCAGATCGAGGATCGCCGAGGGAATCACTCGCTCGGGAAGGTCGTAGACTCGCTCGAAGCTTCCGCGGCGCGTGGCGGTGGTGACGTGGCCCGCCCAGAACAGAAATTCGAGCGCGTGCTTGGTCGTGCCCCATTCCCACCAGCCTGATCGGCTGCGGCCGTGCTCGAAGTCCGACGCCGCCATCGGCCCTTCGTTGCGAATGCGCGCGAGGATGGCTTCCGCCTCGCCGCGCCGCTCGGTTGCGAAGCGGCGCACCGAGCCCCAGCCGGTCTCGCCGCGGTCGGCCTCGGCCATTCGCCAACGCAGCAGCGGGTGGAGATCGAGCGGCAGGAGCGAGGCCTCATGGGCCCAATATTCGAACAGACGGCGCTTGCGCCTGAGGCCCCAGGCGGCGCCGTCGAGCAGGCCGGAGTCGTACGGACCGAGCCGCGAGAAGGCCGGCAGATAATGGGCGCGGGCCAGGACGTTGACGCTGTCGATCTGATGAAGGCCGAGCCGGCCGAGATTGCGGGCGAGGTGACCCCAATTCGGCAAGGCCGGCTTCGCGCCGCCGAAGCCCTGGGCGGCGAGGCCGATGCGGCGCGCGGCTGCAATAGAGATGCGGTCGAGCGGCGGGCTCATGGACCTCATCAAGCCGGGCGGAGTCGCTTCGTCAATCGGCCAGGCCGAGGCTCGTCACGTGAGGCGAGCGCTTTTCAGCGAAAGCTCACAAGTCACTCATGCCGCTCACCCGTCTTTTGGTGCAGTCGATGGTCTCACTCATGGAGAAGGGCAGGGACATGACGGCACATTCGGAAGCGGGGACAAGGCGATTTGGCAGTCGGTGGCGGATAGCAGGCTGGGGCACCGCGGTGCTGCTTCTGCTGCTGCCGCTCGTCGCCATGCGCTTTGGCGACGAGGTGAATTGGACCGAGAGCGACTTCATTTTCGCCGGCATCATAATCGGAGGAACGGGTGGATTGTTCGAGCTCACCGTCCGAGCGTCACGCAACTATGCATACCGGGCCGGCGCCGGCTTCGCGCTCGCGGCCGCATTCCTTACCATCTGGGCGATCGCCGCGGTTGGGATGATCGGGGATGAGGATGACCCCTTTAACCTCCTCTTCATCGCGATCGTCGGCCTCGCCCTCCTCGGCGGGATCGTCTCGCGCTTTCGTGCCGGCGCGATGGCGGTGACCACGGCCACTGCCGCGGCTGCGCAGGTCGTTGTCTCCGTCGTCGGGATGTCCCAGGACCCTCGCGGTGGGATACTCAGCGCAACCTTCGGTGCCATCTGGCTGATCTCGGCCGCCTTGTTCTGGAAGGCAGCGCGCGATCAGGCCGCGGTCGGCGCGGCAGGCTGACCCGCTTTTGCCATGGCCCTGCAAGTGGTAGAAGTCGTGCCATGTTCACCGACATGCATGACGGCACGGCCGAGGACTGGGCGCATATCGCTCAGGCGCATCGCTCCCACCAGCAGCGCGCGGCGGCGAAGCAGATCATGGAGAGCCTCGCACGTCTCGAGGCGATCGAGGTCGGCTTCGCGGCCAACCAGCTGACCCACAGCCTGATGGCGGGGACCCTGGCGCGGCGTGCGGGGGCGAGCGACGAGGAAGTGGTGGCGGCGCTGTGCCACGACCTCGGGAAATTGTTCAGCATCCCCAACCACGGAGCGATCGCGGCGGAGATGCTGAAGCCCTATGTCAGCGACGACATCTACCACGCCATCTACTGGCACCAGTCCTTCCAGGGCCGCTATTATTTCGAGCATCTCGGCCTCGATCCCGAGGCCCGCGAGCGGTTCCGGGACGAGAGCTGGTACGATTTCGCCGTGAAGCTGGTCGACGAGTGGGACGCGCCCGCGTTCGACCCCGGTTTCGACGTCGACCCGCTCGAGAGCTTCGAGCCCGAGGTTACCCGGGTGTTCAGGAACCCGAGGGCGATGGTCTGAACTCAGGCGTCTTCGGGAAGGGAGTGGCCTTCGAAGATCTTGCCGTCGTCGCAGACCTTGTGGAGCTTCCAGCCGAGCCAGGCCGATACCAGGCACATCGCGGCCGCGAGCAGGAGCTGATCGACCGTCTGCATCTCGAGCAGCGACAGGCCGGTCGAGATGATGGAGCCGATCACCATCGCCAGGCTGTTGACGATGTTGTTGGCCGCGACCGTCCGCGCAGCCTCGCTCTTGTGCACGGTCGTGGTGAGGAAGGCGTAGAGCGGCACCACGAACATGCCGCCGGAGATTGCTATCCCGAGCAGGCAGCCGACCAGCTTGAGCGCGTCGGGATGGTGGAAGAAGTCCCAGAATTGCAGAAGCGTGCCGTCGGGCGTTCGCTCCCAGCCGTGACAGACCTGGTAGAAGAGCACGATGAACACGCCCATCACGATCACCGAAGGCGCGGAATAGCGGGCGGAGACCTCCCCCTTCAGGAGGCGGTTGATCACGATCGAGCCGATCGAAACGCCGATTGAGAAGATTGCGAGAAACAGGCTCGCGACCTCCTTGTCGGAGGTGAGCACGTTCTTCACCAGGGGCGGGAACAGGATGAACAGCACCGCTCCGACCGTCCAGAAGAAGCTGATCGCGACGATCGCCATGAACAGGCGCGGGATGTGCATCGTCGCGCGAACGAGAGTCACCGAGGAGCGGATCACGTTCCAGTCGATCTTGTGCCCGGGTTCCTCCGGCGGCGCCGGTGGCACCTGTCGCCCGGCGACATAGCCGATGAGGGCAATGACGAAGCACATCACCGCCGCCGTCTGGACCGCGATGATACCGGCGATGATCGTCCCGGCGAGGATTGCGAGATAGGTGCCGGCCTCGACGAGACCCGTGCCCGCAAGCACGTCTCCGCGTTCGAGGTGCTGCGGCAGGACGGCATATTTGATCGGGCCGAAGAAGGTCGAATGGATGCCCATCGCGAGAAGCGCGAGGAGCATGAGCGGGATCGCCGCCTCCATGACCCGGATGCCGAGCCAGCCCATGATCAGGCCGCCGGCGCCGATCGTCATGATGCCGATCTCGCACGCTTTGACGATGCGGATGATCTTCGCCTTGTCGTTGGCGTCGGCCAGTTGCCCTGACAGAGCGGACAAGGTGAGGAAGGGCAGGATGAAGAGCGCTGTGGCGAGCGCGCTGAACCACGTTTCCGAGGCCTCGTCGCTGAGCACCTGGTAGACGACGAACAGAACCATCGCGTTCTTGAACAGGTTGTCGTTGAACGCGTTCAGGAACTGGGTGACGAACAAGGGCAGGAAGCGCCGCTTGCCGAGCAGATGCAGGCCGAGATCGGCGCTCATGCGCAGGTCTGGACGAGAGGGAGCGTCCGGCCGGACGCGGTATGTGAGCGCACTTTCAACCTTCCTGTCGGGCCGGCGGCCGGTGCGGCATAGCCGCTGCGCAACCCGTGACACAAGGCTTTGGCTCCCAATTGCCGATCGATGGCGCTAGAGGGCGCCGTAATGCTCACCCTGCCCAACCTGCTGACGCTGTCGCGGATCGTCGCGGTGCCGGTGCTGGTCGCCCTGTTGTGGGCGCCGGGCACGGTGGAGTTCGCACTTGCCTTCGCTCTCTATGCGCTGGTCTGCATCACCGACTATTTCGACGGCTGGCTGGCGCGGCGGATGAAGACGGTGTCGAGGCTTGGCGCCTTCCTCGACCCGATCGCCGACAAGATCATGGTCGCGGCGGTCCTGCTGATGCTGGTGTCGACACGGCAGGACGGGGTGGAGCCGGTCATCGCCGGGCCGCACATCGTCGCGGCGCTCGTCATCCTGCTTCGCGAGATCCTGGTGTCGGGCCTTCGCGAGTTCTTGGGCGGACTCCAGGTTTCGGTGCCGGTCAGCCATCTCGCCAAGTGGAAGACGACGTTCCAGATGGTCGCGCTCGGCGCGCTCATCCTCGCCGGCGCGGTCGAGGGCGGATGGGTGCTGTGGACAGGACTGGCCTTTTTGTGGACCGCGGCGGCGCTCACTCTGGTGACCGGCTGGGCCTATCTGCGCATCGGCCTTCGCCACATGGCGTGAGGGGCTAGGCCGCCGCCTTCAAAGCGTCGGCGAGCAGCCGGAATTCCTTTTCCCGGGGGGAGCCCTTGCGCCAGACCAGGGCGATCCGCCGGAAGGCGTGGTCGGCTTTGAGGGTGCGAGCCTCGACCCGAGTGCCGTCGAGCAGACCGGCCTTGACGGCCATCTCGGGGACGAGAGTCATGCCGAGGCCGTTGTCGACCATCTGCACGAGGGTGTGGAGCGACGTGCCCATGATCGAGGCCTCGGCGCGAAGCTCCGGCCGGTTGCAGGCCGCGAGCGCATGATCCTTCAAGCAGTGCCCGTCCTCGAGCAGAAGCAGCTTGTCCTCGTCGATCACCGCGGGAGTCACCGCGTCGGGGAAGTCGTCGGCACCGCCCGGCGGGAAGGCGATCAGCAGGCGGTCATCGAACAGGGTCACACTATCGACGTCGCCGCAGCGATAGGGGAGGGCGAGAAGCACGCAATCGAGGGCGCCGCGGTGGAGGGAATCGCAGGCGGCCTGGCTGGTCTCCTCGCGCAGATAGAGCCGAAGATCGGGCCATTGCTGACGAAGCCGCGGCAGCAACGTCGGAAGCAGGAACGGGGCGATGGTGGGGATGACGCCCATTCGAAGCTCGCCAGACAGCGGCTTGCCGGCCGCGCGAACCATGTCGGCCAGCTCCTCGGCCTCGCGAAGGATACGCTGCGCCTTTTCCGCGACCCGTATGCCGAGCGGGGTGAACCGCACCACCCGCTTGGTCCGTTCGACCAGAGTGACCCCGATCAGCGATTCCAGCTCCTTGATCCCGGCAGACAAGGTGGACTGGGTCACGAAACAGGCATCGGCAGCGCGGCCGAAATGGCCATGGGTCTTCAGCGCCACCAGATACTGGAGCTGCTTCAGGGTGGGGAGGTAGGTGCTCATAGACGCAATCGATCAATAGACGAGAACTTATCAATTTGTCCAATGGTGATCGCGGCCCATATAGCGGCCACGGATTTCCTCAGAAACCTCAGAAAAACAGGAGCACACCGATGCTGACCGTCGGCGACAAACTTCCCGAATTCACCCTTCCGGTTCAGCAGGGCACCGACGCCCTGCCCGCGGGCGAGACGATCAACCTCGCCGAGACCAACGGCAAGTGGAAGGTCCTTTTCTACTGGCCGAAGGACTTCACCTTCGTCTGCCCGACCGAGATCGTCGGCTACGGCGAGCTGAAGCAGGATTTCGAGGACCGTGACGCGGTCCTGATCGGCGCCTCGACCGACACCGCCCACGTCCACTTCGCGTGGCGCCGGTCGGACGAGGATCTGGCCAAGGCCGACTTCCCGTGGATTGCCGACAATGGCGGCAAGCTCGCGGAGGCCCTCGGCATCCTCGACAAGAACGAGCATGTCGCGTTCCGCGCGACCTTCATTATCGACCCCGACAACGTGATCCAGCAGGTCACGGTCAATGGCCTCAATGTCGGCCGCAATCCGGCGGAGACGCTCCGCGTCCTCGACGCGCTGCAGACCGACGAGCTGTGCCCGTGCAACTGGGAAAAGGGTCAGGACGTCCTGCGGCCGGCCGCTTAAGCCCCTGGGCGGCTCTCTCCCCCTGAGGCCGCGACGTCCAAACGGGAGGGGCGTGGGAGCAATCTCGCGCCCCTCTTTTTTTGTTAACGCCTCCCCGGCACGGCTCGGGGAGGATCATAGGAGTTCAAAATGTCTCTCAAGGAATTCGCCGAGACGCTTCCCGACTACGCCAAGGACCTGCGCCTCAACGTCGGCTCGCTGCTCAACGACCAGACTTTGGGCGACCAGCGCAAATATGGCCTCCTGCTCGCCTGTGCCCACGGCTCCGGCCACCGGCCGCTGGTTGCCGCCGTCGAGGCCGAAGCCGAAGGCAAGCTGACTCCGGAAGCCGCCAATGCGGCGCGCGCGGCCGCGGCGGTCATGGCGATGAACAACGTCTATTACCGCTTCGTCCACCTGTCCTCGAACCCGGTTTACGGGACCCTGCCGGCGAAGCTGCGCATGAACGTGATCGGCAATCCGGGCATCGACAAGGCCGACTTCGAGCTGTTCAGCCTCGCGGTGAGCGCGATGAACGGCTGCGGCATGTGCATCGACAGCCACGAGCGAGTCCTTCAGCAGCACGGCGTCAAGGCCGAGCATATCCAGACCGCCGCCCGCATCGGCGCGGTCCTTAAGGCCGTCGCGACCGTCCACGCGACCCTCTAAATCATAAGAAAGCCGCCGATCGCTCCACGCGACGGCGGCTTTCTTGCGCCTACTCCAAACCCAGCAGCCAGCGCTGGAGCGAGACGGGCATTACCGTGGCCCCTGGCGCCGTGCGGACCAGATCGGCGCGGTGGGCCATGATCCATTCTAGGCACTGAGTCCGCGTCTCGAAGACCGGATAGTTGTCGCGCGCCGGACGGCGGCTGTGCTCGTCGATCAGGAATCGCGCGCCCGAGCGGCAGCCGGGCATTCCAGACCAATCGCGATGCGGCGCCCGCACGGCGGGTGCCCACCAGGTGTGGGTCGAATCGAGAGCCTCGGCGCCCGCGCGATCCATCGCCTCTCCTCCCGGGAACACCTTCCCCGGCTCAGCGGCCGGGGAGGACCTTCCCAACTCAGGCAGCTAGGTCGAACCGGTCGGCGTTCATCACCTTGGTCCAGGCCGCCACGAAGTCGCGAACGAACTTCTCTTGGCCGCCCTTCTGGGCATAGACCTCGCACACGGCGCGCAGCTCCGCGTTCGACCCGAAGATCAGGTCGGCTCGGGTCGCCCGCCAGGTCTCGTGACCCCCGGCACGGTCGGTCGCGACATATTCTTCGTCGCCCGAACCATCGACCGCCTTCCAGACATTGGTCATGTCGAGCAGGTTCACGAAGAAATCGTTGGTCAGCTGGCCCGAACGCTTAGTGAGGTGGCCGTGGCCGCGCTCGCCATGGTTGGCGCCGAGCACGCGCAGACCGCCGACCAGAACGACCATCTCCGGCACCGACAGGCCGAGCAGCGACGCCCGATCGAGCATCATCTCCTCGGTCTTCACCACGAGCTTCTTCTTGCCGACATAGTTGCGGAACGCGTCGGCTTCAGGCTCCATCACGGCGAAGCTGTCGGCGTCGGTCCATTCCTCGGTCGCGTCGCCGCGGCCACCGGTGAAGGGGACATCGCCGGCGCCGGCCTTCTCGAGCGCGACCACGCCGCCGAGCACGATCGCGTCGGCGAGGCTCATCGAGCCGCGCAGGCCGTTGAGCGTGTCGATTACCTTGGCGAGCATCTGCGGCTCGTTGACCTCCCAGTCCTTCTGCGGGGCAAGCGCGACGCGCGCGCCGTTGGCACCACCGCGGTGATCGGACTTGCGGTAGGTCGAAGCCGAGGCCCAAGCGGTCTTGATCAGCTGGCTGACTGTAAGGCCACTTTCGGCGATATTCTGCTTCACCGCCGCGACTTCCGCTTCGGACGGCATCGTGCCGGCCGGGATCGGATCCTGCCAGATCAGGTCTTCCTCGGGCACTTCCGGCCCGAGGTAGCGGACCTTGGGACCCATGTCGCGGTGGGTCAGCTTGAACCAGGCGCGGGCGAAGGCGTCCTTGAACGCCTCATGGTCGTTCCTGAACTTCTCGCTGATCGCGCGGAATTCCGGATCGCGCTTGAGCGCCATGTCGGCGGTGGTCATCATCGTCGGGACCTTCAGGTTCGGATCCCAGGCCGCGGGGGCCATGTCCTCTTCCTTCTGGTTAATCGGCTGCCACTGGTTGGCGCCCGCCGGGCTCTTCACCAGCTCGTACTCATAATCGAGCAGCAGCCGGAAATAATTGTCGCTCCATTCCCTCGGCGTGTTGACCCAAGACCCCTCGATGCCGCTGGTCACGGTGTGCTCGCCGATCCCGCCGCTCTCGTGACCGCTCACCCAGCCGAAGCCTTGGGCGGCGAGATCACCGCCGGCGGGCGCGGCGCCAAGCAGGGAGGCATCGCCGTTGCCGTGTGCCTTGCCGAAGGTGTGGCCGCCAGCGGTGAGGGCGACCGTCTCCTCGGGGTTCATTGCCATGCGCGCGAAGGTTTCTTTTATGTCACGGGCCATGCCGACATCGTCGTGAGGGTTGCCGCCCGGGCCCTCCGGATTGACATAGATGAGACCCATCTGGATCGCTGCGAGCGGCCCTTCGAGCTCGTGCATGCCGTGCTCGGGCGCGATCCGGGTCTGGACGCCCTGGTTGACCCATTTGTCCTCGGAGCCCCAGTAGATGTCGCGCTCTGGCTCGAACACGTCGGCGCGTCCGCCGCCGAAGCCGAACACGGGGCCGCCCATGCTCTCGATCGCGACGTTCCCGGCGAGGATGAACAGGTCGGCCCAGCTGATATTCTGACCATATTTCTGCTTGATCGGCCACAGCAGGCGCCGCGCCTTGTCGAGGTTGCCGTTGTCGGGCCAGCTGTCGAGCGGTGCGAAGCGCTGCTGCCCGCTATTGGCGCCGCCGCGGCCGTCGGCGGTGCGATAGGTCCCGGCCGCGTGCCAGGCCATGCGAATGAAGAAGGGGCCGTAGTGGCCATAGTCCGCCGGCCACCACGGCTGGCTGTCGGTCATTAGAGCATTCAGGTCTGCCTTGAGCGCGTCGTAATCCAGCGCCTTGAACGCCTCGGCATAATCGAAATCCTCGCCCAGCGGGTTGGTCGGGCCGTTGGGATTAAGGATCTCGGTGGCCAGCATCTCGGGCCACCAATCCTTGTTGGTGCGCCCCAGAAGGGCGCGCACGCCGCCGTCGCCACCGGCCGGGCAGCCGCCCCCGATCGAACCAGTTTTTACGTCCATCTTGTGTCTCCGATGCTGTGCCGCGCCGAGTCGCTCCGCCACGAAGCGGCGGAGGAGGAGACGACGCTAGTCCTGCACGAACAATCGGAGAAACGACTTAAACCGGCATTGCTGATCGAGCCGGCAAATGACGCGGCGCAGCAGCGTTCCGCTGCGCCGCGAGATTTCACGCGATCCCAGTGTCCTTCTGATGGGTCGGCATCAGCCACACGGTGCCGCGGCCGCGAAGCACATAGACGAGGCCCTCGCCTGAGCGCATCGCGTTGCGAAGGCCGGACACCAGTGGGCGAAGCTCGACCTGGAGGCTCGCCGAATACATCAGCATGAGATCGCCATCGACGGTGAGCTCGCCTGAGCCGTCCAGCTCGATCGCCTCGATCTCGTCGACCGGCACCGGGGATTCCACGACGAACACTCCGGCGCCCTCGAGCTTGGGCTGCATCAGCCCGGCCCCCGACAGGGCGCCCGAGATGCTGTTGTGCATGTGGGTCTTGAGCTGGATCGTGCCTTCGCAGGCATAGAAGGCCTTGTCGTCGAGCAGCAGCGCGTCGCCCGGCCCGTCCATCTCGGCGATGATGAATTCCTTGTGGGTCAGCTCCGTCCACACCTCGCCCTGGCCCGAAAAGCGAGTCGAGAAGGCACTCTCGCCGGTGCCGGCCGACTGGATGGCCCGCTTGAAGAAGCCCGCATTGGGATCGTTCTTCTGCACCTCTGCAGTGATGCGGCCGTTGGAATATTGGAACGCGCCGGGCTCGAGCAGCGCCGAGCCGCCGTTCAGCCTGATGCACACCTGCCGGCCGATTTGCTTCTGGCGGCCGACATAGGTGACCACGTTGCGGGTCACCTGATAGACCTCGATCGTGCAGCCGCGCCCGGCCTTGCTGTCGATCAGACTGCGGAATTCGCTCATGGAAGATTCTCCCCCTCTCCGATGGATCGGCGCGAAGCTTAGCGCGCCGAACGGCGGTCACGAAGTTCAAACGACCAAGGCGACGTTCATTACGGCGAACGCGACCGCTGGAAAAATGCGCTCGCGCAAACTATCTTTTCACCGGTGGGGGCTAGGAGTGGCGGAATGTTGTCGGGCTTCGGCGCCTATCTCGACTCGGTCAAGGCGCGCGACCCCGCGCCTCGGAGCCGGTGGGAGATCCTGCTCTATCCGGGCGTGTGGGCGCTCGGCTTCCATCGCGTCGCGCATTGGCTGTTCGGAGGCGAGCTCTATTTCCTCGCACGCCTGGTCAACCATATCGCGCGCTTCTTCACCGCGATCGACATCCATCCCGGCGCCAAGATCGGCCGCAACTTCTTTATCGACCATGGGTTCACCGTGATCGGCGAGACTGCGGAGATCGGCGACGACGTCACCATCTACCAGAACGTCACCTTGGGCGGCACCAACCCGACCGACGGAGTCGCGGGCAAGCGCCACCCGACGATCAGCGACGGAGTCATCATCGGCTCGGGCGCTCAGGTGCTGGGGCCGATCATTGTCGGCCCGCGCGCCCGGATCGGGGCCAATGCGGTGGTCACCCGCGACGTGCCGGAAGGCGCGACGATGACCGGAATCCCGGCAAAGCCGACTTTGGTGGAGGCGGAGCATTACCAGAAGGCGTTCGTGCCCTACGGCACGCCCTGCTCGGAAGCGTGCGACCCGACCGGCCAGAAGCTCGAGCAGCTCCAGGGCGAGGTCGAGCGTCTTCGCCGTCGGATCGCCGAGCTTGCCGAGGAGCGCGACGTGGCTCGGCGCCAGGTGAAGGCCGGCGTCAAGGCAGGCGACCGCGCCTGATGGGGACCGTCCACCCTTTTCCGGTGGCGACATCGCAGGTCGGGTTCGAGCGCGGTGAGCTTGCGCGCATTGTCGACCTCTACGGCCGGATGGTCGCTGCGGGCCTGTGGAAGGATTACGCGATGCAGTTCGGTCGCGATGCGGCGAGCTTCTGCGCTTTCCGCCGAAGCGCCGAGCACCCCGAATATCGGATCGAGAAGCGTCCCGCACTTCGCAGCCGCCAGGGCATGTGGGCGCTGATCGCCGAGGACGGCCGCGTACTTCGCCGTGGGCATGAGCTCGGGCCGATCCTGGCACCGGTCGAGCGGCGCCTGCTCAAGGTCGTGAACGAATAGGGAGCAAAGAAACGGGCCCCGGCGGATGCCGAGGCCCGGTTGCTTTCAGACCGGCTTTCGACGTCAGGCGCTCAGGGCCTGACGGTCCACCGGTGCAAGCCGCATCTTCAGATGATCGGGCAGCGGGTTGATCACCGCTCGGCGGGTCTGCGCCCAGAAGGCGGAGAGCACCAGAAGCGCCGATCCGATCACCAGGGCGGTCAGGGCGAAGCTCAATTCGACGGCGCCGTAGGTCTGGAACAGGCTGTTGAGCGCATAGAGCACGTAGGCGAGCGCCGACACGAGCAGGGCGCGGCGGTCCACCGCCACGGCGGCGACCCCGAGCAGGATGTAGAGCGCGATGACCAGCGCGGATTCTGCCGGAGAGACGACGCCTTCGGTGAGGCCGAGCAGCGCGAAGACAGGGTGGACGATCATCGGCGCCGCGAGCAGGTGAAGCCAGAAGGCGACATCCGAGCGGCGGGTTTCGCGGCGCGGGTCGGACGTGTCCCAACGCATCGCCAGCGCGAACACGCCGATCCCGAGCACCAGAATGGCCAGCAGGAAGATGGTGTTTTCGCCGGGGTTTCCGTCTTGCGGCAGCGCCGAAGCGACCAGCGATAGGATCAGAGCCGCGAGTGCGGCGGTGCCGGCCGCAACCGTGACCGGCACCCGGAAACGCTGCCAATGCGCCCACGCCGCGCCGGCCGCGATCGCCGCGGCGCTGGCGAACAGCATCGCCACCGCGGTCCGATTTTCGTCGAATGCCGCTTCGCCGATCGCCAGTCCTCCGGCGACGAAGACGGCCTCGAACACGCCGCCGACGAAGGCGAGCAGAAGGATGATGCTTGGCAGTGCCATTCGGCGCTTGCGGGTGAAGAATTCGGCCAGGCTCCAGGCGACACCGGCGACAAAGACGCCGGCGAAAGGCGAAGGCCCGTCGAAATCGATGTGCGGTGGAATGGTATTGGCCAGCCAGCCGACCGCGACCAGCATGATGATTGTCGCGAGTGCGACGAAGATGTCGTTGAAGCCGGTCAGAAGCCGGAAATGCTCCTCGTCCGCAGCCGGCAGTGCCCTTTCCCGTGCCACGAAGTCGCGAAGCTGACGCGCCGCCTCGGGGCTCAACGCCCCCGCGGTAACCGCGGCCTCGAGATCGCTCTCACTATACATGTGCCATCTCCCACCCTGTTGAAGGCGGATGAATAGCACGGGTGTAATAGTGGAGCAATACAGCGTTCGAAGGCTACTGCCCCTGCAGCCTCTGAAGGCTGGTCATCGCCTGCTCGGCGCCGGACCGCGGCACGATCTCGCCGGTGCGGTCGGTGATCCGGTCCCACATGCGCGCCACAGCCTCGGGGGTGCGGTCGTCTGCCGGCAGGGCGACCCCGCGGGTGAGGGTGACATAGGCAGCCTGGACGACCCCGGCGCCGGCACCGACGATGGCGTTGGTCGGCGCGTCCTCGCTGACCAGGTATAGGGCCGCGGGGGCGACCAGCGCCGGCCTGAACAGCTCAAGCAGGTCGGGCGGAAAGATGTCCTCGGTCATCCGAGTGGCCGCGGTCGGAGCAATGGTGTTGACCCGGATATTGTACTTCGCGCCTTCGAGGCTGAGCGTCTTGGCGAGCCCAGCGAGGCCCAATTTGGCGGCGCCGTAATTTGCTTGGCCGAAATTGCCGTAGAGGCCCGTCGATGAGGCAGTCATCAGGATCCGGCCATAGGCTTGCTCGCGCATCAACTCCCACACCGCCTTGGTGCAGTTGGCCGATCCGTTGAGGTGGACGTCCACGACCGCTCGGAAATCCGCCATGTCCATCTTGGCGAAACTCCTGTCGCGCAGGATTCCGGCATTGTTGATGAGGATGTGGACAGAGCCGAACGCCTCGCGCGCCTGAGCGACCATCGCCTCGACCTGATCGAAGTCGGTGACGCTGGCGCCGTTGGCGATTGCGGTGCCGCCGGCGGAGCGGATCTCCTCGACGACCTCAGCCGCGGCGTCGCTTTGGCCGGAGCCGTCACGGGCGCCGCCGAGATCGTTGACCACGACCTTGGCGCCGCGCCGTGCCAGTTCAAGCGCATAGGCGCGGCCGAGGCCGCCACCGGCGCCGGTGACGATCGCAACGCGGTCTTCGAAACTGATCACTCCTGACCCCCTTACCGTCATCCCCGCGAAAGCGGGGATCCAGCTTTCTTGTTCAGCTTCCAAGCAAAGTGAAGCTGGATTCCCGCTTTCGCGGGAATGACGGGGGAGTTTTAGACCTCAGCGAGGAGCGCGGCCGCGCTCATAGGTCTGGGTGCAGCGGTCGGTCTGGCCGCGGGTGCACGGCGGATAGGCCGCGGTGGCCGGCCGGCTCTGGAAGACCTGCGCCTGGTTGGGGGACACGACGAGCGGGCCCGCTCCGGCCGGAACGGGCTGGTTGGCGCCCGCCGGCACGTTGGGATTCTCGGAAACGACCGGGATGCCGCGCGCGTCGCGCTCCTGGGCAATCGCGGTTCCGCCGACCATCAGGGCCGCGGCGACGAACAAGAGCTTCATTCTCATGCCTCCTCAAGGGCGGCGCGCGGATGAATTCGTACGAGAGGGCGCGCCGACGCTTACACTGGCCGGGGCGATTCTACCGGCACCGGAACGAACGCAGCGGGAGCAAATTGTTCCCTCGTCGGCTGATTCAGATCAGGCGGCGCCTTCGGCGTCGAGCGCGTAGCCGGCGGAGCGCACAGTGCGGATGATGTCGGCTCGCCCACCGTCGTTGATCGCCTTGCGAAGACGTCGGATGTGGACGTCGACGGTGCGAAGCTCGATGTCACTGTCGTGGCCCCACACGCTGTCGAGCAGCCGCTCGCGCGAGAAGACGCGCCCAGGATGTTCGAGGAAATGCCTGAGCAGGCGGAACTCGGTCGGGCCGAGCGCAACGGTGTCGCCGTCGCGCTTCACCTTGTGGCCGACGATGTCCATTTCGATGTCGGCATAAACGAGTTGCTCCCCGGCAAGAGCCGGCCGAACCCGGCGAAGCACCGCGCTGACTCGGGCGAGAAGCTCGCGTGGACTGAACGGCTTGGTGACATAATCGTCGGCGCCGGTCTCGAGGCCTCGGATCCGGTCGGTCTCCTCGCCGCGCGCGGTCAGCATGATGATCGGCAGGTTCGCCGTCTCCGGCAGGCGCCGAAGCCTCCGGCACACCTCGATGCCGCTGATCCCCTCGACCATCCAGTCGAGCAGGACGAGGTCCGGCACGCGCTCACGCGCCATCATCAACGCTTCCTCGCCGTCCGGGGTGGTCTCGACCTCGAACTCCTCGCGCTCGAGATGGTAGGTGAGCAGCTCGACGAGCGCCCGGTCGTCCTCGACGAGGAGGACTCGGCCCTTCTTAGTCATCCTGGTCGTTCGTGATCCCGAGCGGATCGACACCGCGCGGCCGCTCGCCCATCCGCTCGCCGGTGGCTGCGAAATAGACCATCTCGGCGATGTTGGTCGCATGGTCGCCGATCCTCTCAAGGTTCTTGGCGACGAACAGGAGATGGGCGGACGCCGTGATATTCTGCGGGTCCTCCATCATGAAGGTGAGCAGGGCGCGGAAGATCGAGTTGTAAAAATCATCGACCGCGCGGTCCCGCTCGCACACCTCCAGCGCCTTCTGCGCATCGCGGGCGGCGAAGGCGTCCAGCACGTTCTTGACCATCTCGCCGACGATCCGGCCCATTTCCGGGAGCAGCGACAGCGGCTCGATCTTCGAGCCTTCCAGCCGGCCGGCGCGCTTCGCGATGTTGCGGGCATAGTCGCCGATCCGTTCGACCGCTCCGGCGATCTTCAAGGCGGCGATGATGTCGCGAAGGTCGTCCGCCATCGGCGCCCGAAGAGCGATGACGTTGACTACGGAGCGCTCCACCTCGGCCTCGAGTTCGTCGATGCGCTCGTCGCGGGCGATGATCTCCGCCGCGGCTTGAGTGTCGCGACGCACGAGGGCCTGGATCGACTCGCGGATCGCCGCCTCGGCGAGGCCACCCATCTCGGCGATGTTGGCGCGCAGTTGGTCGAGGTCGTCGTCGAATGCTTTGACGGTGTGTCCGGTGGCCATTTTGATCTCCTGCCGACGGCGCTCAGCCGTAACGGCCCGTGATGTAGTCCTTGGTCCGCGTTTCGCGGGGATTGGTGAAGATGTCGGACGTCGCTCCGTACTCGACCAGGTGCCCGAGGTGGAAAAAGGCCGTCCGCTGCGACACGCGCGCTGCCTGCTGCATATTGTGGGTGACGATGACGATGGCGTAGCGGCCGCGAAGCTCGTGGATGAGCTCCTCGATCTTCGCCGTCGCGATCGGATCGAGCGCCGAGCAGGGCTCGTCCATCAGGATCACTTCGGGATCGACGGCGATGGCGCGGGCGATGCACAGGCGCTGCTGCTGACCGCCGGACAAAGCCGTGCCGCTGTCGGTCAGCCGATCTTTCACTTCGTCCCACAGGCCAGCCCGCTTCAGCGAGCGCTCCACGATCGCGTCCATGTCGGGCTTGCCCGCGGCGAGGCCGTGGATTCGCGGCCCGTAGGCGACGTTTTCATAGATCGATTTGGGGAAGGGGTTCGGCTTCTGGAACACCATCCCGACCCGGGCGCGCAACTGCACCACATCCATGTCCGCCGAGTAGATGTCCTCGCCGTCGAGCTGGATGCAGCCCTCGACGCGCGCCGACGGGATGGTGTCGTTCATTCGGTTCAGGGTGCGAAGGAAGGTCGACTTGCCGCAGCCCGACGGGCCGATGAAGGCGGTGACGTCTTCCTGGCTGACATCGATCGAGACGCCGTCGATGGCCTTCTTCGAACCATAGAAGACGTTGACGTCGCGCGCGGTGATCTTCGGCGTCCCAGTCGCGGCCGGCGCCGAAGCCGGTGCGGCGACGGCGGGCGCGGGGATGGGAGCAGTTGCGGTATCGGTCATAAGGTCACCAGCGCCGTTCGAACTTGTTGCGGAGGTAGATCGCGATCGCGTTCATCGCGAGGAGGAAGACGAGGAGGACGATGATCGCCGCGGAGGTCTTTTCGACGAAGCCGCGCTCGACCTCGTCGGACCACAGGAAGATCTGTACGGGCAGGACGGACGCGGGGTCGGTCAGTCCGCCCGGCGGGGTCGCGACGAACGCCCGCATTCCGATCATGAGCAGCGGCGCGGTTTCGCCGAGCGCCCGGGCCATGCCGATGATCGTCCCGGTGAGGATGCCCGGCAGCGCGAGCGGCAGCACGTGGTGGAACACGACCTGGACCTTGCTCGCGCCGATCCCGAGGGCGGCGTCGCGGATCGACGGCGGCACTGCCTTGATCGCGTTGCGTGCCGAAATGACGATCACCGGCATCGTCATCAGCGCGAGAGTCAGGCCGCCCACGATCGGGGCCGAGCGCGGCAGGTGCATGAAGTTGAGGAAGATGGCGAGGCCGAGCAGGCCGAAGATGATCGACGGCACCGCCGCGAGATTGTTGATCGACACCTCGATCATGTCCGTCCAGCGGTTCCGGGCGGCATATTCCTCGAGATAGACTGCGCTCAGGACGCCGATCGGGAAGGCGAGCGCGATCGTCACCAGCATCGTCAGGAGCGAGCCCTTGAACGCGCCCCAGATGCCGACGACGGTCGGGTCGGTCGCGTCCGCGCCGGTGAGGAAGGTCCAGTTGATCCCGGTGCGCACGACATCTTGGCCGGCGAGCCGATCATAGGCCTGCCGCGCTTCGGCCCCGCCATTGCCCTTGGCCGCCTGATCGAAGGCGCTGGAAGCAGGCAGCCACAAGGTTGCCCGGCGCCCAAGCATGGCGGGATCGTCGATTACCGCGTCGCGCAGGGCGAGGCGTGCCGCGCCCGAGAAGAGAGCGGAGCCCTGAGGCCCATATTGCGCCTCGGCGGCGCGGTTGATCACGCTGTCGAAATCGACCGAGGCAAGAGCCGCATGCGGATTGGGGCCGCGAAGGCTCGCCTCGCTGACCATCAGGCCGCTTGCGGGGAAGTCGATGTCGAGCTTCAACTCCGTCGCGGTGAAGCCGCGGATGCCGTTGCCGAGCATGATGACGAGCAGAAGCGCAAGGAACCCGGCCGACAGGACGACCGCGCCGAGCCCGAGCAGCTTGAATCGCCGCTCGGCGGCGTAGCGGCGACGGATGCGCTTCTGCATCGCCTCGCCCGACCAGTCGGTGGGTGCGCGCACGGCGCGGGCGGCGTCACTCATAAGCTTCCCGATATTTCTTCACCACGCGCAAGGCGATGATGTTGAGCGCCAGGGTGACCAGGAACAGCACCAGTCCAAGCGCGAACGCCGCAAGGGTCTTGGGGCTGTCGAATTCCTGGTCCCCGGTGAGCAGCTGGACGATCTGGGTGGTCACGGTGGTAACGCTCTCGAACGGATTGATGGTGAGGTTGGCGGCAAGGCCCGCCGCCATCACCACGATCATCGTCTCGCCGATCGCCCGGCTGACCGCGAGCAGGACTCCGCCGACAACCCCGGGGAGGGCGGCGGGGACGAGGACCTTCTTGATCGTCTCCGACTTGGTCGCGCCCATCGCGAGGCTGCCGTCGCGCATCGCCTGAGGCACCGCGGCGATGCTGTCGTCGGCCATCGACGAGACGAACGGAATGATCATGATGCCCATGACGAGACCGGCCGCGAGCGCCGATTCCGTTGAGCTCGGGATTCCCATCGAAGCGGCGAAGTCGCGGATCGCCGGCGCCACGGTCACGGCGGCGAAATAGCCGTAGACCACGGTCGGAACGCCGGCGAGGATCTCGAGGATCGGCTTCATCCATTTGCGCACGTGCGGCGCCGCATATTGAGTCAGGTAGATCGCGCTCATCAGGCCTAATGGAATTGCGACGATCATCGCGATGATCGCGCCGATGAAGATGGTGCCCCAGAACAGCGGCACCGCTCCGAACGCGCCCGACGAGCCGGCCTGGTCGGGACGGATCGCGACCTGCGGGCTCCAGTTCAATCCGAAGAGGAACTCGAGCGGCGACACCATCGAGAAGAAGCGGATCGATTCGAACAGCAGCGACAGGATGATCCCGAGCGTGGTGACGATCGCGATCAGCGAGGCGACCAGAAGGATCGCCATGACGGTGCGCTCGACCCGCGTTCGCGCCCGGAATTTGGGCGACACGCGGCTATAGGCGAAGCCGCCGCCGGCGAAGGCGACGAGCAGAACGACCGCCAGTCCGATCCACCAGTAGAAGGAGATTGCACGCTCGTAGGCGGGCGCGAGTGCGAACGCCTGGGGATTGAACGCGGTGGTCGAGGCGCCGGTGGCGAGGCGGTAGGCCTCGCCGAGGATCGCCTGGCGCTGCATGCCGAAGGCGGGAAGATTTTGCGCCTCGGGGCTGGCGACGACGTCCGAATAAATGAGGCTGCCCGAGATATTTCCCCACACGATGAGGAACAGCAGGGCCGGTACGGCCGTCCACAGGGCGACGTACCAGCCATGCTGGCCCGGGAGGGAGTGGGGACGCGGCTTGCCGGGCCCGGCGAAGGCCGCCGCCCGAGCTCGCGCAGCGAGCCAGGCGACGGCCCCGAGGCCGACAATCAGCAGGATGAGAACCGACAGTCCCACGTAATTCCCTTAGTCAGCCGTCCGCTCAGTGGAGCGCGGCGGCGGTGATGGGCTGCGGGTTCTGGACCGCCTGCAGCGCCGCCTGCCGCTCCGCGTCGGGCAGCGGAATCATGCCGCGCTGTACAAGATAGCCGCCCGGATTCCACGCCTGCGAATAAGCGGCGAGGAATTCCCGAAGGCCCGGGATGGCGTTGAGGTGCTCGCCCTTGACGTAGATGTAGAGCTTGCGCGCGCCCGGATAGGTGAAGTTCTGGATGGTTTCCGCGGTCGGAGCGATGCCGGCGAGAGGAATGCCGTGGACCCGCTCACGGTTGGCGTCGAGGAACGAATAGCCGAGGATGCCGACGGTGCCCGGATTCTCGGACACGCGCTGGACGAGCAGGTTGTCGTTCTCGCCCGCCTCGATATAGGCGCCGTCCTCGCGGATCTGAGTGCAGACCGCCTTGTGCCTGTCCGAGTCCGAAGTCTTGAGGGCCTTGGTCGCCTCGTCGGTGTCGCAGCCCTTCTCGAGGATCAACTCGGCAAAGCTGTCGCGGGTGCCCGAGGTGGGCGGCGGGCCGTATACCCGGATCGGAATGTTGGGCAGCGATGGATTGACGTCGCTCCAGTTGCGCGCGGTCTGCGGCCGGCCGAACGGATTGGCGGCGAGCGCGGCATAGATGTCCCGCGCGGTCAGCTGAAATTGCGGGCTGTTGTTGGATTCGATGAGCGCGAGTCCGTCGATTCCGACCGGCACTTCGATGATCTGCTGAACGCCGTTGCGGTTGCACAGCTCGATCTCGCTCGCCTTTATCCGACGCGAGGCGTTGACGATGTCCGGGTGCTGCGGGCCGACGCCGGCGCAGAACAGGTTGATTCCGCCGCCGGTACCGGTCGATTCGACGATCGGCGCAGCGAAGCCCGCTCCGGACTGGCCGAAGCGCTCGGCAACGGCCTGGGTGAACGGATAGACGGTGGAGGATCCGACGACGCGGATCTGGTTCCGGCTGCCGCCGGCTTCACCGCCGCCGGTCGCGCCCTGGCCGCATCCGGCGAGCGCGATGCCCGCTGCCGCGAGCGTGATGAACAGTCTCTTCATTGGGTCCCTCCGTAGGGGTGGAAAACCGAGTCTGATCGCGGGCCTAACGTCGCTCCGCGTGCTTCATCTGACAGTTCGGTGACAGTCTCGTGACAGCGATCCGAACCGCTCAGAAATCGAGTTGTGCCCGCACCGCGAACACGTCGGCCGAATAGTCCCGGTTGCCGCCTGCCGCGGGCAGGCGCGCGTCGCGGTAATCGAGCCGGGCATAGTTGGCGAGGAAGCGGACATGGTCGGTCGGGATCCAGGTGAGTGCCGCCTGCCATCCGGCCTGCTTGCCGCCGGTCACGCCGTTCGAGTTGAGATCGAGATGGTCGTAGCGGACCGCGACCTGGACAGCGCCGAAGCCGCCTTCCTCGATCGCACCGCCGCGCCGCACTCGGGTTCGGTCGAAGCGGGCGCCGCGATAGCCGCGGCTCTCGCCGGTGAGGAACCAGCCGAGCTCGACATAGCCGCCGAACAGGCTCGGCTCCGCACCGACTCGCGTGTCGGTGTCGAGCCAGTGAGCCTCGGCGACGGCATGGAAGGGGCCGTGGATCACCGCCGCCTCTAGTCCATAATCCGTTTCCTGCTCGACCGGCAGCGCAGGCGTCCCGATGAACCGCACGTCGGTGGCGTGGGTCAGCGGGCGCTGGCGGTAGCGGGTGGTGGCGCCGCGGTCTACGAGATCGCCATTGTCGCGCAAGTGGGCCGAGGCGCCCAAGTGGAGCTGGGTGTCGCCGATCTTCGGCGCGTAGATGAGACGGCCGTCGATGCTGACCGTGTCGTCGCCGTCGTCGAGGTCGCGAAGATTGTCGATGAAGACGCCGGCCTGGGCGGTGATCGGACCCTGAGCGTAGGTTGCCGAGGCACCGAGGCGGCGCTCGAAGTTGAAGGCGTCCGTGAACGCGGCCCGCTCGATGAAGGTCGAGAAGCGCGAGCTGGTCAGCTCCTCCAGCGACTGGAAATTATTGTGCTGGCCGACCGTGAAGGTGAGCGGCGGCGCCGGCTTGTAGGTGACGATCGCGTCGGTGATGTCGACTATGCCCTCGGCGAGATCGACTTCGAACGTATAGCCGAAGCCGCCCGGCGCGGTGCCTTCGACACCGATTCGGGCGCGGCGCAGCTCATCGACCCAGCCGAAATCGCCGGCGACTCCGTCCGGCGCATCGATGTGGCCGAAATCATACTGGATCCGGCCGCGCGGCTTGATCGACCAGCCGTCGGTCGAGCCGATTCGGGGAGCGCCTTCGAAGCGGCGGCTGTCCTCGTCCTGCGCGTGAGCGGGGGTCGCGGCGGCAATTGCTGCGGCGGCGGCGAGAAGGCAGGCTTTGGTGACCTTGGTCATGATCCCTCCGGAATTTCGGAAGGTGATATGAAGTCCAAGTGACTCGTAAGGGTCAGCCGCGTGACACTTCTGTTACACCGTGGGCGCGGGGGAGGTAAATGCGCACCGAAGTGCCCTCGCCCAGTGTGGAGCGGATATCGAGCCGGCCGCGATGACGCCCCACGATATGCTTCACGATGGCGAGGCCAAGGCCGGTGCCTCCGACCGCGCGGCTTCGGCCGGCGTCGATCCTGTAGAAGCGCTCGGTGAGACGGGGAAGGTGCTCCGGGGCGATGCCTTCGCCCTGGTCGATCACCGACAGGCGCAGAAGTTCAGGCCCGGCATCGTCGAGGCTTACTCGGATCGGCGTTCCCGGGCGGCCGTAGCGCGCCGCGTTTGAGACCAGATTGTTGACGAGCTGGGCGAGCTGCGAGCGATCGCCCGCCACCACCGTTTGACCCGCATCGTTCTCGACGAGAAGCTCCGACTGCTTTTGGTCGAGAAGGTTGGCGCAGCTCTGCCGCACCTCCTCGATCAGCGGCAGCAGGTCCACGGGGTCGCGCGGCACCGTGTAACGCTCGGCCTCGATCCTCGACAGCGACATGAGGTCGTCGACGAGACTGCGCATCCGCCGCGCCTCGTCGTTCATGACCTTGAGGAAGCGCTGCCGCGTCTTGGGATCGCCCGCGGCGTCCTCGTCCTGGAGAGTCTCCAGGAAGCCGAGCAGGGTCGCGAGCGGAGTGCGAAGCTCGTGGCTCGCATTGGCCACGAAGTCGATGCGCATCTGCTCGGCGGCATGGGCGGGACTGCGGTCGGCGAGGCGGACGATCCGGCTGCCGTCGGCGAGGCGGGTGACGGTCATCTCCCAGCGGTCGGTCGGGTCGCCGAGCCCGACGAGCTCGGTTCGAGTCTCGCGCTCAGCCGCTTCGCCGGGGCGATCTCCGAGATGTTCCGAGGCCCCTGGGTGGCGAATGGCGAGGCGAACGTCGACTCCCACGATATGATCGCCGAGCAGCGCTCTAGCCGCCGGATTGGCCAGGACGACCCGGCGCTCGCGGACGAACAGCAGCGGATCGTCGAACGCGTCGAGCACTTCGGGGAGCTGCGGCAGCGGCGTCTGCCGCTCCTCCTCGGCGCGATCCGTCGGCTCCCGGCCCAGTGGGACATCGCTCAAAAGCCATATCGCCAGCATCACTGCCGCGCCCGCGCCGAGGCCGAGAAGCAACGCGAATGGCGGGGCCACGATCGCTGCGCCGACCATCGCCAGGATTCCGGCAACCGCGGCCAGAAGCGCACGAAACGTCCTGTTTTGCGTCACTTGGCCCTTTCCGCCGCGGCTGCCACGCTCGATTCGATGCGGCTTTACAACTATTAAACGACAGTCGTGCAACAGGAAGGCGGATGAGCTCGGACGACTCCAGCACCCCCAAGAAATCGGTCGCGGACGCCCTGCCGACGCGGCGGACCATGCTCGCCGTGGGCGCGGTTGCGGCATCGACCGTGGTCACGGTTCGCCCGGCCTTCGCGCAGACCATGGGCTCGGTCATCAATTGTGAAATCCCGGTGCCGTCGCAGCAGTTGGCCGGGCAATATATCGCCGCCGACGGCTCGGTGGTCCCCGCGGGCACGCCCGGCGCCGTAGCCCCCGCAGGCCGGCCGCTCACCGGCGAGGAGGTTCGGGTGATGCTGAACGGCTCAACCCCGCCCGGCATGGATCCGCAGGCGGCCCAGGCCTACGCCAATTATATCCGCCGGCTTCAGTCGGGCATGAGCGGCTTCACCTGCTACGCTTCGCTGATGCAGCGTTAACCGGCTTTGGCCTATGACCGGTCGTCATGGCCGGTCCCCTCTACATCGCCGATACCGAAGGGCTGCGAACGGTCGTGCTCGAAGGGCTTGCCGTGCTCTTTCATCCGCGCTCGGGACAGACCCATATCGTCGCTCCGCCGGTTCCTCAGATCCTCGACGCTCTTGGCGAAGGTGAGGCCGATCTCGACGGGCCTCGTCGCCAGGCTTCGGCAGCGGTTCGACTTCGACGAGGCCGAGGGCCGGGCTGCTATCGCCGCTCGGCTCGGCGAGCTCGAGACGGCCGGGCTCTTGCGCCGGACATGAGGCACAGCTTCAACCTGAGCGTGGGACCCTTGTCGTTCCGTGTCGGATCGGCGTGGCCGGGACCGGTGGCGGCGCTTCGCCGGCTCTATGCCGGCTATCCGAACGGGGAGCTGGCGGACTTCACCGTGCGCCTTGAGCCGGTGACGCCATGGCGTCGTTGGCTTCGACCGTCGGTGGCGATCCAGGGCGATTATATGCTGCCCGATGCGGCGCCGCTTCCGCTCGCGCACGGCCTGGTCGCGGCCGAGATGGGCATGAACCTGCAGATGGCATTGGGCGAGCGGCGTTATCTGCTGCTCCACGCCGCGAGCGTCGAGAAGGACGGCCGGGCGCTGATTCTCACCGGAGAGTCCGGCGCTGGCAAGTCGACGCTGGCCGCCTGGCTCGGCGAGCGCGGCTGGCGCTTCATGGGCGACGAATTCGCGCTCCTGGAGCCGGAGACCGGCCTTCTCTTTCCGTTTCCGCGAGCGGTAAGCCTCAAGAACGAGTCGATCGCGGCAATGAGCGCCCTGGTGCCGGAGGAGCGCTTCGGGCCGCAGCTCGAGGGGACGCCCAAAGGCACGATCCGGCACGTGCGCCCGAACCACGACTCGGTGGCGCGAATGACCGAGCCGGCGCGACCCGCGCTGATCCTGTTCCCCCGCTTCGGCCACGCCGCCGAGATCCGCCCGGTCGGACCCGCCGAGGCGTTCATGCGGCTGACCCAGGCTTCGACCAACTATGTCGCGCTAGGCCAGCGCGGCTTCGATGCATTGACCGGCCTGGTTGGGGATTGCCGGTCGCTTGCCCTCGATTATCCGGACGGCGCCAAGGCGGCCGAACTGATCGATCTGATCTGGGCTGAGGCGGGGCGATGAGCGCTCGGCTGCTCGTCCAGGCGCTTCGCGACCCGGCCTCGCTTCGCACTGATTGTAACTGGACCGCTCTCATCGCCGCGGCCCGTGCCGAGCAGCTGATCGGCAGCCTTGCACATCGCCTTGCGTGCCGGGACGTGCCGGACCGGGTCGGGCGGCTGCTCGCCATGCACCGTGCCGATGGCGAGCGCGTGGGGATTCAGGCTTTGTGGGAAGCGGAGATGGCGCGGCGGGCGCTGGCGCCGTTCGGCGTGCCCGTGGTGCTGCTCAAGGGCACGGCCTTCCACGCCCTCGGGCTTGAGGCGGCAGAAGGGCGAAATGTCGGCGACCTCGACATCCTCGTGCCGCGCGACGCGCTGGCCGACGTGGAGCAGGCGCTCATCGCCCATGGCTGGGAGCGGATGAAGGAGGCCGATGGATATGACGACCTCTATTACCGCCAATGGATGCACGAGCTTCCCCCGCTCATCCACCGCGACCGCGACCGAATGGCTGACGTCCACCACACCATCCTGCCACTGACGGCGCGGCCGAAACCGAATGCCGAGGCCCTGATCGCCGACAGCATCGCGCTTCCGGACGGCCTGCGCGTGCTCACGCCTGAGGACATGATCGTGCACGCCGCCGCCCATCTCATCGCCGACGGGGATATGACGGGCGGCCTTCGCAACTTGTGGGATATCGATCGCCTGCTTCGCGAATTCTCACGCGCGGAGGGTTTCTGGCCGCGGCTGCGCGAGCGGTCAGAGCGTCACGGGCTGGGCCGCGCCGTGGAACGTTCGGCGCGCCTCGCACACGAACTCTACGCCACTCCAATCCCGCCGAGCTGGCGCGGGTGGAGCAACCTGGACATATTGTTCAAGCGCCGCCTGCTCGCGCGCAACGGCTGGGGACAGCCGACCCGGCCGGCGACCCGTCTCGGTTTTTATGTTCGCGGCCACCTGATGCGGATGCCGCCGCTGATGCTTGCGAGGCACCTCGTCACCAAGGCGCGAGCGCAGCCGGGTCAGAGCGTCTCGAGCGCTCCGATCAACTCCGAATAATCGTCGATAACCGCGTCCGCCCCAAGCTGCTCGACCGGCCGGTCGAGAAAGCCGAAGCTGACCGCCACGAATGGCAGGGAGGCGGCGCGTGCGGTGTCCGCGTCGACGATCGAATCGCCGACAAAGGCCGCACGACCGCCGCCGGCGCGGGCGATCGCCTCGTGAAGCGGCGCCGGGTCGGGCTTGCGAACGGGCAGCGTGTCGCCGCCGACAAGGGCGTCGAACCGGCCTTCCCAGCCAAGAGCCTCGATGAGGAGGCGGCTCAAACTCTCCGGCTTGTTGGTGCAAACCGCGGTCCGAATCCCCCGCGCTTTCAGGCCATCGAGCGCGGCGTCGACCCCGGCGAAGGCGGTGGTGCCGACGCAGATGTTGGCGGCATAGAAATCCATGAAGTGCGGAAAGCCCTGCTCAACCAGCGCCTCGTCGGACGCGCCGCTCTTAGCGAGGCCGCGGCGGAGTAAAGCGCGGGCACCGTGGCCCACTAGGTGACGTACCGTCCCCGGCTCGATGATCGGGCGGCCGAGCTGCTCGAGCACGTAATTGAGCGCGGCGGCGAGGTCGGGGGCAGTGTCGACGAGAGTACCGTCGAGGTCGAACGCGACGATATCGAAAGGGAAATTAGGCATCGCTCCGGCGCTTAGGTGCGAGCGTCTGGAAATCGCAAGGGCGGCATGCCACAGCGCGGGTCATGACCAACCGACCCGTCGCCGCCATCATCCTCGCCGCCGGCAAGGGCACGCGGATGAAGTCCGACCTTCATAAGGTGCTTCACCCGCTCGCCGGCCGGCCGATGCTCGAGCACCTGATTGCCAGCGTCGACGCTTTGGGAAGCCATGAGACGGTGGTGGTCGTCGGTAGCGGCCGCGAGCAAGTCGAGCCGCTCGTCCAGAAGCATGGCGGCACCGTCGCGGTGCAGGAGCCGCAGCTCGGCACCGCGCACGCGGTCCAACAGGCCGAGGCGGCGCTCGCGACCTTTGATGGCGACGTGCTGATCCTTTACGGCGACGTGCCCCTCGTCAGCACCGCGACGATGCGGCAGATGCTCGACAGGCTTGCGGGGGAGGACTCGCCCGCCGCGGTGGTGCTCGGTTTCCGGCCGGCGGACACGCTCCGCTACGGCCGGATCATCGCCGACGGCGACGGCACCATCACCAAGATGGTCGAGCACAAGGATGCGAGCGACGAGGAGCGCCTCGTCGACCTGTGCAATTCGGGCATGATGGCGGTTCGCGCCGCCGATTTGTGGCCGCTTCTCGCCCGCGTCGACAACGAGAACGCCGCGGGCGAATATTACCTGCCGGACATCGTCGTGCTGGCAGCCGCGGATGGGCGTCGCTCGGTGGTGGTTGAGACGAGCGAGGCGGAGGTCGCCGGGGTCAACAGCCGCGCCGAGCTGGCCGGGCTGGAATCCGCTTGGCAGCAGCGCCGGCGCGCCGAAATGATGGACGCCGGCGTGTCGTTGGTCGCTCCCGAAACGGTGTGGTTCGCGCACGACACCAAGGTCGCCCGCGACGTGACGATCGAGCCGAACGTCTTCTTCGGCCCCGGCGTGACCGTGGGCGAGCGCGTGAAGATCCGCGCGTTCAGCCACATCGAGGGCGCGACGATCGGCGCGGGCGCCGAGGTCGGTCCCTATGCGCGGCTCCGTCCGGGCACCGAGCTCGGCCCGGACAGCAAGATCGGCAATTTCGTCGAGACCAAGAAAGCAAAGCTCGGGGCCGGCGCCAAGGCCAACCACCTCACCTATCTCGGCGACGTCGAGGTCGGCGCGAAGGCCAATGTCGGCGCCGGCACGATCACCTGCAATTATGACGGCTTCTTCAAATATGGCACGTCGATCGGCGAAGGCGCCTTCATCGGCTCCAACACCGCCCTCGTTGCCCCGGTCAATGTCGGCCCGGGCGCGATCGTCGGCGCCGGAAGCGTGGTGACCCGCGACGTCGAGGCCGACGCGCTCGCCATCGCCCGCGGCCGCCAGGAAGCCCATCCCGGCTGGGCCAGGCGGTTTCGCGACAAGATGCTGGCGAAGAAGGATAAGGCTTGATCTGATATCATGATATGATATCAGTATATCATGGCTCGTATCCTCACCGACATTCCTGATGAAGACGTCGAGAAGCTTGACGCGCTAGCGGCCAAGGACAAGCGATCACGGGCCGCTGCGATCCGTGATGCGGTCAAGCTGTATCTGGTGCAGAGAGCTGCCGATAAGGATTGGATCGAACGAGGCTATGGCTATTGGGCCGGCAGAACAGATATCGGCGGTGGCGTCGAATATCAGCGGGCCATTCGCGAAGACCGCACACCATATGAAGACCTCTGACGCGTGTCCGATCCTTTCTTCGACTCCAACATCGTCATCGATTGGCTCAACCGCACGCCGCAGGCCAAGGTGGAGCTGTCGCGTTATCCGCGGCATCGAATAAGCCGGATCGTTTGGACGGAAATCATCGCGAGCGAACCGCTGGAGCAGCGCGATATCGTGCGCGATCTGATCGCGCCGTTCGAAATCGTGGAGCTGGACGCGCGCATCGCGACTGCGGCCGCGGATATTCGCCACCGAACGCGGATGAAGTTGCTCGACGCCTACATTCTCGCCACGGCACAGGTTAACGGGGCCATCCTCGTAACTCGAAACACCAAGGATTTTCCGGTCAGCATGCCGGGCATCCGAGTCCCCTACACGCTCTGAAGGAAAGAACGACTGCATGTGCGGAATCATCGGAATCGTCGGTGCGGAGCCGGTCGCGGAGCGGTTGCTGGAGGGGCTGAAGCGGCTCGAATATCGGGGTTATGATTCGGCGGGCATCGCGACGATCGTCGACGGAGCGATCGAGCGGCGGCGGGCCCCGGGCAAGCTCAAGAACCTTGCCGCCAAGCTTCGCGAGGCGCCGCTGGACGGCGTTACCGGCATCGCCCACACCCGCTGGGCGACGCATGGCGCTCCGACCGAGGACAATGCCCATCCGCACATCGTCGGCGAGGTGAGCCTGGTCCACAACGGCATCATCGAGAATTTCAAGCCGCTCCGCGACGAACTGATCGCCGCCGGAGCGACCTTCGCAAGCCAGACCGACAGCGAGGTCGTGGCTCACCTGATCGCCCGCGAGGTGGAGGCGGGTAAGAGCCCGCGCGAGGCCGTCGCCGCCGTGCTTCCGCGTCTTCACGGCGCGTTCGCTCTTGCGGTGATGTTCCGAAGCGATCCGGACCTGTTGATCGGCGCCCGCCTGGGAGCGCCGCTGACGGTCGGTTTCGGCGAGGGCGAGAATTACCTGGGCTCGGACGCTCTCGCGCTGGCGCCGCTGACCCAGCGCATCGCCTATCTCGAGGAAGGCGATTGGGTCGCGGTCGGCCGCGACGGGGTCGAGATCTACGACCAGGCCAACCAGCGGGTCGAGCGGCCGATCGTCAACAGCGGCGCGTCCGGACAGATCATGTCGAAGGGCAACCACCGCCACTTCATGCAGAAGGAGATTTACGAGCAGCCGGTCGTCGTCGCGCAGACTCTGCAATCCTACCTTCGCCCGCTCGAGCAGTGCGTTGCGCTTCCCGACATGGATTTCGATCTCGCCACGGTCGAGCGTGTGGCGATCGTCGCCTGCGGCACCGCCTCCTATGTCGGGATGATCGGCAAATATTGGATCGAGCAGTTCGCCCGCCTTCCGGTCGAGGTCGATGTCGCCTCGGAATATCGCTACCGCGACCCGATCCTGCTTCCGAACACGCTCGGAATCGTCGTCAGCCAATCAGGCGAGACGGCCGACACGCTCGCGGCGCTTCGCCACATGAAGGCGAACGGGGTCACGACGGCCGGAATCATCAACGTTCCGACCAGCTCGATGGCGCGCGAGGTCGACCTTCTCCTCTCCACCCATGCGGGCCCGGAGATCGGAGTCGCCTCGACCAAAGCGTTCACTTGCCAGCTCGCGGTGATGGCGGCGCTCGCCGCCAACCTCGCGCGGGCCAAGGGCAAGCTCGAAGGCTCGGAGGAGCATGAGATCGTCCGGCATCTCAGCGAGGCCCCGGCGGCGATGAGCGCCGCTCTGACCCATGACGCCGAGATCGAGCGCATGGCGCACACCATCGCCAGCGCGCGCGACGTCCTCTATCTCGGGCGCGGGCCCGACTATCCGATGGCGCTGGAGGGTGCGCTCAAGCTTAAGGAGATCAGCTACATCCACGCCGAGGGCTATGCCTCGGGCGAGATGAAGCACGGGCCGATCGCGCTCATCGACGAGGCGGTGCCGCTGATCGTCATCGCGCCGTCCGGACCGCTGTTCGACAAGACCGTCAGCAATATGCAGGAAGCGCAGGCGCGGGGCGCCAAGGTGGTTCTGATCTCCGATGCCGACGGGATTGCCCAGGCCGGCGGCGAGGCGATGGCGACGATCGAGATGCCATCGGTGCACCCGTTGATCGCGCCCCTCGTCTATGCGATCCCGGTCCAGCTCCTGGCCTATCACGTGGCGGTCGCGAAGGGGACGGACGTCGACCAGCCGCGCAACCTCGCCAAGAGCGTCACTGTCGAATGAGGGGGAGAGACTGCAAATGGAGTATGTGATCGTCGGTGCGATTTTCGCCGGCATTATCGCGATCGTGCTTTTGGGGGGGAAGTACGGAAAAGGCGACGGCAGCTATCGGGATTACAACTCCGATAGCAGCGACAGCTGGGACAGCGACGGCGGCTTCGATAGCGGCGGTGGGGACTGAGCCTCAGCTCTTCTCGAAGGTGAAGACCCCGTAGCGCATCGCTCCGGTGCGGTAGGCGAGGATCAGGCGCGGCAGGCTCAGCGCGAAACTTCGGTTGCGGGTCGATCGGCTGAGCAGCAGCCGCCGATAGCGGGCGGTGGTCACAACACGGCCGGCGACCCGGCGGGTGACGATGCTCCAGGTGCGGCGCACCTCGCGGCTGATATCCTCGTAGCTGACGGTCCGTAGCCCGGCTTCTTCGGCCCAGCCTTCATATTCGCCGCCTGTGCCCATGCCGGGCAGGCGGCCTTCGCGGCAGATCGGCTCGAGCAGGTGGCGCACGCGCCAACGGCTCGGCGAGTCCTCCGACAGCCAGGCGCACACCACGAAGCGGCCGCCGGGCTTGAGCGTTCGAGCGACCTCCCGGAACAGGCCGGCCTTGTCCGCCATGTGCTCCGTGCTCTCGATCGCATAGGCGTGGTCGAAGCCTGAGTCGTCCATGCCGTTGGCGAGCCAGTCGCGGATATGGAAGGTGAGTGGTCCGGGCTGCGCCCGAGCCACCCGCGCCTGCTCCGCCGACAAGGTGAATCCGGTCACGCTGACACCGAGTCGCTCCGCGAAACGCGCCGCAGTGGCGCCGTAGCCGCAGCCGACGTCGGCGAGATGATCGCCCGCCTTCGCCCGGAGACGTTCGGCGACGAGGTCGCTCAGCGCGTCGGTCGCCTCGGCGACGCTCTCGCGCCCGCTTCGCCACAGGCCGTGATGGACATGCTCGCCCCATATTTCGCGATAGACCTGGTCGAGCTCGTCATAATGGCCGGCGACATCCGCCTGTCCTTGCGGAGTCCTCGGCTCGATCATGCCGCTTTCCGGAATTGGAGGACGCCGTCCTCCAGGCGGCCGAAGCGCAGGTTCATGAGGTCGGCCGCATAGCTCTGCTTCAGCCGCCAAGGCCCGCGGTCGCCCTGCTTTGGAAGATCGGCGAGCGCTCGACGGACATAGGTCGAGGTGAAGTCGAGAAATGGGCGCTCGGCGACCGCGGGATCCCGCTCCGGCACGACTACGGACTCGCCGCGCCGCCGCATCCGGTTGAGAACCCGGCAGACGAACGCTGCCGACAGGTCCGCCTTCAAAGTCCAGCTCGCATTGGTGTAGCCGAAGATGGAGGCGAAGTTCGGAACGTCCGAAAAGAACAGGCCCTTATAGGCCATCATGTCGCCGAGGCGTGCGGGTTTGCCGTCGACGCTGAGCGTCGCTCCGCCGGCGAGCTGCACCTGGAGCCCGGTGGCGGTCACCACGATGTCCGCCGGCACTTCGCTTCCGTCGGCGAGGCGGAGCCCACCAGCCGTGAACCGCTCGATCTCCCCAGTGACCACGGATGCGGTGCCTGCGCGGAGGGCGGCGAACAGGTCCCCGTCCGGCGCAAGGCACAGGCGCTGGTCCCACGGATTGTAGCGCGGAGTGAAGTGGCGGAGTCGATCGGCGCCGACCTCTTTTTCGGTGAGCTCCAGAAGCTTCGCCTTCACCTTTGTCGGGCGGCGCCGGGAGAGGCCGAAGAAGAATTGCTGGAGAAGCACGTTCTTCCAGCGCGTGAGTGCGGCGGCGGCCCCGAACGGAAGCACACGCCCAAGCGCCTGCGCGATCCTGTCTCGCGAGGGCCGCGCCATGACGTAGCTCGGCGAGCGCTGGACCATGGTCACGTGCGCTGCTTCCTTTGCGAGCGCCGGAACGAGCGTCACCGCCGTCGCGCCGCTGCCGATCACCGCGACCCGCTTGCCGCTCCAGTCGAGATCCTCGGGCCAGAATTGCGGCTCGACAATGCGGCCGGCGAAGGTGCCTTCGCCCTCCCAACGGGGGCGATTGGCCTCTTCGTAGCTGTAATAGCCCGAGCAGAGGGCCAGGAAGCGGCCCGTTCGGACGCTCCGGTCAGCCGCCTCAACCCGCCACCGCGCGTCTGCGGATGACCAGTCGGCGCGGGTCACCTTCGTACCGAAGCTGATGTGCTTGTCGATTCCGACCTCGACCGCGGTCTCTTCGATATAGTCCCTGATCTTGTGACCCTCGGCGATCGAGTCAGGGTCGCGCCAGGGCCTGAAGCTGTATCCCAAGGTGTGCATGTCGCTGTCGGATCGGATTCCGGGATAGCGGAACAGGTCCCAGGTGCCGCCGATCGCATCGCGCGCTTCGAGGATCGCGTAGCTGGCCCAGGGGCAGAGACGCTGGAGATGATGAGCCATGCCGATGCCCGACAGGCCGGCGCCGACGATGATCACGTCGAAATGCTGTTGATCGGCCGCCATTGGGCAAGGGCTCGCACGCGCCGCCGCCCACGGTCAACACGTTGACGCTCGTCGCGGCATGTCGGAGAAGCGGGGCCATGATCCTGACCCCGCTGATCCTCTCTGCCGCCGCCTCCCTGATGCAACCGGCCGCTCCGCCCGTGCCCGCACCGGCGGACCCCGCCTATCTTGCCGAGCAGCGCCGCGCGCTCGACGAGCTCAGCCCGGCAGACGGCTGGCGAACAACGCCGTCCGGTCTCAAGTATCGCGTGCTGATCGGCCGCGGCACGGGCGAGCATCCAACCGTGCAGGACCGGGTGATGGTCCATTATGTCGGCCGCTTCACCAATGGCGAGGTGTTCGACTCCTCGGTCGAGCGGCGCGAGGCCGCGACCTTCCCACTCGGGCGGCTGATCCGCGGCTGGCAGGAAGGCATTCCGATGATGAGCGTCGGCGAACGCTGGGAATTCGCCGTTCCCGCCGACCTCGCTTACGGCACCGGCCGGGGCCCGATCCCGAACGGCGCGACTCTGTTCTTCAAGGTCGAGCTGATCGACGTCCTTCCCGCCGAGGAGGCGCAGCGCTGAACGCGCGCGGCACCGGCATGACCGTCCCGTCGCTCACGCATCTCGACGCCCTCGAAGCAGAGGCGATCCATATCATGCGCGAGGTCGTGGCGGAGTGCGAACGCCCGGTGATGCTCTATTCGTGCGGCAAGGACAGCTCGGTGATGCTTCACCTGGCGAAGAAAGCCTTCTTCCCCGCGCGGCCGCCTTTCCCGCTTCTCCATGTCGACACGACCTGGAAGTTCAGGGCGATGTACGAGCTTCGCGACAAGGTCGCCGCGGAAAGCGGGATGGAGCTGATCGTCCACCGCAATCCCGAGGCCGAGGCCCAAGGCATCAACCCGTTCGACCATGGCGGTCGCCACACCGACCTGTGGAAGACGGAAGGGCTCAAGCAGGCGCTCGACAAATATTGCTTCGACGCGGCTTTCGGCGGCGCCCGGCGCGACGAGGAAAAGAGCCGAGCCAAGGAGCGTATCTTCTCCTTCCGGTCGGCGAGCCACCGCTGGGACCCGCGCAACCAGCGGCCGGAGCTGTGGAGCCTCTACAACGCACGCAAGGCGAGGGGCGAGACGATCCGCGTGTTCCCGCTCAGCAATTGGACCGAGCTCGACATCTGGCAATATATCTATCGCGAGGAGATCGAGATCGTCCCGCTCTACCTCGCGGCGCCGAGGCCGACGGTCGAGCGCGAAGGCATGATCCTGATGGTCGACGACGACCGCTTCCGGTTGCGCGATGGCGAGCGGGTCGTCCAGCGGTCGGTGCGATTCCGCACAATGGGCTGCTACCCCCTCACCGGGGCCCTCGAGAGCGGTGCGGAAACGCTTCCGCAAGTCATCGCCGAGATGTTCACAACGACCACCTCCGAGCGCCAGGGCAGGGCGATCGACTACGACCAGCCCGCCTCGATGGAGCGCAAGAAGGCCGAGGGATATTTCTGATGTCCCCGTTCCTTGTCATCCCCGCTTTCGCGGGTATGAAATGGTGATGAAGATGGCGTCTGCGGACGCACAGTCGAAGGTCGAGGCCTTTCTCGCCGCGAACGAGGCCAAGTCCCTGCTTCGATTCATCACCTGCGGGTCGGTCGACGACGGCAAGTCGACCTTGATCGGAAGGCTGCTCTACGACAGCAAGTTGCTGTTCGAGGATCAGCTGGCGGCGCTTGAGCTCGATCGCATCGGGGGCGAGGGCCCCGATTACGCCTCCCTCGTGGACGGGCTGACGGCGGAGCGCGAGCAGGGCATTACCATCGATGTCGCCTATCGCTATTTCGCGACCGAGAAGCGAAAGTTCATCGTCGCCGACGCTCCCGGCCACGAGCAATATACCCGCAACATGGCGACGGGGGCATCGACCGCCGACGCTGCCGTGATCCTGGTCGACGCGCGCAAGGGCCTGCTCACTCAAACCCGTCGGCACAGCTTCATCGCGGCCTTGCTCGGGATTCGGGAGGTCGTGCTGGTCGTCAACAAGATGGACCTGGTTGGCCATGACCGGGCCGTGTTCGACCGAATCGTCGCGGACTATCGCGCGCTCGCGGAGAAATTGGGGATCGGCGCGGTGCAGGCGATTCCGGCGGCCGCGCTGCACGGCGACAATGTCAGCCGCCCGAGCGCCGCCATGCCCTGGTATGACGGACCCACCTTGATCGAGCAGCTGGAGCGCATCCCGGTTCGGGCGGACGATGCGGGCTCGCAACCGTTCCGAATGGCGGTTCAGTGGGTGAACCGCGCCGGCCAGGACTTTCGCGGCTATGCCGGGACGGTCAGCAGCGGCCGAGTGCGGCCGGGCGACACCGTTAGGATCCTCCCGGGCGCCGCGCGATGCGTCATCGACCGGATCCTCGCCCACGATGGCGATCTCGACGAGGCGGTCGCAGGGCAGGCGGTCACGCTGACCTTCACCGAGGAGGTCGGCTGCGGCCGCGGCGACGTGATCGCCGCACAATCGCAGCCGCCGCGAGTGGCGGACCGGGTCGAGGCGATGCTGGTGTGGATGGCGGGCGAGCCGCTGGTCCCCGGCCGTTCCTACTGGCTGAAGATCGGCACCCAGACGGTGAGCGCGAGCGTCGCTCGGGTCGTCGAGATCGTCGACATGGCGACCCTCGACCGGCGGGACGGCGAGGCGCTCCACCTCAACGATATCGGTCGCTGCGAGCTGGTGCTCGACCGGCCGGTAGTCGTCCTCCCATATGCCGAGAGTCGCGACTTCGGCGGCTTCATCCTGATCGACCGGGCGAGCAACGGCACCGTCGCCGCCGGCATGGTGCGGGCTCTGCCGGACGTGGCCCGCGAGCAGGCGACGGAACATGGCCATGGCCGGATCCTGTGGTTGAGTGGCGTTCCGGCCGAGCGAATCGCCTTCGCGCGGCGCTACCAGCAGCGAATGCAGGCGCGCGGCCGGCCGACCGTGGTGCTCGAGGAGGATGGGCTTCGGGCCGGCCTCAACAGCGACCTCTCCGGTCCGGAAACCGAACCGGAGCGCCAGCGCCGTATCCGCGAGCTGGCACGGATGATGAGCGAGGCTGGACTGGTCGTCCTCGTCGCTGCCGACATGCCCGCCGACGAGCGTCACGGGACGGCGGTGGACGTGTCGAAGGGCGAGCTTCCGGACGACTAGGCGGGCGGGGGACGCCCGAACAACAGCTCGAACGAAGGCCGCGCCTGGCCGATCAGCATGACGAGGCCGGTGACTGTGCGCAGGCCGGCCGCCTCGGCAGCAGCGAGCAGCGGCGTGCGTTCCGGATGGTAGACCATGTCCAGCACCGTCGCACAGGGTCCCGCCAACGGAAGGGCGGCCAGGATCGCGTCAGGCATCGGCGTGCCCCCTTCCAGCCCGAGCGGCGTCGAGTTGATCACCAGCGATGCGCCGGCCATCGCATCTCCGGAGAAGGGCGCAGTCCGGATTCGGTCGGGAGCGCGCCGGCGAAGCGGGTCCGCGCGCGCGGGATCGCGGGCAAGCAGCACGACCTCTGACGCTCCCCCGGTGAGCAGGTGATCGAGCGCCGGCGCGGCTGCGCCGCCGGCTCCGAGGATCACCGCCTTGCCCCCGGCGATGTCCGCCGACGATAGTGCGCTCGCGATTCCCGCAAGATCGGTGTTGTCGCCGACCACCAACTGACCATCGCGGAACAGGCAATTGGCGGCGCCGATCCGCTCAGCCGCGGGGGTCAGCCGGTCGACCAGTTTCACCACAGCCTGCTTGTGCGGCGCGGTGACGTTGCAGCCGACCCAATCGGGGTCGCGCCGACGCTTTTCCAGGAAGGGAATGAGCTCATCCGCCGTGACCCTGCTGGCTCGATAGCGAGCGCCGAGGCCGAGCGCGGCGATCCAGCCCCCGTGGATCGCGGGCGAGAGGGAATGGGCGACGGGATCGCCGATCACCTCCGCATAGACTTCAGGCATCCAGGGGCTGGCGCTGCCGCTCGAGGAAGGCTGCGATCTGTTCCAGCGGGACGTCGTCCGCGACGAAGGCCTGGCCGATGCCACGGGCGAGGATCAGCCTCACCTTGCCGTCGGCGGCCTTCTTGTCGTGGCGGATCCGCTCGGCGAGGCGCTGGCCGTCGGCGGCAAGCCCCGCCTCGTTGAGCGTCGTGGGGAGGGCGACTGCACGCAGATGCGCCTCGACCCGCTGCGCGTCCTCTTCGGGGCACAAGCCGCGCTCGGCGGAAAGTCGGAAGGCCAGGCACAGGCCGATCGCCACCGCCTCGCCGTGGAGGAGGCGATAGCCGCTCTCCGCCTCGATCGCATGAGCGAAGCTGTGGCCGAGATTGAGCAGGGAGCGGCGGCCGCCGGAATCGCGCTCGTCCTCGGCGACGATCGCTGCCTTCATTCGCACGCAGGCGGCGATCGCCTGCTCGCGCGCGGCCTGCTCGCCGGCGAGGAGAACCGCGCCGTTCGCCTCGCACCAGGCGAAGAAACCGGGATCAGCCATGAGACCGTATTTCACCACTTCGGCATAGCCAGCGCGAAGCTCGCGGACCGGGAGGCTGTCGAGGCAATCCGGATCGATCAGCACCAGGCTCGGCTGGTGGAAGGCGCCGACCATATTCTTGCCGGCCGGAGTGTTGATCGCGGTCTTGCCGCCCACCGAGCCGTCAACCATCGCGAGCAGGCTGGTCGGTATCTGGATGAGGCCGACTCCCCGCTTCAGGATTGCCGCCGCGAAGCCGGCGAGGTCGCCGATCACGCCGCCGCCGAACGCCACGACATGGTCGCCGCGGCCCACTCCCCGGGCGATGAGGTCGTCGATCAGACGGGCGAGGTAGGAGAAGTCCTTGGTCTCCTCGCCGGGGGCGATGACGATTCCGTCGGGTAGGATGCCGGAGCGGCTCAGGCCCTCCGTCAGTCGGTCGCCCTGCGCGGCGAGGACATTGCGGTCGGTGACGACGACGATCCGGCCGTCGCGCGCATAGTGCGCGAGCATCTGCCCGGCCCAGTCCAGCCCCCCGGATTCGATCCGCACCGGATAGGAGCGCTCGCCGAGCTCGACGTTCACCAGGGTCATCGCCGCTCTCCACATTGGGCTCGGTCGAGCAGCTTATGATCGGCCAGAACCAGCGCCACCATCGCTTCGAGCACCGGTGCACCTCGAATTCCGACGCAGGGGTCATGTCGGCCCTTTGTCGAGATCTCCGCGTCGCGGCCTTCGCGATCAACCGTGGCCTGGGTCCGGGCGATCGATGAGGTCGGCTTGAACGCCGCGCGAAGCACGATGGGCTGGCCGGTCGAGATCCCGCCGAGGACGCCGCCGGCATGGTTGGAGGCCAAGGACGGTGCTCCGCCGCCCGAGCGCATCACGTCCGCATTGTCCTCGCCGCGGGCCCGGGCCGCGCCAAAACCGTCCCCAATTTCGACCCCTTTGACGGCGTTGATCGACATGACGGCGGCGGCGAGCTCGGAGTCGAGCTTGGCATAAACCGGCGCGCCCCACCCGGCGGGCACCCCGGTCGCGACGCATTCCACCACGGCGCCGAGCGAGGAGCCCTCCTCGAGCGCAGCCTCGACCGAACGGGACCAGCGCAAAGCCGCGGCCGGGTCGGGGCAGAAGAAGGGATTCGAATCGATCTGGGCTTCGTCGAAATAGGAGCGCTCGATCGGGTCGCCGCCAAGCTCGACAAGATAGGCGCGCACCGTCACTTCGGGGACGACCAGCCGCGCAACGGCGCCGGCGGCGACCCGAGCCGCAGTCTCGCGGGCCGAGCTTCGACCGCCGCCCCGCCAGTCGCGCAGACCATATTTGGCTTCGTAAGTGTAATCGGCGTGCCCGGGGCGGTAGGTGCCCGCATTGGGCGTATAGTCCGCGGGACGCGCATCGACATTGTCGATCATCAGGCTGATCGGCGTTCCGGTCGTCCGGCCCTCGAAGGTCCCTGAAAGAATCCGGACGCGGTCGGGCTCCTGGCGCGGGCTGGTGAAGGCGCTGGCGCCTGGCCGGCGGCGGTCGAGCCAGGGCTGGATGTCGGCTTCGCTGAGCTCGAGACCGGGCGGGCAGCCGTCGATCAGGGCGCCGATCGCGGGTCCGTGGCTCTCGCCCCAGCTTGAGAAGCGCAGGACTCGGCCGAAGCTGTTGACCATCAGTCGCTTTCCTCGAGGCGCGCGCCGAGGCCGCGCATCAGGTCGGCAAAGCCTGGGAAGCTGGTCGCAATCATCTCCGCGCCGTCTACGCATACCGGCGCCGCGCTGGCCAGCCCCAGCACCGCGAACGCCATGGCGATGCGGTGGTCGCCGTCGCTTGCGATCTCGGCGCCCCCACGCACGGACCCACCGCCGATGCGCAGGGTATCGCCTGCGACGCTTGTCTTCACACCGCATCGTTTCAAGCCGCCAGCGATGGCCTCGAGCCGATCGCTTTCCTTGTGCCTGAGCTCGCCGAGGCCGTGCATGACGGTCTCGCCCTCCGCGAAGGCGGCGGCGATGGCGAGAAGGGGATATTCGTCGATCATCGTCGGCGCCCGGCCTGCAGGCACCTCGATTCCGCGCAGCAGCGACGAGCTGACGCTGATGTCGGCGACCGGCTCGCCGCCGAGCTGGCGCGGGTTGGCCAGCTCTATGGTGCCGCCCATTTCCTGCAGGCATTCGAACAGGCCGGTGCGGGTGGGATTGGTGCAGACGCCGCGGATGGTGACTTGCGAGCCTGGGGCGAGGAGCGCCGCCACGATGGGAAAAGCTGCCGACGAAGGGTCGCCCGGAATTTCGATGTCCGTGCCGCACAGCGCTCCGCTCGCCCTAAGGAAGAGCGGCAGCATCCGCTCGCTATGGTCGCGGCTCGCTTGCGGCTCGGTCACCTCGACTGACCCGTCGGCTCCGAGCCCGGCGAGCAGGATTGCCGATTTGACCTGGGCCGATGCGACCGGCGCGATGTAAGGGATCGCTCGAAGGCCCCCGCCATGGACCGTGATTGGAAGGGTGTCGCCGCCTTCGATGTGAGCGCCCATTTCCCGCAACGGCTCGGTCACCCGCCTCATCGGCCGGCGTGACAAAGACGAGTCGCCGACGAAGGTCGCGCTGATCGGCCGCCCAGCCACTGCGCCCATCAGCAACCGCGCCGTGGTGCCGCTATTGCCGCAATCGATCGGCCGTTCGGGAGAGCGCCATCGGCCGCCCCTTACGCGCCAAATCTCGCCGCGGCGCTCGACCTGCGATCCGAGCGCTCGCACCGCCTCGACAGTGCGCATCACATCTTCGGACTCCAGGAGGCCTCTGATCCGCGTATGGCCCTGCGCCATCGCCCCGAGGATCAGCGCTCGGTGCGAAATCGACTTGTCGCCGGGAACCGCGACGTCGCCATCAAGGGGCGATCCGGGATATGCGGTCAGCTTCATGGCCGGCTGATCGTCCCGGCGGGCCCCCGAGGCAAGCTTTACCGGTGTCGCCCCCGGCCGTAGACGCGCCCCTGCAACATTCCCGGGATACTGGCCGCTCCAGGGCGCCGCGCGGGAGGAGGAGTTCGTTGTCCGTCGAGATGAGCCGCGAAGGAGTCGCCAAGTCCTACGACAGGCTCGCGCCTGTCTACGACTGGCTGTTCGGGCCGGTGTTCCGCAAGGGCCGCGCCGAAGCAATCCAGGCCGCCGAACGGGCAGCCGGCAAGGGCGGCTATATTCTCGAGATCGGGGTCGGCACCGGCATTTCGCTTCCCTTCTATTCGAGGGAAACGCGTCTGGTCGGCGCCGACATCTCCGAGGACATGCTGAAGGTCGCGCGCAAACGGGTCGAGACGCTGGGTCTTACCAACGTTGAATCGATCGAGGTCGGCGATGCCGAGAACCTGCGCTTCGACGACGCCAGCTTCGACGTCGTCGTGGCTCAGTTTGTCGTCAGCGCCGTGCCCAATCCCCAGAAAGCGCTCGACGAGTTCGCACGCGTGGTGAAACCGGGCGGCGAAATTGTCATCGCCACGCGGCAAGGGGCCGAGCGAGGCCTACGCAAGAGTGTCGAGAAAACGCTGATGCCGGTCACCACGAAGCTCGGCTGGCGTACCGATTTCCCCTTCGCTTTGTTCACCGACTGGGCGGCCGAGCGGCCGGACATCCGCCTCGTCGAGCGCAAGCCGCTGCCGCCACTTGGCCACTTCGCCCTGCTTCGCTTCGAGAAGCTCGAAAGCGGCTCGAAGGCTATCGCGGCCTGAGCGAAGCCTCTATGATCGCGGGATAATAAAGGGGCGACGATGCCGGGCTTCCGGGAAGAACTGGCGATCCAGCGGTGGGACGACCACCGTTTCTATCACCATAGCCTGGTCAACCAGAGCCTTCACTTCCTGTCGGCCTGCACCTTCCTGCTTTGTTATGCCTTGCTGTTCGTGGACGCCGCCCTGGCGAGCATCGTCGCCTGGACGGTGGCGATGTGGAGCCGCCAGTCCGGCCACTTCTTCTTCGAGCCGAAGAGCTTCGACACCGTCAACGGCGTGACCCACGCCTATAAGGAAGAGGTCAAGGTCGGCTACAACCTGTTCCGCAAATGGGTGCTGATGGGAATCTGGGCGGGCCTGCCGTTGGCGCTGGCGATCGACCCGACCCTCCTCGGCCTGTTCGCGGCGCCGGAGACCAAGTGGCAGGTGGCCCGCCAGGTCGGCTGGCTTTGGCTCGGGCTCGGCGTCGGCGGGCTGGCCTTTCGAGTGGTCCAGCTTTGCGCCACCCGGGGCGTTCAGACCGGTCTCGTCTGGGGAACGAAGATCGTCACCGATCCGGTCAACGATTTCAGGCTCTACCGGAAGGCGCCCGCCCGGCTGCTCCGCGGTGAGAAATACGATCACGGGCTCGTGCCCGCCGAATAAGGTCGCAAATTTGGGAAAAGGGAGGGCGCTGCCGCTAACGGGTGCGCCCTCCGATTCGATCAGCGGCCGAACAGAAGCCAGATGATCAGAAGCAGGAGGATGATGCCGCCGAGACTGATTCCGATACGCATGACATTTGCTCCCTGTCGTTACGCAGGGTCAACGAGGCCGGGGCGTGCTCGTTCCGGCTGAGAATCTATCCTCCTGCGGCGTGGACCCGAAACCGCTCGACCGCGTTTGGTAAGCCATGGAAAATACGGCTTTAATGACCAAGGCATTGACCTACGGCGTCGGCACCTTCCTCGTGGCTCTGCCGAGCATGATCCTCACCTATTGGATGATGGTCTAAGCGCCTATTTGTAGGCGACCGCCGCACTCGCAGGCCCGGCCAGCGGGAGAACCTCGCAGCGCTTGAAGCCCGCCTCCAGGCACCAGCTTTCGAAGTCGGCGCCGGTGAAGTCGAAAGCGTCGCCGAACTCGATCAGCATGTTGAGCGACATCATCAGGCCGAAGGCGTTCTGCCGCCGGTCGTCGTCGATGATGTTCTCGATCGCAACGAAGGCGCCGCCCTCGGGCAAGGCGTCATACGCCTTGGCGATGAGCTGCTTCTTCTTGTCCAGATTCCAGTCGTGGAGGATCATTCCCATGGTGATCAGGTCCGCTTTGGGAAAATCGTCCTCGAAGAAGTCGATCGCCCCGGTGGCGACGCGGCCGTTCAGGCCTGCACGCTGGACGCGCCGCTCGGCGATCGGCTGGACGACCGGGAGGTCGTAGGAGACTGAGCTTATGTGGTCGTGGCGCTGGGCGACGATGGTCGCGAGCTGCCCGGTCGCCCCGCCGATATCCGCATGAGTCTTGTAGCCGGAGAAATCGAACTTCTCCGCGAAGGCGTTGAAGTTGGCCATCGAGACGCCGGTCATCGCGTCCATGAACTGCTCGAGGCGCTTGGGATCGGCGTAGAGCTCGTCGAACATCGCCTTGCCGGAATGCTTGACCTCATTTTGCGGCTGACCGGTCTTCAGCGCCGGAGTGAGGTCCGCCCAAAAGCGGTAGAGCCGGGCGTTCGCCATCTCGAGAATGCCGCCGATATAGGACGGCTTGTTGCGGTCGAGGAATTGCGCCGTCGCCGCGGTGTTGGCGTAACGCGCCGCGGCGCCATTGCCGCTGCGATCAAGCAGCCCGATTGCCACCAGCGTGTCCAGGAAGTCGTAGGTTCCGCGCGAATGCAGGCCCAGCGCCTGCTCGATCTCGGCGGCGGTTAGCGGGCCGCCGGACAGTTCGGTGAACAGGCCGAGCTCGACCGCGCTCAACAGCACCTTGGACGGCCAGAAGCCCATGCCGACCTGAAGGATCTGCTCCGGCCCGACTCCGCTCTCCATAATCTAATCTCCCGCGCTCTCTCGTGGAAAGCGCGGGAGATTAGAGGCCAATCGCGCCGGCGCAGGCGCGGCGCGATGAGAACGGACGATCGCTCGACCGAGCGACCAAAGCCGCTCGGCCTGCGATGCGCGTTACCTAGAAGCCGACCCTCAGGGCGACCGAGGCGCCGCTGCGGTCGCCATTGTCCTGGCCAACCGTGGTCGATCCGGCGACCTGCACCGTGATGCCTTCGGTGACCTGAAGGTTGGCGCCCAGCGACAGCCGGCCATAGGCCTCGTCGCTCGCGGTCACGACCCATTGGTTCACGATCTCCGGCGCCGCCGTCAGGGCGTAGCGGATCGTGCGCGGATCATCGTCGAGCGGCTTTTCGACCGTCGCCGAGAGGAAGGGGGCGACGCGGCTTCCGCCGATGTCGAGATCGGCGTTGAGCTCGATTCCGACGCTTCCGACCAGCTCGTCGATATCCTGGTCGGACACGTTGAGCGTGAGCACGGGATCGCCGGTCTCGGTGAAGCCGTCGATTTCGGCCTTGGCATAGCTGATGCCCGCGACCGGTCCGACGCGGACCTGGCCGAGGTCGAACAGATAGCCGACCTGAGCGCCGGCGACGATCGTGTTGGCATCGGTGTCGCCGGTGATCTCGTCGATGACCGCGTCGCGGCGGATTCCGAGGTCGCCCTGGCCGATGCCGCCATAGGCCTCGATGAAGGCGCCGCCGCCGGACCAGGAAGCGTAGGCGCCGACCTGCACCATGTCGCTTTCGACGCTTCCGCTACCGCTCAGGAAGCGCGTGTCTCCGTTCGACAGGCTGGCCGCGGCGCCGATCAGCCATGACCCGCCGTCATATTCGACGCCGCCCGTGGCGCTCCACCGCTCGGCGCGGAAAGCCAGGCTGGTCTGGGTGTCGTCGACCTGGCGCTGGCCGTAATCGGCGCCGAAGAAGACCCGAAGCGGCGGGCCTTCGCCGGAGCTGGCGGAGTTGAGATCGAGCCGGTCCTGAAGCGACTGGCCGAACGAATCCGCCGCGAGCATCACCGTCTCGCCCTGCGCCTCGAGCTGAAGCGGAGCTTCGAGCTGGCGAACCGCATAGGCGCCGACGATGGCGAAGCCGGCGGAGGTCAGGTGCACGTTGTCGGCGTAGAAGAGGAAGTTGTCGGCACGGCCCGCGGCGACGTCGGCGGCAGTCGCCGCTCCGGCGCTTTGGAGGCCATAAGCTGCAGGATTGGCCTGGACCCGGTCGCCGATCAGGTTGAGGTTGAGATAATTGACGATCGCGCCCTGGTTGGCGAGGTTTGCGAGCGAAGTCCGAAGCCCCGCGTTAAATGCGCTGGCATAAGCGGTGCCGACCGCTGCGACCGGCCGTCCCGTGACTTCGGGAAGACGACCGACATCGCCCGCCAGCACCGTGAAATTGCGGGCTCCGGCGTTGAACAGGGCATTGAGGCCTGTCGTCGCCTCGGCCACCCGAAGCGCCGACTGGGCCGGCACGCCCGCAAGCAGGGTCTGGATCTGAGTCGCGGTGGGGTTCAGGCCGAGGCTTTGCTCATAGGCGCGCGCGTCGTTGCCGCCGATCGACAATGCGACGAGGTCGGAAGGGCCAAAGGTGCCGCTCACGCGCGGAAATGCCGCGGGGCCGCCGCCGGCGAGGAACGACTGATATTCGAGCTGGAAGCCCAGGCCCGGTATGCCGTTGATGTTGCCGGTGCCGGTGAACGCCCCGCCAATCGCGAAATTGTCGACCGGCCGCCCGAGCAGCAGCGACATCGTGTCGACGAAGTTGGTGCCGTTGCTGAAGCGCCCGTTCGGATAGGCCGCGGGCAACGGAATTCCGGTCAGCTGGAAGAAATTGCCGTCGTCGGCGTAGCTGTCGCCGAAAGCGATGATGCGGTCGACCCGCTGCGCCTGGGCCGGCGCGGCGATCGAGACACCGGCCAGCAGAACCGCCGTCGTGGCGAGAAGACGCGACGCGAACTTCGTCATTTGTGCATTCCCCTACGTAAAGGCCGCTGTCTTTCGCAGCGTGCCGAAAACTCCGCTCCAGTCATCGTGAGCGGGCAATAAGGCGCTGGCAAGGCGGGTTTATTCAGCCGCGCTTTTTGCTGTGGATTTCAGCCCGCGATCTTCCGACCGAGCGTTTCCTTGAGGATCTGGCGCTTGATCCCCTTGTCGGTGAGTCGGGTGTCGTTGGACCACCAGCCGTCGTCCCGCATCGCCTTGGCGGCGGCGACGAAGCGATCGGCGACCGCCTCGAAATCGGCGTCGGCGTAGTTGAGGCTGAAGATGAGGCGGCCGGTTCCGACCCAGCTCAGCATCAGGCCCTCGAGCCGCAGATAATATTGGAACATCCAGTTGTAGCGCGACGGCTGCTCGTAGCCGACGGTCCAGATGCTCGACAGGTTCGACACTCGCGGCGACAGCCCCTCCGCCTCCAGGCGCACGTTGAGCGAGGCGGCTCGGGCGTTCCACCGCTGGTCGATGCCGTCGTAGATGGCGCGGACCTCGTCGCTTCCGAGCCGGCGGAGGAAGGCGTTCATCGCACCCATCACATATGGGTGCGAATTGAACGTGCCGCGCGCGATCAGGGGGTCGGCCGGCTTGTCCTCCTTGAACCGTCGCATGATCGCGGCGCGGCCGGTCAGAACCCCAACCGGAAGGCCGCCGCCCAGGGACTTGCCGTAAGTGATCATGTCTGGCTCGACCCCGAAATATTCTCGGGCACCGCCGTGAGCGAGGCGGAAGCCGACGAACACCTCGTCGAAGATCAGAACGATGCCGGCCTCTCGGCAGGTCTCGGCCAGGCGCCGAAGCCAGGCGCTGTACGCCTCGCGGTCGGCCGGCTTCGACGAGCGCCCCGCGACCAGGGCAGAATCCGCCGGGGCTGCGCTGTTGGGGTGGAGCGCCTGCAAGGGGTTCACCAGCACGCAGGCGATGTCCTTGCGAGTCCTCAGCACCTGAAGTGTCTGCTCGGACATGTCGGCCAGCGTGTAGGTACGCTCGGCGGGGACCGGGTTGCCGATGCCCGGCTGAACGTCGCCCCACCAGCCATGATAGGCGCCGGCGAAGCGGACGAGGTGGGACTTGCCGGTGTGATAGCGGGCGAGGCGCACCGCCTGCATCACCGCCTCGGTTCCGGACATGTGAAACGACACCTCGTCCATGCCCGACACCGCGCGGATCCGCTCGACATTGTCCGCGACCACCGGATGGAACAGGCCGAGCACCGGCCCGAGCTCGGCGACCATCGCGGCGCCTTCCGCGATCGTCTCCCTGTAGAAGTCGTAGCCGAACAGATTGACCCCATAGCTTCCGGTGAGGTCGTAGAAGTCGTTGCCGTCGAGGTCGGTGACTTCGACGCCGTGCGAGCTTGCCAGGAACACGCCGCTCGGAAGCTTCTCCCGAACGATCCGGCTGAACTGGAACGGCACCCGATAGGTCGAGGTGAACTGAAGGTCCGACAGGCCCTCGCGCGTCTCGTTGGTCAGCGCGAGCGTCTTGGCGAAGCGGCTGTGAAACTCCCTGGACAGCCGCTCGAACGCGGCTCGGCGCCGGTCCGCGACCTCGAGCGGCGGATCGTCCGCGGTGAAGAACTTGCCCTCGTCATAATCGTAGAAGGGGATCATGCCCGCGACGCGCTTGGCCATCTTGGCGTGGCCGGCGAAGCCGGGATGCTTGGCCCGGGACAGGTCGAGCCGCTTCTTACCCTTGGTGAAGCCGAGCGTGAGGAGCGCGGCCGCCGCCGAGGCAACGGCGATATTTCGGCGTTTCATTGGCGTGACCTGCTCTATATGGGCGCCGCCCCGCGGCCCTCGTCCGGAAAACCGACTGTTCGCAATGCGCTCTGCCCTGCACCGACTTGTCGCTCAAGAGGATCTGAACTTCCTCCTCACCAACCGCCTTCCGAGGCGGCTGACGACGCGCTTCATGGGCTGGTTCTCGAAGATCGAGAATCCGGTGGTGCGCAAGACCTCGATCGCGGCGTGGAAGCTGTTCACCGACCTCGACCTGTCGGAAGCGGCGAACACCCGGTTCCGGTCGATGCACGAGGTGTTCACGCGCCAGCTGAAGTCCGGCGCCCGCCCTGCGGACCCTCATCCGGAAATCCTCGCCAGCCCCTGCGACGGCATCGTCGGCGCCTGCGGCAGGATCGACGGCGACCATCTCTACCAGATCAAGGGCTTTCCCTACACGCTCCGGGACCTGCTTGGAGACGAGGCCGACAGCGGCACGTTCCGCAATGGACGATTCGCGACGATCCGGCTGACCAGCTCGGACTATCACCGCTTCCACGCGCCCCATGATCTGGTGGTGGACGGAGTGACCTACATTTCCGGCGACACCTGGAACGTGAACCCGATCGCCCTGAAGCGCGTCGAGAAGCTGTTCTGCAAGAACGAGCGGGCTCTGGTCCATTGCAGGCTTCAGCCGTCGGGCCACCCGATCATGCTGGTGCCGGTCGCCGCGATCCTGGTCGCAAGCATCCGCTTCGACTTCGTCGACACGGTCCGCCACCTGCGCCCCCGCCACGAGATGAACCGGCGGCGCGGCAGCATTCACAAGGCCCGAGCCACGCGCACCCGGCGGCGGGGCGGCGGCGCGAGGCTCGGCGTCGTCCACCGAATCCCGTGCCTCGCGGACATCGCGAAAGGGGAGGAAATGGGCTGGTTCGAGCATGGCTCGACCATCATCCTCTTCGCCCCCGATGGTTTCGATCTCGCCGACGGCATCCGCGAAGGCACCCGCATCAAGGCCGGCCAGGCCCTCATGCGATTGCCGGCGGAGGCGCGGGTCGAGGCCGCGGAGTAGGGCTCCAAACTCTCCGCTCGGAACGAGCGAGGATTCTGGTGTCCTGCGCTAAGCTGCTGCCTTCTCCGCTCCGCCCGCAGCCATCGCGGTCATCGTCACATAATCCACCTTCCCGGTGCCGAGCACGGGCAGGGCCTCGACCACGCGCACATCCTTCGGCACCGACAGCTCGGTCACGCCATTGCCACGCGCCCACTGCTGGAGCACCGTGGTGGTCGCCGCCGGCTCGGTGGTGAACAGGACGAGCTGCTCGCCCTTCTTCGGATCCGGCCGCGTCACCACTGCGTGATCCGCGTTCGGCCACACCGCGGAGGCATAGCGCTCGACCGCCGGAAGCGAGACCATCTCGCCGCCGATCTTCGCGAACCGCTTGGCGCGGCCGCGGATTGTAACGAAGCCTTCCTTGTCGATCGTGACGATGTCGCCGGTGTCGTGCCAGCCACCCTCGGGGGGCTGAAGCACGCCCGGCGCGTCGGTCTTGAGATAGCCCGCCATGATGTTCGGCCCGCGGATGGCGAGGCGCTTTCCGCTGTCGATCCCAGGCACTTCCTCGAGCCGCGCCTCGACCCCGGGAAGCAAGCGGCCCACGGTTCCGGGGCGGAAGTGCATCGGCGTGTTGACCGCGATCACCGGCCCCGCCTCGGTCGCTCCATAGCCTTCGAGGATGCGGAGGCCGAACTTGTCGGCATAGGTCCGCCTCGTCTCGTCGCGCACCCGCTCGGCGCCGGCGAAGATGTAGCGAAGAGCGTAGAAGTCGTAGCTATGCGCCATCCGGGCATAGCCGGCGAGGAATGTGTCGGTGCCGAACAGGATGGTCGCGTTGGCGTCATAAGCGAGCGCCGGCACGATCCGGTAGTGGAGCGGGCTCGGGTATAGCAGGGTCTTCACCCCGTTGAGGATCGGCAGCAAAGTCCCGCCGGTGAGCCCAAAGCTGTGGAACACCGGAAGCGCGTTGAGGACGATGTCGCTCGGGTTGAAGTCGATTCGCGCGGCGAGCTGAAGGCAGTTGCTGAGCAGGTTGCGGTGGGTGAGGACCACGCCCTTGGGCAGACCCTCCGATCCGCTCGTGAACAGGATCACGGCCGGCGCATCGGGCGACAGCTTGCGGCGGGCGAGCAGTCGGCGGGCGAAGCGGGCGCCGATCGCCGCGCGAAGCTTGGCTCCGGTGCCGATCGTCGCGGCGACGTCCTCGAGGTAAAGGATCGAGCGGCCGTCAGCTTCGAGCCCGGCGACGATGTCCTGGAGCTTGGCCTGCTCGATGAAGGCGCGGGCCGTGATAACCGTCTTCACCTCCGCGGCCGTGCAGGCGGCCTTCAAATTGGTGAGGCCCGCCGTGTAGTTGAGCATCGCCGGCACTCGGCCGAGGCCCTGGAGCGCGAAGAAGCTCACCACCGCCCCATTGATATTGGGCAGGAGGAGGCCGACCGCCTCTCCCTCCATGGTGCGCCCCTTGAACACTCGGCCCAGCGCCTTGGTGGCGACGAGGAGGCGCGAATAGGTGAGTGGTTCGCGCTTCACATCCTCGACCACCTTGGCCTTCCCGCCATGGATCGTCTTGGCGTCGAGAAGCGCCTCGTACAGCGTTCGGCTGGTATCCGACGTCTCGAAGATCATCCCGCTCATCACGTCATAGAGCTGGCGCCCGGCGGCGGCGCGGCGCTCGCGCGCGGACATCTCGCCCTCCACCGCAAAGCGCCGCGGCGGAAGCACGGTCAGCTTGATCTTCGGGAAGGAGCGAAGCCGCACCTTGCCCTTGAGGTGGGAGAAGCGCGTATATTGCGCGCCGTCGATGCGCACCGGAATGACCGGCGCGTCGGCCTTGTCCGCGACCATCCCGGGACCGTCGAACACCTTCATCAACGCGCCGGTGACGGTGATCCGGCCTTCCGGGAAGATGACGAGCGTGTTGCCCTCCTTCACCGTCTTGACCATCGCCTTGGCGGCCATCGGGTTGGTGGGATCGACCGGGAAGGCCTTGAACAGCTTCATCGCCAGCCTCGCCCACCATTGCCGGGCGATGTGGCTGTGGATCGCGAAGGTCGGCTTTCCCGGAAGGAAGGCGGCGAGCAGCAGGCCGTCGAGGAACGACACGTGGTTGACCACAACGACGGCGGGTTCGCCCGCCTTGGGCATGTTCTCGGCGCCGGCGACCTCGACCCGGTAGAGGAGCCGGAGCAGGCCCCTGACGAGGCTCTTGATCACCGTTTCGGGAAGCAGCCAGCAGGAGACCAGCGCGACCGCCAGGGTGGCGAAACCCATCACGCCGATCACGCCTGGAACGTCGATTCCGCCAGCCATCATGCCGGCGATCGTCCCGATCACCACCACGCCCACCGCCGCGTTGACGATGTTGTTGGCGGCGATCCGGCGCGAGCGTTCCTCGGCGGGGCCGCTGGTCTGGAGGATGGCGTAGAGCGGGACCACGAACATGCCGCCGGCGAAGGCGATCATGAACAGGTCGAACAGGATTCGGACGGAGGCGAAGGAGCCCACGAAGCTGCGCCAGTCGCTCATCGCCGCGGGCGCCGCGAAGCCGCGCGCGGCAAGCCAAAGGTCGATCATGAACGCGGCGAGGAACAGTGCCGAGACCGGCACGTATCGGCCCGAAATCTCGCCCTTGAGCAGGCGATTCACGGTCACCGAGCCAAGGGCGACTCCAACCGAGAAGACGATGAGGAACAGGTTGGCGACGCTCGGGCCGCCGCGAAGCACCCCGTCGACGAGCGGGGTGAATTGCGACAGCATCACCGCCCCGACCGCGAAGAACCAGCTGATGCCGAGGATGCACAGCCACACGCCCGGGCCGTGCCTGGCAACCGCGATCAGCCGCTTGCTGCTCCGCCACGGATTGAAGTCGATGGCGAGGTCCTGTGCGGACGACGGCGCGGCAGGGATGGCGAGCGAGGCGAGGAAGCCGAGGATGGCGAGGCCCATCGCCGCGAGGCCGGCGTACCAGGGCGCGATGACGCCCGCCATCAACTGTCCGGAAAGGATGGCGAGGAACGTGCCGGCCTCGATCAGGCCGGTTCCGCCCATAACCTCGTCGCGGTGCAGATGCTGCGGGATGATCGCGTATTTGGCCGGGCCGAACAGCGTCGAGTGACAGCCCATCAGGAACAGGCCGGTGAGCAGCAGCGGGATCGACTGGAGCGCGAAGCCGCCAAGCCCGATGCCCATGATCCCGATCTCGGCGGCCTTCACCCAGCGGATCAGCCGCGCCTTGTCCCACGAGTCCGCGATTTGCCCGGCGACCGCGCCGAACAGGAAATAGGGCAGGGTGAACAATGCGGTCGCGACCAAGGCAAGCATCGCGGAGCGGTCCGGCTGCCCGGCGAAGATCGTGTAAGTCGCCAGGAACAGCATGGCGAACTTGAACAGATTGTCGTTCAGCGCGGTGAGGAACTGGACCACGAACAGCGGCCCCAGCCGGCGCGTGCCGAGCAGCGAGAATTGCGGTGCGGACATTCGGTGACTCTCCCCGGCGCCGGACGACTCGGCATCTCCCAATACCGCTTCTCCCATCAAATTGATCACTGTTCAATAGAGAAAATGGACAGTGATCAATTCTTTCTCTAGGGCAGCTTCATGGGCCGCCGATCCGATCATAGCCGGGCAGAGCTTGAAGCTTTATTTCTCGATGCGGGAGAGGCGCACATGGCCGAGGTCGGCTTCCTTCGCTTCTCGGCGCGGGAGGTGGCGAAGCGAATCGGCTATTCGGTCGGGACGCTCTACAACGTGTTCGCCAGCTACGACGGCTTCATCCTCGCCATCAACACCCGGACTCTCCTTGCCTGGACGCAGGCGCTGGAACAGCGGTTGAGCAAATCGGGGCCGGACCGCATCGGGGCGCTCGTGAACGGCTATTTCGATTTCGCCGAGGCCAATCCCAATCGCTGGATGGCGCTCTACGACCACCGGATGCCGGCCGGCGAGGTACTGACGGAGAGCTTCGAGGACGCTTTCGAAGGATTGATCGGCCTGATCGAGCGCGAGGTCGCTGCACTTCTCGGACAGCCCGTCGATGCGGTGACTCATGCGCTGACCGGCTCGCTCGTGGCAATCGTCCACGGCCACTGCACCTTCGCTCTCAACGGCACCTATCGAAGCTTCGGCGGCGATCCGCGCGCCGCTGCCCTAGCCCGGATCCGTGCCGCGCTGACCGTGGCGAATTACTAGCGCGGGAGCGACGGAAGAGCCCGCTCCAGCCGTGTCAACGCCTCGTCGAGCGTCGAATCCTGTTTGGCGAAGCAGAGGCGGACGAGGTGGGTGACCGGCTCTTCGGGATAGAAGGCCGAGATCGGGATTCCAGCGACTCCCGCATGCTCCACCATCCAGTCGCAAAAGGCCTCGTCGTTCATCCCGATTCCTGAAGCCGCGAGGTCCAGTGAGAGGAACCAGGTCGCCGCGCTCGGCTGGGTGGCGAGACCAATCCGGGAAAGGCCGGCGGCGAGGCGGTCGCGCGAGCGCTCGAAACCCGCGCGGCTTTCCTCGGTCCACCCTGCCTCACGCTGCAGACCTTGCGCGACCGCATATTGCAGGTTCGGAGGGGTGGTGAAGGTCAGGAACTGATGCGCCCGGGCCAGCACCTTCGCCATTTCGGGGGCCGCGCATATCCACCCGACCTTCCAGCCGGTCAGCGCGAAAATCTTGCCCGCGGAGCCGATCTTGACGCTGCGCTCGGCCATTCCGGGCTCGCTCATCAGTGATGTGTGCCGGGCGCCGTCAAACACGACATGTTCCCAAACCTCGTCGCAGATCGCGATGAGGTCGTTCGCCACGCAAAAGCGGGCGAGGGCGGCGCGGTCCTCCGTGGAAGCGATGGTCGCCGACGGATTGAGCGGGTCGTTGAAGATGACGAGCTTGAGCTTCGGAGACGCCGCGGCCTCCAGAGCTTCCGGAGCGATCCGCCACTCCGGCGGCTCCAGCCGAACGTAGCGCGGCACTCCGCCGGCGCGGCGAACGAGCGGGGCGTAGGCGTCGTAGAGCGGCGGGAACATCAGCACCTCGTCGCCCGCCTCGACGAGCGCGAAAATTGCTGCGGCGATCGCCTCGGTCGCACCGGAAGTGACGACCACGTCGTCGGAGGTGAGCGCGAGGCCTTGCTCGCGCGCATAGTGGGATGCCACCGCCTGCCGAAGCTCGGGCAGACCCATCATCGGCGGATATTGGTTGGACCGGGTCAGTAGCGCGTCGGCCGCGGCCCTAAGCACCGCGGGCGGGCCGGCGCCGTCCGGGAATCCCTGCCCCAGGTTGATCGCCCCCGTCTCCCGAGCGCGCATAGACATGCGCTCGAAGACTGAGATCGGCATTGCGGCGTAGAGCGGGTGCATGCCGCTCCTATGGCGCGGCGTCGGCGGCCCGCGCAACCGGAAGCTCGTCCCAATGGTCAAGCAGGTCGGCGGTGTCATGGTAGGTGGCAACCGCCCCGGCCCCGCGCAGCTCCTCGTCTGAAAAGCCGCCGGACAGGACGCCGACGCATTCGACGCCGGCGCGTTTTGCAGCGAGCACGTCATAGGGCGTGTCGCCGACGACGATCGCCTCTCCCGGCTCCAGGCCGCCCTTCTTCAGCGCCGCCTCGAAGATATCGGGGCACGGCTTGGACGCCTCGACATCGTCCTTGCCGGTGGTGAAGGAGATGAGGTCCTTTCCGAGCAACCCGACATAATGGTCGATCTCCTCCTGCCCGGCTGAGGAGGCGAGGACCACCTCAAGGCCTTCGTCCTTCGTTCGCCTGAGCAGGTCGCTCGCCCCCGGGAAGGGCCGCGCCGTCGGCATCAGCTCGCCTTTGTAGATCTCGCCGTGGCGATCATCGATCGCGTCCTGCTCGGCCTTGCTGGCTTCCGGCAGCAGGCTTGGCAGGAGATTGTCGCCGCCCTTGCCGATCTGGCCATGGATCTGCTCGCGGCTGAATTCGTGGCCATGCTCGCGGAACGCTCGGTCCCACGCCTCCACATGAAGGTCGTTGGTGTCGACGAGGGTGCCGTCGAGGTCGAACAGGATCGCGCGAAGCCGGGTCATGGCCGCCAAACGCGCGGCGACGTCAGTTCAGTTCCCGACCGATCGGATAGAGCAGGTAGCGGTCGTCATAATAAGCCGAACGCTCGTAGAACCATTGCAGCCGCCGGTCGGCGTCGCGCGCCAGCTCGGGGTCGGCCCTCACAGCCGCCGAGAATTCCAGCGCAAGGGCGGGGCTGGCCTCGGTCATGCGCTGCGCCATCGGCTCGACGGCATAGCCCTCGATATATTCGGTGCGCTGGAGGATGTCTGGGAAGAAGCCCCAGGCGAGCAGCGAGTCCGGGCTTTCCGGCTCGAGCAGCGCCGCGGCGACCAGCGCGAGCGGCTGGTCCGCCGGCACGCGCACCGATCCCGCGGGGACGGTCTCCGAGCGCTGCTCACGGCGCGTACCGGCGACTCTCAGCGGCACATGCCCTTCGCTGGCCGGCTGAAGCTGCGGATTGACCAGCCGCGCCATCTGCAGGGTGACGGTGCGGGGCGCGGTCAGCGTCTCGAAGCGGACCCCGTGAAGCCGAAGCCGCTCGATCACTTCCGGCCGGCTCGCCGGCACCCACCAGGCGCGCGGAAGCGCGACGGTCAGCGACGGCTCCTGCACCATCACCCGCATCGTCGAATTCTGCGGCCGGCCGAGCCAGCGCACTTCCTGGCGGCCGGAAATGGCCGACTGATAGGTCTCGTACGCGATTCCCCGCCAAGGGATGGTCGGGCCCGGCCGCTCGCTCGGCCGCCAGCCGAGCACGACCTCGCTCGGGCGCGCCGCTCGGTCGGCGGCGATCGCCTGGCGAAGGCTCGCCCCTTCTGACGCGGCGAGGCCCAGGGCCTCCTCGATCAGCACATAGGTGCCGAGCACGCGCTGCCGGTAAGGCTTGAGGCTGTGGTTCTCCACCAGCACCGTCGGCACCCGAGCGAAGTCGCCATAGGCGTGAGACAGGCGCGGCTGGGCGGCGAAATCGGCGAGACCGGCCGCCGGATTGCGGTCGTCCACCGCGAAGATGAGGCCCGAGGGGATGTGGCCTGCCCGAGTCAGGGCACGGTCCATGTTCGGCCGAAACACCGTGTCGAGCCAGCGACCGATCGCCGGCGACTGGGCGTAGCGGCCCTCGCGCCCCTGGAAGCCGTAGGTGATGTCATATTGGTAATCGACGCCGTCGGTGACGTGGATGTCGAAATAAAGGACCGGATCGACCCGGCGGATGAGGCCGATCATCGCCTGCATCTCCGGCGCGTCGGCCTTCAGATAATCGCGGTTGAGGTTGATGTTGCGCGCCGTCGTGCGCCAGCCTTGCGAGCGCGGACCGCGCTGGTTGGGCCGGTTGAACGGCGAGGAACGCTCGTGCCCGTCGACGTTGAAGATCGGAACGAAGACGAGGTCGACATTGTCGATCAGGCTCGCCCTGCCGCGCTGGGTGATGTCGCGAAGCAGCATGAGCCCCGCGTCCTTGCCGTCGATTTCGCCGCCATGGATTCCGGCCTGGACCAGCACGCGCGGGCGCTCGCGCCCGTCGTTGCGGCTCGCGACCACGGCATAGAGCTCGCGCCCTTCCGAGCTTCGCCCGAACGGCTCGATCCGAAGCAGCGGCGAGGCGGCGACCAGGCGGTCGATATAGGCGCGCGTCTCGGCGTAGCTCGGGGTCGTCTCGAATGCGCTCGCTTCGGCCGGAGTGATCCAGGCGTGGTTGCGGGGCACGATCAGCCGCTCGCTTGCTCCGTGCCAGGCAGGAGCGGGAGGCAGCGGCGCGGCCAATTCCATCCGCTGCGCGGCCGCCGGAGCCGCCGCGATCAGGAGAGCCGCGGCGAGAAGGGGACGTGCGATCATGAGAGTGCCTCGGTTGGGCGTCAGGCCCTGTTCTTGCGGATGATCGCCGACAGGATGAGCAGGAATGCGGCGAGCCGGATCGCATAGACCCAGCTTCGCTCCTCGAGCGGAATGTTGCCGAGCGCGAGGATCGCCTGGACGATTCCGAGAAGAAGGAAGGCGATCGCGAACGACTGGAACAGGAAGTCGCGCGTGCGCCGCCAGAAGCGAAGGAAGAACAGCGCGCAGGTGAAGAAGCCAAAGGTGACGGCGCCCGCGAGGAAGACGAGAAGCGTGTCGGGCAGACTCATAGCTCCTCCTCGCTGGGCCGCCAGATGAAGCCGAACAGCAGCACTCCGACCGCCGCCAGCGAGAGCAGATGCCTGATCAGGCGGAAATCCGTGTCCGGAGGAGTCAGCACGAGGTCGATGATCACCACGAAATTGTTCGCTGCAAGGAACAGGAAGCAAAGCGCGCTCCACAGCAGCAGGGGCGCTCGCGCCTTGCGATAGTTGCGGGCGAGCAGCCAGGCGCAGGCCGCGCTGGTCGCGAAGCAGAGGAAATAGACGATGGCGGGCAGGATCTGGGCCATGGTCAGTCCTTCTTGAGCCTGAACGAATCGGCGAAAGCGGTGATTCCCGGGTTGGTCGCCGCGACGATCATTCGGCGAACCGCGTCGGGGCTTCGGGCGTAGAATTGTTCGGTCCCGTCGACGAGGGAGTCGAGCGCGGGGTCGACGGGCTGGTAGCGCGCCGTTCCCCCTTCCTCCACCATGACCAGCCCCGCGACGCACAGCCGCTCGAGGCTGTTGCTGACGACCAGATCGCTTGCGCGAAGCGCGGTCACGATGTCGCCGCGAGTCCACCATCGGTCCGGCTCGCTACGCAGCAAAAGCAGCGTCTCCAGCGACCAGGTCGAGCGGAAAGTCGCTCTGATGAAGCTTTCTACCTCTTGGTCGGAGGCCATTCGTCCCAACGTTCTCGCTTGTCCTCTTCCCGCCGCCCGTGGGTACCTAACCCCCCAGCCCGGGGAGGCAACCCCTTGGCGGGTCTTTTACGATTTTGTTGGAGCGTTTCGGCGAGGCTGCGCTATGGGTGCGTCGCGAGGCCGGGGGGCCTGCCAACACTTTGAGGGGGGAGGATAAAGTTAGGAGTAGCACGTGAACGCCGAGAACCCCCGCGAATTTCTCGACCGCCGCCAGCTCGTTGCTGCTCTGCGCAGCTTCCGACGCGGCGATTTTTCCGTGCGCCTTCCCGAGGACCTGACCGGGGTCGATTCGGAGATCGCGACCCTGTTCAACGAGGTGGTCAGCCTCGAAGAGCAGATGACCAACGAGTTCGAGCGCCTCTCCCGCGTCGTCGGTAAGGAAGGCAAGATCACCCAGCGCGGCTCCGTCCGCGGCGCCACCGGCGGTTGGGAAGCCAAGCTCAAGGCTTTGAACGAGCTCATCGAGGACATGGTCCAGCCGACCGCCGAGGTCGCGCGAGTCATCGGCGCCGTCGCCAAGGGCGACCTTTCCCAGAGCATGACCGTCGAGATCGACGGCCGGCCCCTGCGCGGCGAGTTCCTGCGGATCGGCAAGGTCGTGAACACGATGGTGGACCAGCTCGCCTCGTTCGCGTCCGAGGTGACTCGCGTGGCGCGCGAAGTGGGTACCGAGGGCAAGCTGGGCGGCCAGGCGAACGTGAAGGGCGTCGCCGGCACCTGGAAGGACCTCACCGACAACGTGAACGCGATGGCGACCAACCTTACCGGTCAGGTCCGCAACATCGCCGACGTTACGACCGCGGTGGCGAAGGGCGATCTTTCGAAGAAGATCACCGTGGACGTGAAGGGCGAGATCCTGGAGCTCAAGAACACCATCAACACGATGGTGGACCAGCTCAACTCCTTCGCCTCGGAAGTGACCCGCGTTGCCCGCGAGGTGGGCTCTGAAGGAAAGCTCGGCGGCCAGGCCAAGGTGGAAGGCGTCGCCGGTACCTGGGCGGACCTCACCGACAATGTGAACCTCATGGCCGGCAATCTGACCGGCCAGGTGCGCAACATCGCGGACGTGACGACCGCCGTGGCCCGCGGCGACCTCTCCAAGAAGATCACCGTGGACGTGAAGGGCGAGATTCTGGAGCTGAAGAACACCATCAACACAATGGTGGACCAGCTCAACGGCTTCGCGTCGGAAGTGACCCGCGTGGCTCGCGAGGTGGGTACCGAAGGCAAGCTCGGCGGCCAGGCGCAGGTGCCTGGTGTCGCCGGCACCTGGGCCGACTTGACCGACAGCGTGAACCGGATGGCCGGCAACCTCACCGGCCAGGTCCGCAACATCGCCGAAGTCACGAAGGCCGTCGCGATGGGCGATCTCTCGAAACAGATCACGGTCGATGTCCGCGGCGAGATGCTGGAGCTGAAATCGACCATGAACACGATGGTCGATCAGCTGAATTCCTTCGCGAGCGAGGTGACGCGCGTCGCGCGCGAGGTCGGCACGGAGGGCAAGCTTGGCGGACAGGCCGAGGTCAAGGGCGTCTCGGGCCTCTGGCAGGACCTGACCGACAACGTGAACATGATGGCCGCGAACCTGACCGGCCAGGTCCGTAACATCGCGGATGTGACGACCGCGGTCGCGAACGGCGACCTGTCGAAGAAGATCACCGTCGACGTGAAGGGCGAGATGCTCGAGCTGAAATCGACCGTCAACACGATGGTGGACCAGCTCAACTCCTTCGCGAGCGAGGTGACGCGCGTTGCCCGCGAGGTGGGCTCGGAAGGAAAGCTCGGCGGCCAGGCCCGGGTCGAGGGCGTCTCGGGGATGTGGCGCGACCTCACCGACAATGTGAACCAGCTCGCCGCCAACCTCACGACGCAGGTCCGCGCCATCGCGGATGTCGCGACCGCCGTGACGCGCGGCGACCTTACGCGCTCGGTCACCGCCGAGGCTCTCGGCGAGCTCGCGGCGCTGAAGGACAACATCAACGCGATGATCCGCAACCTGCGGGACCAGACCGAGAAGAACGCCGAGCAGGATTGGCTGAAGACCAATCTCGCGCGCTTCACCCGCATGCTACAGGGCGAGCGCGACCTCACCACGGTCACCGACCGCATCCTGTCGGAGCTCGCGCCGCTCGTCGGCGCGCAGCGCGGCGTGTTCTACATGGTCGAGCCTTCCAAGGAGGAAGGCCCGGTCCTGCAACTCGTGGCGAGCTACGCGTTCACGGAGCGCAAGTCGCTCGCGAACCGCTTCCGGCTGCGCGAAGGGCTCGTCGGCCAATGCGCCTACGAGAAGAAGCGCATCCTGCTGACGAACGTCCCGGGCGACTACATCACCATCGGCTCGGCGCTCGGGGAAGCCCCTCCCCTCAACATCATCGTGCTTCCGGTTCTGTTCGAGGAGGAAGTCAAGGCCGTCATCGAGCTTGCCTCGTTCAACCGCTTCTCGGAGACGCATCAGAGCTTTCTCGACCAGCTCACCGAATCGATCGGCATCGTGCTGAACACGATCGGCACCAACAC
>JAEZHP010000143.1 GCA_023416515.1 Pseudomonadota bacterium | reverse complement strand
GCGGGGGGGCGCCGCGCCCCCACGTCGAACAGGTTGTTGGCCGACAGGATGAGGGCGGTGGGGTTCTCACGACCGAAGGGACGGATCGTAAGCGACGCGTTGACCAGGGTGAAGGCGTCGGTCGCCGTCTCGAACGCCGCGATTCGATCCTGCTCGAAGACATGCTCCGCCTCGACGCGGCCCTCGAACACCGCATTGGCGGCCTCGACTCCCCCAAGCACGCGCAGCGGCGGGATCCGGGGAACCGGTCCGCCACCATCGGCGATCGTCGCCTGAACATAGTCGGCAACGCCGTCGACCCGGACGCGCCAGTCGGCGACCCGGGCGACTTCGGCATTGGCCCCGAACTCGAAGCCCCAATAGGTCGCGTCGCGCTGGAAATATTGGAAGACGGGGACACCGTCCTGCTCAGCGCCAGTTGCCGCCGCGAAGATGTAGTTGTGGAAGCGGTTGTAGAAGAGCGTGCCGTTGATCTGGAGGCCGGACAGCGACGCGCGCAGATACGCCTCCCCGCCCAAATTGCTCTCGGTGTCGAAGTTGGGGTCGCCAGTCTCGAACGCCTGAGTCGCGACGTGCGGGCCGTTCGAGAACAGCTCTTCGGCCGAGGGCGCGCGCTCGGCGCGCGACAGGTTGATCCCGGCGCGCACCCTGGGCGCGATCTCGTAGGAGCCGCCGACCGCGGCCGAGAAGGCGTCGAAACTGCGGTCGATGCCGAGCGGCGCCGAAGCGACGTCGGAATGCTCGTAGCGAAGCGCGCCTTCCAGCTGGGCGGCGCCGAACTCAAACTCCTGAAGCGCGAACAGGCCGAGCTGGCTGGTCGTATTGGCCGGAAGGAATGCCTCGGCGCCGATCGCGTTGAAATCGCGGACGAAGAACTGACCTCCGACGACTCCGCGCCAACCGCCGCGGTCGCGCTGGACCAGCTCGGCGCGGCCCTCCATGCCCTGGGTCTCGAACAGGGTGCCTGCCTCGGTGCCTTCGAATTCGGTATGCTCGTAATCGGCCGCCGCGAAGCGCACTCGAAGCTGCTCGAAGAAGCCGGCGCCGAGCTTCACCTCGCCGCGCAGATCGGTGCGGATCTGGCGGAGATCGATGGTGACCGGCGCCTCGCCATGATCCTCGTCGCCGGCTCCGCTTCCTTCCTCATGAAGGTGACCGGCGCCCGGGCGCGACGGCACCCCGTAGCGGCTGTCGAACAGGCTGACGGACAAGCCCAGGCTTCCGCCCTCGCGGATCAAGGCGACGCCCACGCCTCCCGTGGTCGTCTCGGTCGCACTGTTGAGGAGAATGCCGCGAAGTCCGGCGAAGCCGCGCGCCTCGGCTGCCTCGTCGAGATGCCCTTCGGCCTCTTCCTCGTCGGCGATCGCGAGCTGCTCGGCGCGAAGCGCCGGCGACAGCAGGAACCCGCCGATCTTGAGGTCGTCGGTACGCCGGTAGCTGCCGTCGACATGGCCGACCACTCCGCCGCCCAGCGCGAAATCGACGCCGGCGCCGACGCTTCGCTCGTTGGCCGCCGAACCGTAGCTGGCGAGCCCGTCGATATGCACGATATCGTCAGGCACCGTACGCGGGATCCGGCGGTCGAAGATATTGACCGCGCCGCCGATCGCCTGGCTTCCGAACAGAAGCACTGCCGGGCCGTGAAGCACCTCGATGCGCTCGGCCGTAATCGGATCGATGGTGACGGCATGGTCAGCCGAGGTGTTGGAGACGTCGATCGAGCCGATGCCGTCGACCAGCACGCGAACGCGCTCGCCCTGGAAGCCGCGAAGTACCGGCCGCGACGAGCCCGGCGAAAAGCTCGTCGCCGACACTCCAGGAAGCCGCGCCAAAGTATCGCCAAGCTGCGGGCGGATCTCCCTGGCGAGATCGTTGCCGGTCAGGGCCGCGGTGCCGGCGAGGATATTAAGGCCGCTGACGAAGGGCGCAGTGACGACGATCTCCGAGCCGATCTCCTCATGGACGTGATCGGCCGCCGGGGGCTCGTCCTGAGCCGCCGGCGGCGCCTCCTGAGCGGCGGCAGGAAAGGCAATGAGGGTCGACGATAGGAGAAGGAAGGAACGCAAGGGACGACTCCGGGGAGAGGAAGGCTGCGCCGTAGCCGTCACGTTACACTATATCAATAGTGAGTTGGCCTCATAAAACAGTTGGTCGCACAGGATGAACGGCTCGTCCTCTTCACCGTAGAACCCGCTGACACGAGCCATGCTGCGTTTATGATCAGCATCATAGTTGGTTCGCTTCAGGCGTGCGGCTGGGGAGAATTTCAAAAGTGGTGCGTGGGTTGAAGGCGCTTCGGCGCGGCTTTTCCGGACTCGGGCTGGCGGGATCGGTCGCGGCGGCGGCGGTCGCCATACCGGTGATTCATTCGCAGGCGGCCCCTCACCTTCAGGCCGCCACCTTGACGGTGGCCGCCGGGCAGCAGGTCCGCGCGCCGCAGAGCCGCGCGCCGCAACGGACGCAACCCGCGGCGCAACCGGCGCGACCCTCGGCCCGTCCAACTCCCGTCCCCGCGCAGGTCCAGCTGCCGCTTACGGAGCGGATGGCGCGAAGCGCGCTCGAGGCGCGGATCCAGGAGCTGGGCCGCAGCTTCCCCGGGGAGGTCGGAATTGCGGTGCGCGACATCGAAACTGGCTACGTCGCGTCGTGGAACGGTACCCGCCTGTTCCCGCAGCAGAGCGTCAGCAAGTTCTGGGTCTCGCTGACGACCCTCGACGCGATCGACCGCGGCCGGCTCAGCCTCGATCGGCGCGTGACCCTGACCAGCGAGGACCTCACGCTGTTCAGCCAGCCGATTGCGCAGGAGGTCGGCACGGGCAGCTTCACCACGACGATCCGCGACCTCATGACCCGCGCGATCACGCGCAGCGACAACACCGCGAACGACTTCCTGCTGTGGCAGGCCGGCGGGCCGGACGCAGTTCGCGCGTTCCTATCGCGACACGGCATCGAAGGAGTCCGCTTCGGTCCCGGCGAGCGCCTTCTGCAGAGCCAGATCGCCGGCGTTCGCTGGAACCAGGCTCTGTCTCGCGGCCGCGCCTTCTACACCGCGCGCGACTCGGTGCCGGCGAGCACTCGGCGGAGGCTGTTCGAAAATTATATCGAGGACCCGATCGACGGCGCGTCGCCGCTTGGCCTTACCCAGGGCCTCGCAATGCTCCAGCGCGGCGAGCTCCTCTCGCCCGCCTCGACCAGCCACATGATCGCGACCCTTCGCCAGACCCGCACCGGCCCCAACCGGCTTCCGGGCGGACTCGCTCCGGGCTGGACGATCGGCCACAAGACCGGCACCGGCCAGGAACTCAACGGGGTTCAGGCGGGCTATAACGACATCGGCATCATCACTTCCCCCGACGGCCGCAACTATGCGCTGGCGGTGATGATGGGGCGGGTCAGCGTGCCGCTTGGCGTGCGCATGACCCTGATGAACAACGTGACGCGGGCCGCCATCCAGTATCACGACACGCGGCGGTAGAGCTTCTTCCTCCCCGTGTCGCGGAGGATCTAGTTCAAGCGTCGTAGTCGACTTCGACGCCTTCGCCCTTTGGCACGGACTGGCAGGTCAGGACGTAGCCGGCGGCGATCTCATCGTCGCTGAGGCCGTAGCGGGCAGCCATCTCCACCTCTCCGGTGAGCACCCGCGCTCGGCAGGTGGCGCACACGCCGGCCTTGCACGCGAAGGGCGCGGGCATTCCGGCGAGGCGGGCGCTGTCGAGGATGTTGCCGGCCTTGGCGTCGAATGGCACGCGGCGGCGGCGGCCGTCGAGCGTGACGGTCATCTGCAGGCCCTCGGCCTTGCTCTGAAGCTGCTGCATCTGAGCAGCGACCGCCGCATCCGGGCGGCCGGCGGTGAAGCGCTCGACGAGGATCCGGTCGGCGGGGACGCCGACTTCCTTCAACGCCTCCTCGGCGGCGTCCATCATCGGCCCGGGACCGCAGATGAAGAAGGCGCTGACCTCCTCGGGCTCGATCAGGGAGCCGAGGATGAGGTCGCACTTGGTGCGGTCGAGGATGCCGTTGAACAACTCGATATCCTCGGCTTCCTCGGCGAGGAAATGGTGAACCTGGAGCCGGTCCATGAAGCGGTTCTTGAGCCGGCTCAGCTCCTCGAGGAAGATCACCGAGGCGCTGTCGCGGTTGCCGTAGAAGAGAGTGAAACGGCTTTCGGGCTCGGTGAGCAACGCGGTCTTGAGCAGCGACATGACCGGCGTGATCCCGGAGCCGCCCGCGAAGCCCGCATAATGATTGCGCGCCTCGGGCCGGAACCGCCAGGTGAAGGAGCCGTGGGGCGGCATCACCTCGATGTCCTGGCCGGCCTCGAGATTGTCGTTCGCCCAGTTGGAGAAGACGCCGCCGGCAATTCGCTTCACGGTCACCTTGAGCTCGCCGTCCTGCGGCGCGACGCACAGCGAATAGTTGCGGCGTACGTCCTCGCCCGCGATGTCGGCCTTGAGGGTGAGGTGCTGACCAGGAGCAAAGACGAAGGTGTCGCGAAGCTCGTCCGGAACCGCGAAGCGGATCGACTTTGCCTCCGCCGTTTCAGGCACGACTTCGGCAATTCGGAGAGTGTGAAACGATACGCTCATTCGGGGCTCAATGGCATTTGAACAGGTCGAAGGGCTCCGCGCAGGAACGGCACCGCCACAAAGCCTTGCACGGCGTCGAGCCGAACCGGCTGATCTCCTCTGTCTCACCTGAGCCGCATTGCGGGCAGTGGACGGTGCGGTCGCCACGGGCGGTTGGCGGGGCGATGCCATAGGCGCGCAGTTTGTCGCGGCCTTCGGGGCTGATCCAATCGGTGGTCCAGGGCGGCGTGAGCGTGGTCTCGATCCGCACACCCCCGAGGCCGGCGGCGTCGAGCGCCTCGCGAACCATCCGCTCGATCACCTGCGTGGCCGGACAGCCGGTGTAGGTGGGGGTGAGGACGACTCGGTCCTCGCCAACCTCGCGGACGATGCCGAGATCAGTGATCGAGAGGACCGGAATTTCCGGATCGGGAACGCTGGCGAGAATACTCCACAGCTCACTCGCGCGCGCGCTCAACAGAGGCTGGTGAACGCCCATCACCACACCGCGTCAGCATAGGTGCGCGGCAGGAACTGCATCACGGCGATGAGGTGGCCGAGATGCTCGCTGTGATGGCCTCGGCGGCCGCCGAGGATCGGCCGCTGCGGCTTGGGGGCCTCGAGCGTCGCTTCGGCGAGAACCGTCTGCAGGCGGGCGTCATAGCCGGTGCGGAGCAGGCCGACGTCCGGCCACAGGCCGCGGCTCTGCGCATTCGCGGCAGCCTCGTCGACCTCGAACAATTCGGGCACGAAGCGCCACATCCAGTCGAGCCCCTCGGCCATGCGCGTGCGGCTCTCGTCGGTGCCGTCGCCGAGGCGGATCACCCATTCGGCGGCGAGCTCCTCATGGTAGGCGACTTCCTTGACCGCCTTGGCAGCGATCGCGGCAACGCGCTCGTCCGCGCAGACAGCGAGCTGGTCGAACAGCCTTTTCTGCCAGGCCGAGAACAGCAGCTGTCGAGCCATCGTCTGCGCGAAGTCGCCGTTGGGCTGCTCGACGAGGAGGCAGTTGCGGAAGTCGAGCACGTCGCGATGGAAAGCGAGCGAATCGCCGTCGCGTCCCTTCCCTTCCACCTCGCCGGCGAGATTGAGGAAGTGGGTCGCCTGACCGATCAGGTCGAGCGCGATGTTGGCGAGGCTGAGATCGACCTCGACCGTCGGTGCGTGGCCGCACCATTCGCCGAGCCGCTGGCCGAGGATCAAGCTGTCGTCGCCGAGGCGCAGAAGCATCTCGAACAGGGTCGCGCGGTGCGCCTCGTCCACCGGCGCGTCGAACGCACCGCTCGGCCGGGTTTTGAGCGCGACCTCCTCGTCTTCGGGCCGGATCGGCGGAAGCGACGGCATCAGATGTGCTTCACGTCGTCGGGGATCGTGTAGAAGGTCGGGTGACGATAGATCTTGTCCTCGGCGGGATCGAACATCTGCGCGTCGTCGCGCGGGTCCGAGGCGATGATCTGCGCCGAGGGCACGACCCACAGGCTCACGCCCTCCATGCGGCGCGTATAGGTGTCGCGGGCATGGCGAAGCGCGATCTCGGGATCCGGCGCATGGACGGATCCGACATGGCGATGGCTCAACCCCCCGCGCGAGCGGACGAACACTTCCCAGAGCGGCCAGTCCTTGCTCATCAGGCGGCTTCCGCCTTGCGCAAATGCTTCTCGGCATAGGCCGCGGCAGCCTCGCGCACCCAGGCGCCCTTATCCCAGGCTTCGCGCCGGGCCTTCATCCGCTCCTTGGCGACCGGGCCTTCACCCTTCACCACCGCGTAGAACTCCTCCCAGTCAACCTCTCCGAAATCATAACCGCCCTTGGCCTCGTTCCACCGGAGGTCGGTATCGGGGACGGTGAGGCCGAGCGATTCCGCCTGAGGAACGGTGATGTCGACGAACTTCTGGCGAAGCTCGTCATTGGTGTCGCGCTTGATCCGCCAGCGCATCGACTGCGCGGTGTTCGGCGAATTGTCGTCGGTCGGCCCGAACATCATCAGGCTCGGCCACCACCAGCGGTTCAATGCGTCCTGCGCCATCCGCTTCTGGTCGGCGGTGCCGGCGCACATCGCCATCATGATCTCGTAGCCCTGGCGCTGGTGGAAGCTTTCTTCCTTGCAGATGCGAACCATCGCTCGGGCATAGGGGCCGTAAGAGGTGCGCTGGAGCGGCACCTGGTTCATGATCGCTGCGCCGTCGACCAGCCAGCCGATCGCGCCGATGTCGGCCCAGGTCAGCGTCGGGTAGTTGAAGATGGTTGAGTATTTGGCCTTGCCCGAGTGGAGCGCCTCGATCATCTCGCGCCGACTGGTGCCGAGCGTCTCGGCGGCGCTGTAGAGATAGAGGCCGTGGCCCGCCTCATCCTGCACCTTGGCGAGCAGGATCGCCTTTCGCCGAAGGGACGGCGCCCGGCTGATCCAATTGCCTTCCGGAAGCATGCCGACGATCTCGCTATGCGCATGCTGCGACATCTGCCGGGTCAGGGTGCGCCGGTAGGCCTCCGGCATCCAGTCCTTGGGTTCGATGAACTCGTCGGCCGCGACGCGCGCCTCGAACGCCTCCAGCTTCGCCGGATCCTCGAGGTTCTGCACCTGCCCGCTCTTCTGAAGCTCGGTCGTATACATCGTCAGGCCACTCCTTGCAGGCGATGTAAGCACTTAGGGCTTAACGATCAAACGCGCTCGATGACCATCGCGATGCCTTGGCCGACACCAATGCACATGGTGCACAGGGCGTAGCGGCCGCCGCTCCGTTGGAGCTCCTCGGTCGCGGTGAGCGCGAGGCGGGCTCCGGACATGCCCAGGGGGTGGCCGAGGGCGATCGCGCCGCCATTGGGGTTCACATGCGGCGCGTCGTCGGGAAGGCCGAGGCGGCGAAGCACCGGAAGCGCCTGTGCGGCGAAAGCCTCGTTCAGCTCGATCACGTCCATGTCGGCAATGGTGAGGCCGAGGCGCTTTAGCAGCTTCTCGGATGCGGGCGCCGGGCCGATGCCCATGATCCGCGGCGGGACCCCGGCTACAGCGGCACCGAGGATTCGGGCGCGTGGGGTGAGGCCGTTGCGCTTCGCCGCTTCCTCGGAAGCGACGATCAGGGCGGCGGCACCGTCATTGACGCCTGAGGCGTTGCCGGCCGTCACCGTTCCGTCGCCGCGGACGATCGGCTTCAGCTTGGCGAGCTGCTCGACGCTTGTCGCGCGGGGATGCTCATCGCGGTCGACGACGACCGGGTCGCCCTTGCGCTGCGGGATGTGGACCGGGACGATCTCGGCTGCGAGCCGGCCGTTCGCCTGAGCCGCGGCCGCCTTGGCCTGGCTGCGCACCGCGAAGGCATCCTGCTCCTCGCGAGTGACCTGGAACTCCTGGGCGACGTTCTCGCCGGTGCTCGGCATGGTATCGTCGCCATAGGCCGACTTCATCTTCGGATTGACGAATCGCCAACCGATGGTGGTGTCGTACATCTCGGCATTGCGATCGAAGGCCGTGGTCGCCTTGGCCATGACGAAAGGCGCCCGGCTCATGCTCTCTGATCCGCCGGCGATCAGCAGATCCGCTTCCGAACCACGCACCACCCGCGCCGCCATCGCCACCGCGTCCAGGCCCGATCCGCAGAGCCGGTTCAGGGTCACGCCGCCCGACTTGTCGGGGAGGCCCGCGAGCAGCGCCGCCATCCGAGCGAGGTTGCGATTGTCCTCGCCGGCCTGGTTGGCGCAGCCGAGGATGACGTCGTCAAGCTCGTTCCAGTCAAGGCCCGGGTTTCGATCGATCAGCGCCTTGATCGGGATCGCGGCGAGATCGTCGGCACGGACATGGGCAAGCGCTCCGCCATAGCGCCCGATGGGGGTGCGGATCGCATCGCATATATAAGCGTCGTTCATGGCCCCGCCTTAGCCCGGTCGGCGCGCGAGTTGAACAGCCGACGCGTCCGGCTTATTTAGCCGTTCGGCGGGCTTGCGCGGCCCGTCCGGCTTCGCTAGGGAGCCGCCTCCGGCCAGCCCCGAAAATTGGCCGAGTGTGGGCGTGTAGCTCAGTGGTAGAGCACTGTGTTGACATCGCAGGGGTCGCAAGTTCAATCCTTGCCACGCCCACCATTTTCTCCGCTGCCTAAGGGATGAGCAGCGTCGAGCCGCTGGTTCGGCGCGCTTCCAGGTCTTCGTGAGCACGGCGCACGTCCTGCAGCCGATAACGCTGACCCACGGTCACAGCGATCTTGCCGCTCCGAAGCATCTCGAACAGCCGAGCCGTGCCCGCCTGGCGCTCCTCCGGAGTCACATAATAGTCGAACAGGGTGGGCCGGGTCGCGAACAGTGATCCCTTGCGGGCGAGGATCGCGAAGTCGACGTCCCCCACCGCCCCGCTGGCATTGCCGAAGCTGATGACGAGGCCACGCCTGGCAGTGGCGTCGAGCGAGGTGTGAAAGGTCGCCTTGCCGACCCCGTCGAACGTGACGCGCACGCCTTGACCGCCGGTGAGCTCGAGCACTCGGGAGGCAAGGGCGGGCTCGCCGGCGAGAAGCACATGGTCGGCGCCGGCGGAGCGAGCGAGCGCTGCTTTCTCCTCGGTTCCCGCGGTGCCGATCACGGTCGCCCCGACGGCCTTGAGCCATTGGACGAGCAGCAACCCGACGCCACCGGCCGCCGCATGGACCAGCACCGGCCAGCCCGCCTCGACGCGGCCGCAGCGCTCGACCAGGAACTCGGTCGTGCAGCCCTTCAGCAACACGGCCGCGGCGGTTTCGTCGGAAATGTCGTCGGGAAGCCTGACCAGAGCCGCCGCCTGGACGATCCGAGCCGTCGCGTAGGCGCCGCGGGCCGGCCCGAAAGTCGCCACGCGATCGCCCGGCGTGAGGCCGGACACGCCCTCACCCACCGATTCGACCACGCCCGCCGCTTCGGAGCCGAGCGGCGCCGGCAGCTCGACCGGGTAGAGGCCCGACCGGTGATAGGTGTCGATGAAATTGAGGCCGATCGCGGTGTTTCGAACCAACACCTCGCCCGGCCCGGGTGGCGGCAGATCGACATCGACGAGTTGAAGGACCTCGGGTCCTCCAGTCGATTCTATTCGTACGGCACGTGCGCGCATCACCGTCTCCTTAGAGCCGGCCGTGCTGATCCTCGGTCTGGAACATACGGTCCACCTCCATGACCAGGTCCTTGAGGTGGAAGGGCTTGGACAGCACCTTGGCCTCGGGCGCCCGGCGGCCGGCCTTGAGCGCGACCGCGGCGAATCCGGTGATGAACATGACCCTCATGTCCGGCGCGATCGTCGCCGCCTGCTGGGCGAGCTCGATCCCGTCCAGCTCGGGCATGACGATGTCCGTCAGGAGCAGGTCGAAGCGTTCGCGCTCGATCAGCGGCAAGGCGGCAGTACCGCGGTCGACCGCAACGACCTCGTACCCGACGCGTTCGAGAGCGCGGGCGAGATAGAGACGCATCGAGTCGTCGTCTTCCGCGAGGAGAATCCTGATCATACGCCGACGCCTCTGGGCCTCACTTCGTGCGCCACCGGCCTTATGCCAAGGCGGGCCCCGACGCCAGCGCCGCGGCATTTTCCCTTGTCCCGGATTGATATGCGCATTGCGGCACCGATCATGCAGCCTTAAGTTTAAGGAGCGATGACCGACGCGCCCTTCTATCGCATCGGGCCGGAGCGGCCGGTCCTTCCGGTCATCCTCTCCGTTCCCCATGCCGGGCGCGATTATCCGCCCTCGCTGATCGAGGCCGCGCGCGTGCCGCTGTCGGTGCTGGAGGCGCTCGAAGACAGGCTTGTCGACCGGCTAATCTGGCGCGCGGTGGCGGCGGGCGCGACCGCTTTCGTAGCGACGCTGCCGCGCGCGGCGATCGACCTCAACCGCGACGAGCGCGAAGTCGACCCGGCAATGGTCGCTCCGCCCCCGCCGGCTCATTCGCTGCTGCCGAGCGCTCGCACACGCGGCGGGCTTGGCCTGGTCCCCGCCCGGCTCGCCGGCGCCGGCGCGCTGTGGCGTGGGCGCATTAGCCGCGATGAGCTCAGGCGACGGATCGACACGGTGCATCGGCCATTCCACGCCGCCATCGACGGCGCTCTTGCCGCGGCCAAGCAGCGGTTCGGAACCGCCATCCTGCTCGACTGCCATTCGATGCCGCCCCGGCCTCATGGCGAGGCGAAAGTGATCTTTGGCGACCGCTACGGCCGCACCATCGCGCCGCTCCTGCTCGAGGCCGCGCTGGCGGCGACTCGCACGCTCGGTTTCCCGGTCGCCTGCAACGAGCCCTATGCCGGTGGGCATATCATCGAGCGTCACGGCAAGCCGGACGCGCAGATCCACGCGCTGCAAATCGAGCTGGACCGGTCAGCCTATCTCGAGCCCTCGCTCAAGGAGCCAGGACCGGGCTTCGACTCCACGGCACGGCTGATCTCGGGGATCGTGGGTGCGTTGAACGACGCCGTCGTCGGGCCGCCGAGCGCCATTGCCGCGGAGTGACCGCGACAGCCTTGAGAGAAAACCCCATTCCGCGTGCACGGGCTTGGCCAGGGAGGGAGCCGGCGCCAACGTGCACGCGGCCCTGATCGAAAAATGACCACCGCGCGGGTGCGCGGTGGCCAGGTTCAGGGAGGAGCGCCCAGTGATGGGCGCAACACGCCGCCGTAAAGGGGGGGTACGACGACGTGCATCACCAAAATGGGTATGCGTTAACGCATTTCAAGCCCCTGAAAGCAGGCGCTTTCAGAGGCTTGGATATAGGTCGGTACGTCGGATTTAGACGTTGGCCGGAGCCGGTCCACCTGCTCCCTGAGCCGGCACCTGGCCGCGGGCATGCTGCTTGGCGAACAGCTCACGGACATGGTTCAGCGAGAAGAGATGAGCGAAGATGAACGCGAGCAGGCCGCTCTGGTTGATCTTGCGCACGGTGTCGCCACGAAGCTCGCGGAGCTTCTCCTCGTTGACCATCTGGAAACCGCGATAGATGTAAGGCTGGTCGTCCGGGTTGAGCTGGATCGACACCTCGCCTTCCATCAGAAGCTCCATTTCCTGGATCTCGCGGACGAAGGCGCTGGTGCGCTGGGCGGCACGCTCGAAATCCTCGCAGAAGGAGAGAACCTGCTTGGTGACTTCGCTCGGCTTGTCGCCGTCGAACAGGGCAACCCCCTCGGGATCTTCACCGACGAGGCCGCTTTGAGGATCGAAGCATAGCGACAGCTCGTCGCTGTCCGGGCGAAGCTTCGCGAGCATCCACGGATAGCGGCGAACATAGGCCGGAACGTAGAGCTCCTGGCTAAGCTTCCCCTCGGCATCGAGAAAGACGTTCACGCCCTCGTTCAGACCGAACAGGCCCAGCGGGACCGGATTGTCGCCGACCGAGAAGACGATCGGGAAGAAACGCTGGGCGAGGATGAACTCGTCCACCGTCAGCGGAACCGCGTGCGTGTTGGCGAAGAACGGCGCCTTATCGCTGCTACGGCTAGTGAACTTCTCGTGCAGCTGGCTCGAGAGCGGAACAAGGTCCTTGTAGAACAAAGGCAGGTTGGCGGGCGGCTGAGTCGCCATCGATCACGTCTCCCATACGCATGCTAAGGGCGGCCGCAGGCGGCGGCCGGGAATTCAGGGCGCATCGTCTATGGGTTAAGGCGTCCGCGCGCAAGGCTTCCCGAAGCGCCATCCACGGGCGGCACGAGCTTTCCCGGGTTCATGATGCCGGCCGGGTCGAGTGCCTGCTTGATCGCCTGCATGGCGCGGATTCGCGACGGGTCGGCGAGGCGGGCCAGCTCGCCCAATTTCATCTGGCCGATGCCATGCTCGGCGGAGATCGAGCCGCCGGCAGCGGTGACCAAATCGTGGACCATGACCGTCACGTCCCTCCCCTCCCCGTCGAACCAGTCAGCGGCGGCACCGGGCGGAGCTGCGACGTTGAAGTGGACGTTGCCGTCGCCGAGGTGGCCGAAGGCGATGACCTGGACCCCCGGGAACCGCTCCTCGACCTGAGCGGCGGCCGCGGTCATGAAGCCGGGCATCTGCTCCACCGTCACCGAGATGTCGTGCTTGGCCGCGGGCCCGTGGTGACGTTCCGCCTCGGATATCGTCTCGCGAAGCCGCCACAACTCCTCGGCCTGGCCCTCGCTGCTTGCCACCGCGACGTCCTGGATAATGCCGATCTCGAGCGCCGACTGGAGCGCTTCATAGAGCGGCATTTCCGGGCTCGCCGCGGCGATCGGCGACACGGCCTCGATCAGCACGTTCCACGGCGTCGGCTCGGAAAGCGGCTGGCGGGTCGCCGGCACATGCTGGAGCACCAGATCAAGAGCGTTGCGCGGAACCAGCTCGAAACTTTCGACGATGTCGCCAATCGCGGCTTCGAGGTGGCGGAGGAGACGAAGGGCGTCGGCCGCCGACCCCATCCCCGCCCAGGCGACGACTCGCGAGCCGACCGCAGGCACGAGCTTCAGGCTCGCCGCGGTGACGATCCCAAGCGTGCCCTCGGCACCGATCAGCAACTGGGTGAGATTGTAGCCGCGATTGTCCTTCTTGAGCGGCGACAGGCCGTTGAACAGACTTCCGTCGGGAAGCACCGCCTCGATCCCCTGGACGAGGCTGCGCATGGTCCCGAAGCGAAGGACCTGGGTTCCGCCGGCGTTGGTCGAGACGAGCCCGCCGATCGTCGCCGAGCCCTTGGCGGCGAGAGACAGGGGGAATCGCCGTCCCACGGCGAGCGCTTCATGGTGGAGGGTTTCGAGCACGACTCCGGCCTCACACACAGCAAGATTGGCCTCACGGTCGAGACTTCGAATCCTGTTCATCCGCCTGAGGCTCAAGACCAGCGCATTGCCGCTCAGATCCGGGGTCGCGCCGCCGACCATCGAGGTGTTGCCGCCCTGGGGGACGAGCGGCACTCCGGCCTCACCGCATAGTCTCACCACCTCGCCGACCTCCTCGGCCGTTGCAGGCGACAGCAGCGCCGAAGCCTCGCCACGATAGCGCCCGCGCCAGTCGGTGAGCCACGGCTCCAGATCGGCTGGATCGTCGCTATAGCCTTTGGGGCCGAGAAGGTCGGCGAGGCGGCGAAGCAGTTCTGGCGGTGGACTGGACATCGCGCCGGGCATAACAAAGGCGGCGACGGGGGCAAGTTCATCGGCCATTCAAGCGGCCGGGGGGATGCCAGAGCCATGGGACAGACGCGATGATCCGCCTTGCCGCGGCCGCCTCTCTATTGCTTACGGGGATCGCCACGCAGGACAGCGTGCAGGCGAACCAATACGAATATTCGCAGGTCACCGTCCGCCAGCGCATCGTCATCAGGGTGCCCGAGGGCGACCGCCGCGTCGTCTCCGCGGGAAGCTCGCTGATCCGCTGGCGCGAATCGGACGGGCCGCGCTGCGTCCAGGCGCGGCACATCATCGGCGCCACCCTTGGCGGAAGCAGCGTCGACCTCATCATGCGCGACAATAGCCGGGTGCGCGCGCGGCTGGGGGAGCGGTGTGCGGGGCTCGATTATTATCGTGGCTTCTATGTCAACGCGACCGAGGACGGCCGAATATGCGCCGACCGCGACGTCATCCGCTCGAGGATGGGCGGCCGCTGCGAGATCACTCAGTTCCGCAATCTTCATCCGGAGACGCGGCGCTGACCCTTCCCGGAGGGACGCTTGTCTTGACAAGTGCTTGGCTCTCTGTCCTAGCCCCGTCTCCACAGGGCAGCCGCAACGGCGCCCCAACTCCCGGCCTTATTTGAATGAGCTTTGCCGATCTTCACCTGTCCGACGAACTGCTCCGAGCGGTAGGGGAGTCGGGCTACGACACGCCGACGCCCATCCAGCGCGAGGCGATCCCTCATGTGCTGATGGGCCGCGACCTCATCGGTATCGCGCAGACCGGGACCGGCAAGACGGCAAGCTTCGTTCTGCCGATGATCGACATTCTCGCCGAGGGCCAGGGCCGCGCGCGGATGCCGCGCTCGCTGATCCTCGAGCCGACCCGCGAACTCGCCATGCAGGTGGCGGAGAATTTCGAGAAGTACGGCAAGTATCACAAGCTCTCGATGGCGCTTCTGATCGGCGGCACCAACATGGCCGACCAGATCAAGAAGCTCGAGAAGGGCGTCGACGTGCTGATCGCGACCCCGGGCCGGCTGATGGACCTGTTCGGCCGCGGCAAAATCATGCTCAACCGCTGCGGCCTGCTCGTCATCGACGAGGCCGACCGAATGCTCGACATGGGCTTCATCCCGGATATCGAGGAAATCTGCTCCAAGCTTCCCAAGGAGCGGCAGACCCTGCTGTTCTCGGCGACGATGCCGGCGCCGATCAAGAAGCTGTCGGACAGGTTCCTGAGCAACCCCAAGCAGATCGAGGTGGCTCGCCCGGCGACCGCCAACACATCGATCGACCAGCGGGTGCTGAAGGTCGACGCGCGCAAGAAGAAGGACGTGCTCGCCGAGCTGTTGAAGGGCGAGGACGTCAAGACCGCGATCGTCTTCTGCAACCGCAAGACGACCGTTCGCGAGCTAACCACGAGCCTTAAGCGCCGCCACCTCAAGGCCGGCCAGATCCACGGCGACATGGAGCAATCGGAGCGGATCAAGGAGCTCGATCGGTTCAAGAGCGAGGAGATCAACATCCTCGTCGCCTCCGACGTCGCCGCCCGAGGGCTCGACATCAAGGGCGTCAGCCACGTCTTTAACTTCGACGTTCCGTGGCAGCCGGACGACTATGTGCACCGCATCGGCCGGACCGGCCGCGCCGGCCGCACGGGGACCGCGATCACGCTCGTTACCAAGGAAGACGCCGAGGCGATCGACAGGATCGAGAAGCTCACCGGGATGAAGATCGCCCCGGCCGATGGAGCGGCCCCGCCCGCAGCGGAGGCCGAGCCGGAAAAGACTGCAGAGCCGCGCGAGCGCAAAGGCCGCGCCCGCAAGAGCGATAAGCCGCGGAGCGAGGACAAGTCCGAGCCCAAGCCGAAGTCCGAGCCCAAGCCGAAGGCCGAGACCAAGCAGCGCCGCGACGAGAAGCCCGAGCCGCGCCGCGAGCGCCGCGACGAGCGCGAGCTCGAGACCGCCGGCGACGAGGGCTGGAACGGCCCCGTCCCCAGCTTCCTCAGCCAGGGATTCGGCGGCTAGCCTTCCTTTGCCGGGCGGACGTAACGCGCCCTGAAATCGTTCGCGAAGGCGGTTAGCCGCTGTTCGGCGATCGCACTTCGCAGGCCAGCCATCAGCTGCTGGTAGAAGCTCAGGTTATGCTCGGTCATCAGCATCGCACCCAATATCTCGCCGGCGCGGATGAGATGGTGGACATAGGCCCGGCTCCAGGTCGCGCAGACGTTGCACAAGCAATCCGGGTCGACCGGCGCCTGGTCCTCGGCGAACTTCGCGTTGCGCAGGTTGATGGCGCCGGACCAGGTGAAGGCCTGGCCGTTGCGCCCGGAGCGGGTCGGCAGAACGCAGTCGAACATGTCGATCCCGCGCTCGACCGCGCCGACGATGTCGTCGGGCTTGCCCACTCCCATTAAATAGCGCGGGCGGTCGGCTGGGAGCTGGCCGGGGGCATAGTCGAGAACCTCGAACATTGCCTCCTGCCCTTCGCCCACCGCGAGGCCGCCGACGGCGTAGCCATCGAAGCCGATGTCGATCAGTGCGTCGGCCGACGCCTTGCGAAGCTGCTCGTCGAGCGCACCCTGCTGGATCCCGAACTGCGCCGCCCGCTCCGCATGGTCGCCGCCCCCTAGGAAGGCGTCGCGCGAGCGCCGCGCCCAGCGCATCGAGCGCTCCATCGCCGCCGCCTGGACCTCGCGGGTCGAAGTGGTTGGCACCAGCTCGTCGAACGCCATGACGATGTCGGAATCGAGCAGCCGCTGGATCTCGGTCGAGCGTTCCGGGCTGATCATGTGGCGGCTGCCGTCGAGGTGCGAGGCGAAGGCGACGCCCTCCTCGCTTCGCTTGGTGAGGTCCGCGAGGCTCATCACCTGATAGCCGCCGCTGTCGGTCAGGATCGGGCGGTCCCAACCCATGAAGCCGTGAAGCCCGCCGAGCTTCGCCACCCGCTCCGCGCCCGGGCGGAGCATCAAGTGATAGGTGTTGCCGAGGATGATGTCGGCGCCGAGCGCTCTGACGTCGGCCGGCTTCATCGCCTTTACCGTCGCCGCGGTTCCGACCGGCATGAACGCCGGCGTGCGGATGTCGCCGCGCCTCATCGCGATGGTACCGGTGCGCGCGCGGCCGTCGGTGGCGTGGATGGTGAATTCGAAACGGGGAGCGGACATCCGCGCGGCCTTAGCGGCGACGAGGCGGGGCGTCGACAGGCGGCTCAGGCAAGCCCGGTCAGGCGAAGCACGATCCCTGCGGTCGCGCAGCCACCGAGCACCGGGAGCACGCCGAGCCGCAGCCGGAAAACCGCGAGGACTGCCGCAAGGGACAGGGCCAGGGCGGCCCAGTCGATCGTGGCGAGGACCGGAAGCTCGAGCGACACGAGGCCCACCGACAGCTCGCGCGTGCCTTTGAACAGCACGTGAAGTGCGAACCACAAAGCGAGGTTCAAGATCACGCCCACCACGGCCGCGCTGATCCCGGCCAGGGCGCCGGAGAGGGCGCGATTTCCGCGCAGCCGCTCCACGAAGGGCGCTCCGAGGAATATCCAGAGGAAGCAGGGCACGAAGGTGACCCAAGTGGTCAGGACCGCGCCGAGAGTCGCGGCGAGCAGCGGATCAAGGCCCCCCGGCTGACGATAGGCGCCCATGAAGCCGACGAACTGGGTCACCATGATCAGCGGGCCGGGCGTCGTTTCCGCCATTCCGAGGCCGTCCACCATCTCCCCCGGGGCGAGCCAGCCGTAGGTGCCGACCGCCTCCTGCGCGACATAAGCGAGGACGGCATAGGCCCCGCCGAACGTTACCACCGCCATCTGGCTGAAGAAGAGCGCAATCCGCGTGAAGACGCTGTCCGGCCCGGCAAGCACGACGAGCGTCGCCAGCGGGAGGAGCCACAGTGCCAGCAGGATCGAGGAGATTCGGACCGTCCAGCGGCGGTTCGGCCTCGCATGATCGGGGAGTTCCTCGCCAAGCGCAGTATCGCAGTCCCTAACCGTCGCCCTGCCGCCGGAGCCGTGACCGCCCCCGCTCGAAAAGGCGTCGAGGCCGGCGCGGCCGCCGGCGAAACCGACGATCCCGGCGGCGAGGACGATCAGTGGAAAGGGAGCGTCGAAGACGAAGATGGCGAGGAAGGCGGCCAAGGCCAGTCCGCGCGTCGCGCTGCTCGTGAGCGAGCGGGAGCCGACCCGAACCACCGCTTGAACGACAATCGCCAGGACTGCCGCCTTGAGGCCGAAGAACAACCCCTGCACCACGTCCACATTGCCGAGCAGCGCATAGACATAGCTGAGCGCGAGGATGGCGAGGAAGCCGGGGAGAACGAACAAGATGCCTGCAACCAGGCCTCCCTTCGTCTTGTGGAGGAGCCAGCCGACATAGATGGCAAGCTGCTGCGCCTCGGGCCCGGGAAGCAGCATGCAATAATTGAGCGCGTGGAGGAAACGCTGCTCGCCGATCCACTTCTTCTCCTCGACGAGGATCCGGTGCATCAGCGCGATCTGGCCCGCCGGCCCGCCGAAGGAGAGCAGCGCGATCCGCGCCCAGGTGCGCACGGCTTCCCCAAACGGAACGCCGTGAGGGGCGGAATCAGAAACGGAGGCCAAGCCGCGGCCCGAGTGCGATCATCCCTGCATAAAGCGCCATGGTGAGAAGGCATCCGACGATGAGCGACGCCCAGAAATTGGCACCATTGCGCAGCATGAACGGGATGAGGAGGAACATCGGAAGCGACGGAAGCACGAACCAGAAGGTCGCTTCCGCGTGCGCCGCCATTCGGGCGACATCGTGAGTGTCTCGCCACAGCCAGATCATGCCCAGTACCGACACCAGAGGAAGAGAGGCGAGCAGGCCTCCGGCTCCAGGATTTCGTCTCGCAATTTCCGAGACCAGCGCAACGATGACGCCGGAGAGCGCGGCCTTGATGAGGAGGTAGATCATCCCAGCACCTTGCTGCGCCCGCCCCCGGTCCGCAATGTCCGAACCAGGCGCGGGGCGCTCGCGGCTCAAAATTCTCCCGACGGAGTTTCGTCAAGACCGCTGGTAGAGTCTGAGGAAACCAATGCCTTCATTGATCGAGCGATTGCCCTGGCTTCGGCGAATCGACAGCCGGATCCTGCTCGTGTTCCTGGTCCTCGTCCCGGCGCTGACCGCTTTCGGCAAGCTCGCCTCCGAAATGTCCGAAGGCGACACGCTGGCGTTCGACCGCTGGTTCCTGGTGCACCTTCGCACCCCCGGCGACCTGAGCGTGCCGATCGGCCCGCATTGGCTCCACGAGGCGATGGTCGATTACACGGCGCTCGGCAGCGGCGCGGTGCTGACCCTGATCACTTGTCTTACGGCGGGCTATCTGCTCGCGCGGCGCAAGGCGGCGATGGCCCTGTTCCTCACCGTGGCCATCGCCGCGGGCGGGATCCTCAACACCTTGCTCAAGCACGGCTTCGTTCGCGCTCGGCCCGACGTCGTTCCTCACCTCGTCGAGGTGAGCTCGGCAAGCTTCCCGAGCGGCCACGCGATGAACTCGGCGATGGTCTATCTGACCCTCGCGGCACTGCTCGCACGCTCGGAGCGGAGCTGGCGCGTTCGGGCGTTCCTGATGGGGTGCGCGATCCTGCTCACCCTGCTCGTCGGATTCTCACGCGCCTATCTGGGAGTCCATTGGCCGACCGACGTCATGGCAGGGTGGAGCGTCGGGGCCGCCTGGGCATGCCTCGCCTCTCTGGTGGCGCGGCAGTTCCAGCACGCGCAGGCCATTGAAGGCCCCGGGCCCGCACCCGGATCTGCCGAAAGGGCGCGATAATCCCCTTCGTCAGTCCGCCTTGGCGACCTGCTTGTCGGTGAACAGCTGCTGGAGCTCTCCAGCTTCGAACATCTCCATCATGATGTCGCTGCCGCCGACGAACTCGCCCTTCACATAGAGCTGGGGGATGGTGGGCCAGTCGGAAAATTCCTTGATGCCCTGGCGAACTTCCGGGTCCTGGAGAACGTCCACGGTGGTGAACTGGACTCCGAGATGATCGAGAATCGCCACCGCCCGGCTGGAGAAGCCGCATTGCGGGAACAAGGCGGTGCCCTTCATGAACAGGACGACGTCGGCGGAATTGACGATCTCGCCGATGCGGGCGTTGGTGTCGCTCATAATCTCTTCCTCATTCCGGCACTGCGGTGGTGAGCTGGAGTGCGTGGAGCACGCCGCCCATGCGCCCGCCGAGCGCCTCGTAAACCATTCGGTGCTGCTGCGGCCGCGACTTGCCTCGGAACGCCTCTGCGACGACCCGGGCGGAATAATGGTCGCCGTCGCCGGCAAGGTCGGTGATCTCGATCGAGGCGCCGGGGATCGCCGCCGCGATCATCGTCTCAATCTCGTCCGCAGTCATCGCCACGCCGAAGTCACTCCATCGCTTCGATAAGCTGGCGCCGGGCGGCGATCGTCTTCTCCTCGATCCGGGCGCGGATCTCGGCCTCGTCGACATCGACTCCCGCGACGGTGAGGTCGCCAACCAGCTTGCGGATCACGTCCTCGTCGCCGGCCTCCTCGAAATCCGCGCGAACCACGTCGCGCGCGTAGGATTCGGCCTCGGCCTCGCTGAGCCCCATCCGCTCGGCCGCCCAGATGCCCAGGAGGCGATTGCGGCGCGCGGTGATCTTGAACTGCATCTCCTGGTCACGGGCGAACTTGGCTTCGAAAGCGCGCTCGCGTTCGTCGAAAGTGGTCATGGGGCCTCGCTACTGAAAACTCTTCGGGCCGAGATAGGCCGAGCCGGCGAAGGGCGCAACGGCGCCGGGCCCTCACAAACCCGCTTGTGCGGCCCGAGAAATCTGGCACCAGTGCGTTTCCTGTAGGAGAATCAAAGTCATGCTGAAGTACGGCCTTTCCGCCGCCCTGCTCGTCGCCGCCCTCCCCGCCTTTGCGCAGCCGGCGCCGGCACCCGCAGCCCCGGCCGGCCCGCCCGCGGCGATCCAGCAAGCCGCGCAGGCCTTCGGCGAGTGCGTCGGAAACGGCATGCGCGGCCTTGCCGCCACCGTGACTCCGGAAGCGGGCGCGGCAAGCATCGTCGGCACCTGTTCGAGCCAGCGTGACGCGCTGGTCCAGGCCGCCGAAACCTTCATCAACACGCTTCCGGAGCCGCAGCGCGCCCAGGCGCTGAGCCACATGCGCTCCGAGCTCGGCGGGGTCGAGACCGACATCGCCGCCGCGATCCGCCAGAACCGCGCCGCTCCGGCTCCGACGCCTTCGCGGTAAAAGCTTTGGGGAGGCTCAGTCGTCCATGGTGACGACGAGCTTCCCCACCGCCTTGCGCCCGGCCATGTGAGCGATCGCCTCGCCGCCCTGCGCAAGAGGCCAGGTGCGCGTGACCCTGGGCGCGATCTTGCCCTCCTCCCATAGACGGAACAGAGTCTGGAGGTGGGCTGCGTTGGCCTTCGGGTCGCGCGCAGCGAAGGCACCCCAGAAGACTCCGCGGACGTCGCAGCTTTTGAGCAAGGTGAGGTTGAGCGGCAGCTTCGGGATTCCGGCCGGGAAGCCGATCACGAGGTAGCGCCCTTCCCAAGCGATCGAGCGAAGCGCCGGCTCGGCATAGTCGCCGCCGACCGGATCGTAGATCACGTCCGCTCCGTTCGGGCCGACGGCGTCCTTGAACTGCGCGGCCAGCGCCTTCGACTGATCCTTGTCGAAGGGGCCGCGCGGATAGATGAGCGTCGAGTCGGCGCCGGCGGCGCTCGCCGCCTCGGCCTTCTCCTCGGACGAGACCGCGGCGACGACCCGGGCGCCATAGGCCTTGCCGAGCTCGATCGCGGCGAGGCCGACTCCGCCCGCAGCGCCGAGGACGAGGAGGGTCTCGCCGGGCTTGAGCTTGCCGCGGTCGAGGAGGGCGTGGATCGTGGTGGCGTAGGTGAGGATCAGGGCCGAACCGTCGACGAAGCTTCGTCCGTCGGGCAGCGGCACCGCCATCGCGGCCGGCACGACGACATTCTCGGCGAGGCCCCCATGACCGATCATCGCGATCAGCCGGTCGCCGGGCGACCAGCCGGTGACGCCTTCGCCCACCGCCTCGACCACGCCGGCAATCTCGCCGCCCGGAGCGAACGGGCGGGGCGGCTTGAACTGATATCTGTCCTCGATGATCAGGACGTCGGGATAGTTGATCGCGCAGGCTTTGACGGCGACGAGCAGCTGGCCCGGGCCGGCCACGGGATCGGGAAGGTCCTGGAGCTGGAGAGTGTCCGGGCCTCCCGGCGCGGTGGACAGGAGCGCCTTCACCGCGCCGCCTCCGGGAAAGCCGGGAGCTTGGCGATGTCGGCGGGTTCGTGCTGGATGATGACGCGGGCGCCGAGATTGCGAGCGATCCGATCGAACCGGTCCATCGAGGCGAGGGTGTCGGCTCGGTTGTGGTTGAACGGCGGCACTCCGCGGTTCGCGACCTGCTCGGTGAAATGATAGAGGTCGCCGGTCAGGAGCACCGGCCCCGAAGCGAGGCGGACGAGCAGCGCATAATGGGCCGGCGTGTGGCCGGGCGTGGTAAGCATCACCACCCGGCCGTCGCCGAACACGTCATGGTCGCCGCTGACCTGCTCGAGCTGGCCCGGGCCGGACAGCCAGTGGGCAAGAGCATTGGTCGAGTCCTGGTCGGGCGAGGGCGTGCCGCGAAGAAGCTCGACATCGGCCCGGCCCATGAGCAGGCGCGCCTGGGGGAAGCGCCCCGCCTGGCCGGTATGGTCGAAATGCCAATGGCTGATTCCGACAAACTCTATCTGGTCCGGCCGCACATTGATCTGCCGGAGCTGGTCGACGAGGCTTCGGCGAAGGCGAAGGGTCTGGGCGGCATTGTCGAAGCTGTTGCCGATCAAGGCGTCAGTCAGGCCGGTGTCCCACAGCATGTAGCGATCGCCATGGCGGATCAAATAGCAGCTGCCGACGATGTCCTTGGGCCCCGCGGGATATTGGAAGGTGTCCGAGAAGAAAGCGCCATATTGCTTGATCACGAACTCTCCGCAGTCGAGCCGCCACAGCTGAAGAGGCGCCGGCGCCTGAACCGCCGCCGGCCGGGGCGGCTGAGCCTGGGCGGGCATGGCGAGTGAAGCGGCGAGCGCTGCCAGCGCGAGCGCGAATCTCATGATCTTCCCCCTCATCAAGATGGCATTTCGGACCGGATGGTAGTCGCGGCTTACCCTTCCGGCTAGGCGGCCGAACCGTGCCATTCGTCGAGCAGCGCTCGCTCGCGGGCCGGGGCGAGGGTTTCGTCCGGCACCTGCACTCCGAACTTCTCGCGAAGCGACGCGCCTTCGGGCGAAAGCTGCCACGACAATGTGTCTCGCGCCGTTTCCTCGAGCGGCCGGAAGGCGAGACCGGCGGCAAGCGCGCGGCTGATGTCGATCCGATGGAAATATCGGTGGCTTTCGCGGCTCTCCGGTATCCACAGCGGCAGGTGAGTCCATGGCTGAACGCCCCGCTCGACCAGGAACGTCTCGTCGACCCAGGTCAGCGATGCATCGCTGGCGGCAGCGGAGCGGCATGCCTCGAGCAACCCGCCCATGGTCAGCGCGTCGCGGGGACCAGTGGCGTTAAACGTGCCGACCCGCCTGGCTTCGATCATCCGCACCATCCATCCGGCGAGGTCACGTACATCGATGAGCTGGACCGGCGTCTCCGGATCGCCCGGGGCGAGCACCTCGCCACCGCGCCCCATCCGTGCCGTCCAATAAGAGAAACGCGGGGTTGGATCGTAAGGACCGACGATCAGGCCTGGCCGGATGACGAGCGTTCGGCCCGGCAGGGCATCCTCCGCCGAACGCTCCGACAGCGCCTTCAAAGGGCCGTAGGTGGCGCCGTTTATCTCCTCCACGCTTTCGTCCGCGATTTCGGCAAGCGGCGCCGACTAGTCGACCGGACGGCCGAGATCCGCATAGGCGGAGACGGAAGACACGAAGACGTAGCGGTCGACCTTGTCGGCGAGAAGCTCGGCAGAGGCGCGAACCAAGCGCGGGACATAGCCGGACGTGTCGATCACCGCGTCCCAGGACCGGCCGTGCAATGGGTCGAGGCCGCCGTCCCGGTCGCCGCGCAGCCACTCGACCGAGGGGAACAGGCCCGGCCCGGACCGGCCGCGGTTGAACAGGGTCACTTCGTGGCCGCGTCCAAGCGCTTCCTCGACCAGCGCGCGCCCGAGAAACAACGTGCCGCCGAGGATGAGGATTTTCATGAGTCTGGCCGCTTCAAGAGCGGCGAAGCATAAGCCGGATCGTGCTCGAACGGGAGCTTGTCGCCGGTGCGGAGCGCATCGAGCACGGCGGCGAAGTCGGTTCGGCAGCGGAAGCCGAGGATATGCTCCGCGTGGCCGGGATCGTAGATCCGGTCGATATGATCGGGGAGCGTCCAGCCCGCGCGGCCGTAGAGATCGGCCGCGTCCGGATAGTGGCGGGCTATGACCGCTGGCGCGTCGCGGAGCAGCTCGTCGGCGTCCTCCGGGGCGAACGGCGTCGGGGCAGCGAGAATGAACGCCCCGAAGCCGACCTCGGGCGCTCTCGCCAGGGCGACGACATGGGCGTCGGCTGCATCCTCGACGGTCAGCCGACGGCCGAGAAACTCGTTGGCCTTGATGTTGGGGCCGTCGAGGTGGCGATGGGTGTCGTCCTCCTCGGGGAAGAAACGGCCGGTGCGGAGCACCATGACCGCCATGCCGTGCTCGGCGTGGTAAAGGTGGCAGAGCTGCTCGGCCGAGCGCTTGGTGACTCCGTAGATGTTGCGCGGCTCGAGTGGGCCGAAGCTCTCGTCGAGCCAGGCGGCTTTGGTGGCGCCCCCACCCCTTCCCGCACGGATCGCCTCGCTGATCATCAGCGAAGTGGTCGAGGTGAAGACGAAGCGGTCGTGGCCGGCAGCGACCGCGGCCTCGAGCAGGTTCAAAGTGCCGGTGACGTTGACGTCGATGAATGCCTGCGCCGGGTAGCGGACGATGTCCGGCTTGTGCAGAGCGCCGGAGTGAACGACCGCCTCGATGCCGTGATCGGCGAAGACGCGGTCGACCAGCGAGCGGTCCGCGACGCTGCCGAGCACGTGCGTGTGCTCACCCGGCGCTGGGTCGAGACCTACGACCTCATGACCGGCTGCCACCAGGCGCGGCGCCAGGTAGCGGCCGAGCCAGCCCGACGAGCCGGTGAGGAGAACCCGCACTTAGACGGCGACAGCGTCTTCGTAACGCGCCGTCGTCTTGGCCCGGACCTCGTCCGCGGTCACTCCGGGGGCGAGCTCGATCAGCCTGAACGGGCTGTCATGGTCGGGGCGCTGGAACACGCAGAGATCGGTGATGACCATGTCGACCACGTTCTTACCCGTGAGCGGCAGGGTGCACTCGGGGATGAACTTGGGGTCGCCGTTCTTTGACGTGTGCTCCATCACGACGATGATCTTCTTGACGCCCGCGACGAGGTCCATCGCGCCGCCCATGCCCTTCACCATCTTGCCGGGAATCATCCAGTTGGCGATGTCGCCATTCTCGGCGACTTCCATCGCGCCCAGAACGGTAAGATCGATATGGCCGCCGCGGATCATCGCGAAGCTCGACGCGCTGTCGAAATAGCTGGTCTGGGGAAGCTGGCTGATCGTCTGCTTTCCGGCATTGATCAGGTCCGGGTCGACCTCGTCCTCATAGGGGAACGGGCCGATGCCCAACATTCCGTTCTCAGACTGGAGGGTGACCTCCATCCCGGCGGGAATGTTGTTGGCGACCAGCGTCGGGATGCCGATGCCGAGATTGACATAATAGCCGTCGCGCAGCTCCTGCGCGGCGCGGGCAGCGATTTGGTTGCGGTCCCAGGGCATAGATTCAGCCTCGTTCGCCTGAAGGGGTTATCGGAAGGTAGTTTTGCGGAATCGGGGTCTGCGGGGTCTCGGCCTGCCACATGATCGACACCACCCACCAACGGCCGTCGTGGCGGACCAGCTGGAAACTATTGATGCCGCGCATGAAAACGGGGCCGTCGGCAGTGCGCCGAGCCTCGTAGGTCGAGAAGACGTGGGCGATATCGCCATATTGTTCGACTCGGCGGGCCACTTCGCGCTCGAAGAAACCGTCGCGCTCCAGCGAGCCCCCGTTGACCGTGATATAATCTTCGACGCTGCCGATCCGGAGGCCGCGCGATCCCTTCGGCATCAGCCGCGCATCAACGGTGAACAGCGAGCGCATCCGGTCCCAGTCGCGCCGCTGCCCGGCGGGACCGGAAATGACGTCGTAGACCGCGGCCATGATGGCATCGATGCTGGCGACGTCGGCCGGATTGGGGCGAAACGTGCCCACGGTGGCGTCCACAAAGCGGCTCGGCAACATGGGCGGAGGCGGGGTGGAGGAGGTATGCGGCTGAGCCATCACGGGCGCCGCGGCCATGAACGTCATGCCGGCGAGCAGGCCGGCGGCGAGCTTCCTCATCGTCACTCTCTACCCTCGATATCCGTCCAGCGGCGGTCCGCTGGAAACACCTCGTCGAACGTGCCGCGCACGCCCGGACCGTAGACCGGGTTGGGCAGAAGGAACCAGCCATTGCCCCAGAGGGCGGCGATATCTCCGCTGGTCGCGAGGCGGCGACGGTCGGGAACCGGCAAGTCGCGCTCGTTGAAGGCGTCGGAGAAGTCGCCGAGCTGGTCGCCGGCCATTGCCACGATGCAGAAACGCTCGGCGATCCGCGAGCGGCGGCCATCCTTGCGCGAGCCCGTCCGGTCGTCCCCGGACAGGAACAGGGTGTCGCCGTGACGCGCCGGGCCGAGGCCGGCGAAGTTCAGAGCGGCTTCCGTCTGGGCCGCGTTGGCGGCGCTGCGGTTGCTGTTGAAGACAACGGTGATCCCGGCCTGGCGAAGCGCGCGAAGGGCAGTGACGGCGCCCGGCACCGGCGAGACCCGGTCGGCGCCGGCCTGCTCCCAGCGGCTCCAGCGGGCGCCGCTGTAGGAGCGGCCGCTCCGAGCCTCATCATATTCGTAGCCGAGGTTGAGAAGGACTGTTTCGTCGGCGTCGAGAATGACCGCAGGCGGCTTGTCGCCGCACGGCACCCAGCGCGGCGCGGCGGGCGTCGCCCCTTCGGCGAGCACGACGCTGTCCCGCGGGCGGCTGCTCGCTGCGGCGAGCGCGTGATCGCGAAAAGCGTGGAAGGCCTGGATCGAGAGCGCGGCCGCCTCGCCCGAGCCGTAGAGCCACTGCATCGTGGCCGGCGGCGACGTGGGTGCGACCGCGGGCGGAGCCGATTGCGGCACGCCCCCAGCCGTCGCGCAACCGGCGAGCAAGGTGGCGGCGGCAATTGCCAAACCCCTCCCTTTCCAGGGAGGGAATGGGGTGTCTGCGCGCGTCTGCGCGGCAAGAGACTCCCTGCATGGGGGAAGGAGCGCTTCGGGGGCATCGAACCCCCTCAGCGCTGACCCATCCCCAGCCCCTCCATTGCACGGGAGGGGTGAGAGATTGTGGAAGTTCACGCGGCTTCCCGCGGACGTACGGTGCGGAATTCAATCTTCTTTTCGTAGGGCGCGCCGACGATCATCCGCTTCACGTAGATGGACGGCAGGTGGATGCAGTCGGCATCGATCGTGCCGACCGGAACCACTTCCTCGACCTCGGCGACGCAGATCTTGCCCGCGGTCGCCATCGGCTGGTTGAAGTTGCGCGCGGTCTTCCGGAATTGGAGGTTGCCGCTTTCGTCGGCGCGCCAGCCCTTGATGATGGAGAGGTCGGCGCGGATTCCGCGCTCGAGGATGTAATCCTCGCCGTCGAAAGTCTTCACTTCCTTGCCCTCGGCGACCTTCGTGCCGAACCCGGTCTTGGTGTAGAAGCCGGGAATCCCGGCGCCGCCCGCGCGGCAGCGCTCGGCCAGTGTGCCTTGCGGGCAGAACTCGACCTCGAGCTCGCCGGCGAGATATTGCCGCTCGAACTCCTTGTTCTCCCCGACATAGGAGCTGATCATCTTCCTGATCTGGCGGGTGCGAAGGAGCTTGCCGAGCCCTTCATTGTCGATTCCGGCATTGTTGGAGACGACGGTGAGGTCCTTGACGCCGCTGTCGCGGATCGCGTCGATCAGCCGCTCGGGAATGCCGCACAGGCCGAAGCCGCCCGCACAGATGATCATTCCGTCGAACAGCAGCCCTTCGAGCGCCGCTTCGGCCCCGGGATAGATTTTCTTCACGTCGGCCCTCCGTCGCGAGAGCGGACGCTCTCGATTCATGGTGGTCGCGTTTGCCAGGCCCGCGGGCGTTTCGCCCGCCTCGCAACCGCTCTAGTTGCCGCGGCGATAGCGCCGCCGCGGGCCGAGGGTCAAGCGAACCTGAACCGACTTTCAACTTTGCGGTGACGCGCCAATCGGCAGGGGCATTTCGGCCCGCGCAAGCCAGGCCGATTTACAGGCGTCGGGCGGGGCGGACTTTGCAAGCTGGCCCAGCCGCTCGCCCAGGAAATCCATGACGGCCCGAACCCGCGGCGTCCGGCGCAGCCGCTCGTGGGTGATCAGCCAGAGAGCGAGGTCGTCGCGCTGCATCGGCGGCAGGACCTGAACCAGCTCGGGCTCGCGATCGGCCATGAAGCTGGGCAGCACCGCCATCCCCGCACCCGCGCGCACCGCCGCAAGCAGGCCGGTGGCTGAGCCGTGCTCCATGACCACCGCATCCTCGAGAGCGTGGCGCTTGAGCCAGGCGCGATAGATCGGCCAGATCTTCTCCCCGCCTCCGCCGATGATGGGATGGGTCCTCAGGTCCTCGGCCGTCTCCGGACGCAGGTGGCGAGCGGCATAATCGCGGCTGCAATAGAGCGTCCACGGGTCAGGACCGATCCGCCGAACGACGAGCCCTGAGCCCTGCGGCATCACGCTTGCGCGGACCGCGACGTCGGCCTCCCCGGCCGCGAGGTCGAGCGGATAGTCGCTGGTCACCAGCTCGATTCGGATCGCGGGATGCGCATCGTGAAGATCGCGCAGGACCGGCGCCATGATGGTCACGGCGTAGATGTCCGAGGTGGTCAGTCGCACGGTGCCGCTTGCGTCGCGCGCCGCCGAGGCGGCCGCGTCGGTGAAGTGGGCTGCAGACTGCTCCACCGCCCGCGCGCGCTCGACGAGGGCCTCCCCGGCCGGAGTCAGCGCGTAGCCGACCTGACGCCGCTCGAAGAGCGAGAGGCCGAGCGCTTCCTCGAGCGCGGCGACTCGGCGCGCGGCGGTGGTCTGACTGACTCTCAGCTTCTTGCCGGCCGCGAGGGTGCTGCCGGTCTCGGCGACCGCCAGGAAATAGCGAAGATCGTTCCAGTCCAGCATGGGAGCCCCCTGCTCCGCCACGGGTCCAACGTCATTCTGCGCTTTTGCAGAACAGCTTCGCAATATCGCTGATTGCGTTGCTTTATGCAACTGAATAGATCGATGCCAGCCAGCGCTGGCTGTTTCCATCCGGAAATTCAGGGAGACAGCCATGAAGACGATCACAACCTTGGCCGCCGCATTGTTGGCGACCTTCACCGCCGCCCCTTCGGCCGCCCAGGACGCTCCTGTCCGCTCGGTCGCGGTCAGCTATGCCGATCTCGACCTCGGCAGCGAGGAGGGCCGGGCGACGTTCGACAATCGCCTTGGTCACGCTGTCCGCGAGCTGTGCGGCCAGGCCTCGTCGGCGGACCTTCGCGGACAGAACCGCGTCGATGCCTGCCGCGAGGAGCTCACCGCCCGGGCTTCGATCCAGCGCGACACCGCACTTGCCAGCCGGCGGACCGGCATCGTCATCGCCGTCCGCCGCTGATGCGGACGGGACAGGCGGCGCACCGACAGGCCCCTCTCCGGTGCGCCGCCGATCTACTTTCCATCAGGACGCGATGGTGAGGTTGGCTCGTTTCTCAACGCCCTTGAGCGCGTCGACGAAGTTCTGGCGCCACCACACGACGTCGTCTTTCTCGACGCTGTCATACATGGCCCGCCAGCGGCGCTTGCGCTCCTCGAGCGGCATGTCGAGCGCTTGGCGGATGGCGTCGCTGATCTCGTCCTTGCTGTACGGATTGACGAGCAGGGCATCGCGAAGCTGGGTCGCTGCTCCGGCAAAGCGCGAGAGGATCAGGACTCCGGGATCCTCGGGGTCCTGAGCGGCGACATACTCCTTGGCGACGAGGTTCATTCCGTCGCGCAGCGGAGTGATCAGCCCGATGTCCGAGGCGCGGTAGAATCCGGCGAGCTCGGCGCGGTTGTAGCCGCGGTTGACGTAGCGGATCGGGACCCAGTCCACCTCCGCGAAGCCGCCGTTGATCCGGCCGCTGAGCTCGTCGAGCCGCTCACGGATCGCCTCATAGGTGTGAACCTCGCCGCGGCTCGGCGGGGCGACCTGGAGCAGGAGGACCCTGCCGTGATAGTCCGGGTGCTCCTCGAGGAAGCGCCGATACCCCCAGAAGCGCTCCTCGATGCCCTTCGAATAATCGAGGCGGTCGACTCCGACGAGCACGCTCTTGCCCTCGGCGCTCTTGAGCAGGCGGTGGTAGGCTTTCTGGGTCTCGTCGCTCTTCACGGCCTCGGTGAACTCATCGAAATCGATCCCAATCGGGAAGCAGGACGCTTTCACCTTACGACTGCCGACGATGATGGTGTCGTCGTCCCCGACGGTCCCGCCGAGCTCGTGGCGGACATAGTCGCGAAAGCTGTCGAGCCACTCCTCGTTCTGGAATCCGATGAGGTCGTAATCGAGCATCGAGCGGACCAGCCGCTGGTGATAGGGCATCGACACGAGCAGGCGCCGCGGCGGCCACGGAATGTGGAGGAAGAAGCCGATCTTGTTCTTGAGACCCATCTCGCGAAGCTGTGTGCCGAGCGGGATCAGGTGATAGTCGTGGACCCAGATGAGGTCGTCCGGCTCGATCAGCGGGGCGACAGTCTCGGCGAAGCGATGATTGACCCGCTCATAGCCGCTGCCGAAGGAGCGGTCGTATTCTGCCAGGTCGATGCGATAGTGAAAGAGCGGCCATAGGGTTCTGTTGGCGTAGCCGTTATAATATTCGTCGACGTCCTGTTCCTCGAGGTCGATCGTCGCCGTTGTGATGCCATCGTCGCGGCTCATGTTGATCTGACCGGTGAAATGATCGGTCTTCTCCCCCGACCAGCCGAACCACAGGCCGCGATATTCGCGGAGCATCGCACCCAGAGCGACGGCGAGGCCGCCCTGCGCCCCGGCGGGAGAGCGGCCCTTGGGAGCGGACACCCGGTTGGAGATGACGATCAGACGGCTCATCGCACTGCGCTCCAGGGTTTGGACAACAAGCCGGCACAGTTGATCAGTCCGACAAGCGAATAAGTCTGCGGATAGTTGCCCCACAGCTCGTGCGTTTCGAAATCGGTATCCTCGGAGAGGAGCCCGGCGGGAGTAAGTCTCTCGAGCATCTTGGAATAGAGGGCGCGGGCCTCGTCCTGCCGGCCCGCCAGGTGAAGCGCCTCGATCAGCCAGAAGGTGCAGAAGTTGAAGGCGGTCTCGGGAAGGCCGAAATCGTCCTCGTCGGCATAGCGAAGCATATGTTCGCCGCGGCGAAGCCCCTTCTCGACCGCTTCGACGGTGGCGAGAAAGCGCGGATCGGCGGGCTCGACGAAGCGCATGTCGACGAGCTGGAGGAGCGAGGCGTCGAGATCATCGCCGCCGAAGGTCGCGGCGAAACGCTTGCCCTCCTCGAACCAGGCGGAGCGTTCGATGGTTCGGCGAACCGCCTCGGCACGCTCGCGCCAGAAATCGGCGCGGTCGTCGAGGCCAAGTTCCTCGGCGATGTTGCCGAGCCGGTCGCACGCCGCCCAGCTCATCACCGAGGAATAAGTGTGGACCGAGGTTCGGGTCCGGAATTCCCACAGGCCGGCGTCGGGCTGGTCGTGGGCCGCGTAGGCGCGGTCGCCGACCTTCTCCAGCGCCCGGAAGTCGTCGATGGTCGCCTTTCGGTACAATCGCTCGTCGAAGAAGGCCTGGGCGTTGGACAGGATGATCTGTCCGTAAGCGTCATATTGAACCTGGGTGTAGGCGGCGTTGCCGACCCGGACCGGGCCCATGCCGCGATAGCCGGCGAGCGATTCCGCGACCCCCTCGTCGAGCTTGGGCTCGCCAGAAACCGCGTACAGGGGCTGGATGTCCCCGCCCTTAGCCTCGTCGACGATGTTCCTGAGATAGGAGAGATAGTTTTCGAGGACGTCGAGGGCGCCGAGCCGGTTGAGCGCCTGGACGGTGTAATAGGCGTCACGGATCCAACAGTAGCGGTAATCCCAGTTGCGGCCCGAATTGGCCGCTTCCGGAATCGAGGTGGTGAGAGCGGCGACGATCGCCCCTGTTTCCTCGTGCTGACACAGCTTGAGAGTGATCGCGGCGCGGATCACGACCTTCTGCCATTCAAGCGGAATGGCGAGGCCGCGAACCCAGTCGCGCCACTCGTCGGAGGTCTGGTGAAGCATGGTCGCGACCGTGTGGCCGAGGTTGCCGACGAAGGGCTCGTCCGGGCCGAGGAAGAAGTGAAGCGACTTCTCGAGCCGGAAGGCGCGGCCCTCGATCAAGTGGCTGACCGGTGCGTCGGTCGTGAGACGCAGGGGCTGAGGCGCGGTGAGGAAGCGGATATGATTGCTTCCGCTGGTCCGCTCGGCGTCCTTGGCGCCCCAATCGGTGGTCGGGTTCAGCCGCACGCGGACTCGCGGCGCCCCAGCGATCGGCCGGACGATCCTGCAGAAGGCGACCGGGCGGTACATGCGCCCCTGGCGGAGGAAGCGCGGACTGAAATCGTAGATTTCGGCGATGCCGCCGTCCGCGTCGGTCAGTCGGCTGACCAGGATCGGGGTGTTGCGCAGGTAGAGCTGGGTGCACGAGACCTGGTTCTCGACCTCGATCCGCCATTCGCCGCGCGGCAGCGCGCTCTCGCCCTTGGGCTCCAGAAGCGCCGAAAACAGCGGATCTCCGTCGACCCGCGGCTGGCACGCCCAGATGAAGGAGGCGTTTTCGTCGATCAGAGCACTGACCTGGCAATTGCCGATCGGCCAGAGATTCAGGTTGTTCACGCGCATTCAGTAAGCCACTCCGCCACCCCGGCAACGGACGGAAGCCGATAAAGTGCCGCGGTTTCCCGTAGGGCGCCGACCAGAACGCCCGCCCCGCCCAAGTCGGCCACAGCGGCGAACGCATGCTCGTCGGTGAGGTCGTCTCCGACGAAAACCGGCCGCGCCCCGGAGAACGGCGCGTCCCTCATCAACGCGCGGACCGCGTCGCCCTTGTCGGCGCCGTGCGGACGCAGCTCCACGACCATGTTCCCGTGCTGGACGGCGAGGTCCCACTCGCTCGCGAGATTCTCCATGAAATCCGCGGCGGCCTGCGCGGCATCGGGTGCGCGCCGGAAATGAAGGGCGACTCCGGCGGGCTTGTCCTCGACGAGCAGGCCGGCCTTGTCGACGGCGAACCGGCGCACGCTCGAGCGCACCTCGTCGAGGCCGAGAGGCGCGTGAAGCGGCACCAGGGTGCCGTCGCTTAGGCGCAGCTCGAGCCCATGAGAGCCGGAAAAAGGGATGCCTTCAACCGACACATGACGTTGGAGATCGGCGATCGAGCGGCCGCTGACGAGCGCGAGCCGGCCCTCCAGCCGATGGCTCAGCCGCTCCAGCAAGCGCGGCAGCTGCGGTGAGACCTGGATTGCATCCGGAGTCTCCGCCAGCTCCGTCAGAGTGCCATCGAAATCGAGAAACAGGGCGGCGCCGTCGAGAAGCGCCGCCGGGGGCATTGGAAGATCGGCCATCTCCACCCGGTTGGCGGCAACCGGCACAAATCTCAACCCGCTCGCCACTTTCGTTCCAACATAGGAGAAGAGACGCGATTAACCGTTTGCCAACCATGCCAGCAGGCGTATGGTCCGGCTGGGGCAAGGAGGGGGACGCGCGATGGCCGAGCCATTTCTATCGGAAATCCGCCTTTTCTCGTTCAATTTTCCGCCGAAGGGTTGGGCGTTCTGCAACGGCCAGTTCCTGCCGATCAACCAGAATCAGGCCTTGTTCGCGCTGCTCGGCACGACCTATGGCGGCAACGGCCAGACGACCTTCGCCCTTCCCAATCTTCAGGGGCGCCTGCCGATCCACACGGGCAACGGCCACACGCTCGGGGAGGCGGCCGGAAGCAGCGCGGTGACGATCACCCAGCAGACGATGCCCACGCATATCCACGCGCTGCAGGCGAACACCAATAACGGCACGCAGGCTGGGCCTGCCGGGGCGCTGCTCAGCGCCTATCTCAACGGCTATACTCAGCCGACCGATCTCAGGACGCTGATGCCGCAGACGGTGACCAATGTCGGCGGAAGCCAGCCGCACGAAAACCGGCAGCCCTATCTGACGGTCAATTTCTGCATCGCGCTGCAGGGCATCTTCCCGTCACAGAATTGAGGGGCACGACCGATGGCACAGCCTTATGTCGGCGAGATTCGCATGTTTGCGGGGAACTTCGCTCCCGCCGGCTGGATGATCTGCCAAGGCCAAACGCTTCCGATCAGTGAGAACGAGACCCTGTTCCAGCTGATCGGCACGACCTATGGCGGCGACGGACAGTCGACGTTCAACCTGCCGAACCTTGCCAGCCGTGTTCCTGTTCACATGGGCAACGGCCCGGACGGGCACACTTACCAGCTTGCCGAGATGGCCGGGGTCGAGAGCGTAACCCTCACCACTCAGCAGATTCCGTCGCACACCCATCCGTTCACCGCGTCGCTGTCGCCGGGAACGTCGAACAATCCAGGCAATGCGGTGATCGGCTCAAGCCCCTCGGTGCAGATGTTCTACGGCGTCACGCCGGCGGACGCGATGGCGCCGCAATCGATCGGGCCGGCGGGCGGTAGCCAGCCGCACGAGAACATGCAGCCGTTCCTGTGCATCAATTTCATCATCTCGCTGTTCGGCATCTTTCCGAGCCCGACCTGAGGGGAGCAACCGATGGCCGATCCGTTTGTAGCCGAGATACGCATCTTCCCGTTCAACTTCCCGCCGAAAGGCTGGGCGTTCTGCAACGGACAGATCCTGCCGATCTCGCAGAACACCGCCCTCTTCTCGCTGCTCGGCACGACTTATGGCGGCGACGGCAAGAGCACGTTCGCGCTTCCCAACTTGATGGGCAGCGTTCCGCTCGGACAGGGCCAGGGCCAAGGCCTCAGCCAACGGTTCCTCGGCGAAACGTCCGGAACCGAGACCGTGACGCTCCTGGTTTCCGAGATCCCGTTCCATTCCCACGGGCTGATGTCGGACAATGAAGACGAGGCCGACCTCGACCAGCCCGACAGCGACCGCACGCTGGCTCGAAGCAAAGGCGGCTTCGCCTACAATTCGGCGACGTCGCCGCTCGGAATGCTTGCTCCGCAGGCATTGCCGCCCGCCGGCGGCGGCCTGCCGCACAACAACATGATGCCCTACCTCACGCTTAATTTCTGCATCGCGCTGCAGGGCGTGTTCCCGCCGCGCCCCTAGCTCAAGGATGACCAGCCATGGCTGAATCGAAAAAGAGCCTGTCGCGCCGGGCGATGCTGGGTGGCGTTGTGGGCGGCGGAGCGGTCGTAGCGGCGGCGGCGAAGACCGGTTTGACGACCGTAAGCAGCGTGGACTCGTTCGCTCGAAACTTCACCAGCCCTTATCTCTCGCTGGAGCGGGCCGATCACAAGGCCTGGGCCGCGGAAGTCGGAAAAATCCTGACCGTGGACGGCGGCCCCTCGCTGAGGATCGCAAGCGTCGAGACGTTCGTCCGCTACGGCGAAACCGCCGGGCTGATCCGGAGCTGCGCGTTCCTGGTCAATCTCCAGGCGACCACGTCCGGCCGGATCGTCGGCAACACCATCTATCGGGTCACCCATCCCACGAACGGATCGTTCAACCTGTTCCTGGTTACCTCGCCGCTCTATCCGACCTTCGCCCAGGCGGTGTTCAATTAGCGAGCGAGACCGGGCGGCCTCAGCGCCGTCCCCCGACTACAGCTTCCGGCCGATGTCCGACGGCGACCTGCCCTTCGTGGCCTCGCTCTATGCATCCACTCGGCGCGAGGAACTGGCGGCCACCGATTGGCCTCAGGAGCTTCAGGATGCGTTCCTCGCCCAGCAGCACGAGGCGCAGCACAATTTCTACCGCGCCAATTACGTCGGAGCGGAGTGGCTGATCATCGAGCGCGAGGGAGAGGCGGTCGGCCGCCTCTACCGGGTGACATGGCCGCGTGAGATCCGGGTCATCGACATCTCACTGATCCCTGCGGCGCGGGGCGGCGGAATCGGCGGCGCGATCCTTGCCACGATCCAGGACGAGGCGCGAGCGCTTCGAAAAGCGGTGTCGATCCATGTCGAGAAGAACAACCGCGCCCGCAGTCTTTACCTGCGCCTCGGGTTCGAGGTGATCGAGGACAAGGGCGTGTACGACCTGATGGAGTGGCGAGCCTAGTAGAAGATCGCCTCGTAGCGGGTCGCGCGGGCATCTTGGGCGATCGGAACGATGAAGATCTCATGGGTGTCCGTGGGGCCGCTGACCGTCATCATCGACTGTCCGAGCATCGGGCTGGTCGGCCCCTCCAGCTCAAGCCGGAAGCCGCCGCCGTCGCGATGAGCATGAGGAAGGGGCTCGGCCGCGACCAGGGTCATGGTCACTCGGCCGTCGGGCGCGGTAACCTCGCACTGCTCGTTCACCCAGGGGACGAAATGCTCGAGGGTGAGATCCTGCACGATCCTCAGCCGATCGTCTCGGACGCGTCGACGCCCCACAGGGTATCGACCCGGATATAGCCGCGGCGGCCGCCGACGTCGAACAGGCACCAGCCGTCACGGCAGCGCGACACCCGGCCGACAACGCCGGGTTCGGCCCGATAGCGGACCGCCGAGCCGGCATCCGTCGACTCGTGCATCGGCTGGGGGCTCTCGCCGCGCACGATCCCGCTGCGCTGATCCGAAAGCAGGCGGACCAGCATCCAACCCTCGGTTCCGTCCGGGTCCTGGACCTTCCGCCAGTCGCCCTGGATCGCGGTGACGCGGATCGGCAGGTCGGGTCGGATATACAGCCAGGTCGCCGGATAGGTCTGCGCCGGACCGACTCGCATGAGCGCTCGGCCGGCGGAGATCGATGCCCAATAGGGCGGCTGACGCTGAGCCTCCGCGACTCCGACGATCCCGGTCCAGGCCGCGAGCAGTAGGAAGGCGGCAGCGACGCGCGAACGCATGGCGTTAGTCCCCTGTCAGAATCCGATCGACGAGCTGCTTCACGGTCGGAACGAATCCGTTCGAATAGAAGGGATCCTTCTTGAACCGGAAAGCCGAGTGGCCGGCGAACATGAGGTTCTGGTCGACCGGACCGCCATGGGCGATGTCCTGAAGGGTCTTCTGGATGCAGAAGCTCCTCGGATCGGCGAGACGGCCGGTCGTGTTCTTCTCATTGTCCGCCCAGGACGAGAACTGGCACTGGCTGAGACAGCCCATGCAGTCGGCCTGGTCCTTGCGGATGATCGCCTTTTCCTCGGGAGTCACGAAGACGAGGGTTTCGTCAGGGGTCTTCAACGCGTCGGTGAAGCCCTGGGCGAACCATTCGCGGGCGTGGAGAAGATCGCCCTTGGTGACCCAGTAATTCTTCTTGCCCGCGACTCCGACGTCGAGCTGGAAGCGATGGTCGCCAAGCTCTTCCTTGGTGAAGGCAATCTGGCGGTGCGAGCGCGCTTCCAGACCGCGAAGGAAGGTGTTGCGAACTGCGGACGAATAGAAACCCGTGGGCGAGAAGCGGTGAAGAAGAATGTCCCCTTCCTCGAGCTCCATCAGCTTGCGCTTCCACTCTTCCGGAATCGGGCTTTCCTGAGTGAGCAAAGGCCGGGTACCGAATTGGAAGACGATCTGACCGAGCTCGGGATTGTCGATCCAATGCTCCCATTCCTTGAGGTTCCAGACGCCGCCGGCCATGACGATGGGCACGCTGTCGGGAATGCCGCCCTCGCGCATCGTGTCGCGGAGCGCCTTCACGCGGGGATAGGGATCCTCGGGCTTCAACGGGTCTTCGGCGTTGGACAGGCCGTTATGGCCGCCGGCCAGCCAGGGATCCTCGTAGACGACCGCTCCGAGCCACTCGGCGGCCTTGGAATAGGCCCGCTTCCACAGCGCCCGGAAAGCGCGGGCGGAGCTGATGATCGGAAGATAGCTGACCCCGTGGGAGGCGGCGATCTCGGACAGCTTGTAGGGCATACCGGCGCCGCAGGTGACACCCGCGACCATGCCCTTGGTGCGCTCGAGAACGCCCTCGAGGACTCGCTGGGCGCCGCCCATTTCCCACAGGACATTGATGTTGATCGCGCCCTTGCCGTCCGACATCTCGAACGCCCGGCGGACCTGCTCGACCGCGCCGTCGACAGCGTAGCGGATCAGCTCCTCGTGCCGCTCGCGGCGGGTGAGCGCGTGATAGATCTGGGGAATGATCCGGCCTTCGGCGTCGTAGCTGTCGGCATTGACCGCCGACACCGTGCCGATTCCGCCTGCGGCCGCCCAGGCGCCCGAGCTCAAGTGATTGGTCGCGGAAACACCTTTGCCCCCTTCGACCAGCGGGAACACTTCACGACCCCCATACATGATCGGGGCGATACCCTTGAACATTCAACCTCCGTAACGGAACGGGCACCCTATAGTCGCATCGCGTCCAAGGGTAAAATCATAGTCGCGGTCGCCCAAACGCATCAGGACGGCCGATCGCCTCACCATAGAGTCCCGCGTAACGAGCGATCATGTCGCGTTCGTCATAGTCGGCGAGAGCCTTGGCGCGATTGGCCGCGCCGACATGGCCGCGAAGCGCGGGATCGTCAATCAAGCGGGTCAATGCCGAACGCAGGACATCCTCGCCGCCGATCGCGAAGCGGTTCGGGCCCGAGACCATCTGCGCGACGTCGCCGACGTCGGTGGACACCGCGGGCAGGGCCGCGGCCATCGCCTCGATCAGCGAAATCGGCTGCTGCTCGCTGTCCGACGAGAGAGCGAAGATGTCGAAATGGCCCATCCAGGCGGCCGGGTCCGCGATGAAGCCGGGCATGACCAGACGGTCGCCGATGCCGAGGCCTGCCGCCTCCGCCATGATCCGCTCGCGTTCGGGCCCCTCCCCTACGATGACCAGGCGTGAGCGCGATGGTGCCGAGGCAGCGAACGCGCGGACCACGCGAGGCAGGTTCTTGACGGCGCGAAGACCGGCGACCGTCCCGACGACCACCTCCCCTTCCCGCTCGTCGAGGCCGGGGATCGGCCGGCTCGGAAGCTGCTGGAAGCGCCCAACGTCGATGCCGTTGGAAATGCGGACGAGGCGGCTCGGGGGCTGGAGCCACTCCTTGGCCGCGATGGCGTGTAGCCGCTCGGATGGGACGACGACGCGCCGAGCGGTTGGCAAGACAAGCCTGCGGAAGTGGTTGCGGATGGGCTTGCGACGGACCGCCTCATCCTCGTTGAAGCCGTCCTCGTGGTGGACGAGCGGTGGGCCGCCGAACAGGCGCCGGGCGGCGACCGCGTCCATCGCGCCCCAATTGTAGGTGAGGACCAGGTCGAAGCCGCGCATGTAGCGGGAAAGAGCGCGGTAGCGGCCCGGGCCGGGCTTGCCCGTGAGCGACGGGGCGCCCTTGGCGCGCTCGACGGCGATGCCCGGTTCCACGGCGGCGAGCGCGCCCCATTGATCGGTCGCGTTGAGGATGACGTGCTCGGCGGCGCCGCCGAACGCGTTCATCAACCGCACCGCCCGGGCTTCCTTGCCGCCCAGAGCGAAGGTCGAATGGGCGTGAAGAATCCGGACCGGGCGCCCGTCAGGCAACAGCGAGCCGCTCCTCGACCCGGCCGAGCAGCCGGCCGATGGCCTCCTGGACGATGGGTTCGTCAAGGGTGGGAGCGTGGCCGACGCGAGGCACCGTCACCGTCTCCAGGTCCGGGTGCTCGGCCGCCATCCGGGCGAGAGTCGCCGCCGACAGAATATCGCTGGTCTCGCCGCGCACCACGGTCATTGGAATGTTCTTCAGCGCACCGAAGGCGCTCCACAGGTCGAGCCCGGTGGTAACCGGAAGCTTGAACGGCTCGGCGATTCGCATGTCGTAATCGAACACCATTCGGCCGGAATTGTTGAGCCGCGCGACCCGCTTGGCGAAGACCAGCCAGTCGTCGAGCGTCCAGTCCGGATAGCAGGCGGAGTGCGCCTCCTGGAGGTCGCGGGCGGCGTGGACCCAGGTCGGCCAGGTCGCCGGCCGACCGACATAGGAGCGGATCCGCGACACTCCGGAATCGTCGAGCTCGGGACCGATGTCGTTGACGAGCATGCCGACAACCCGGTTCTTCTCCGCCGCCCCGAGAAGCATCGAGAGGAGCCCGCCGAGAGAGGTCCCGAACAGGACCAACCGCTCCAGCGCAAGTTCGCGCACCAGGGCCTCAAGATCCTGGAGATAGGTGAGCGGGACATAGGTCATCGGGTCCTTGGCATAGGCGCTCTCGCCGCGCCCGCGCAGGTCGACGGCGATGACCCGCCAATCGCCGGCGAGCCGCTCCGCGACCCCTTCCCAGTCGCGCGCATTGCGGGTGAGGCCGGGGATGCAGATGATCGGCGGCTTGCCGGCATCGTCGCCCGGATAGTCGCGATAATGGAGGCGAAGGCCGTCATTCGACCACCAATAACCGTCCGTCCAGACCGTCACGCCGTCCTCCGCTAGTGCTTGCGCCATATTGACCGCGAGGGAGCGCGGGGCAAGCGGCAGCAGAGCAGCCCCTTCGGAGGCCGCACGACCGCGTCGGCCATTTGCGTCCGCGCCTAGCGCTCGGCGTCGCGACGCAGTCGGGGTCCCCCATGCGAGGGCCATTTATACGGGATTTCCGGCGTCTCCATTGGAAGCCGCCAATGATCTGGGTCAGCATAGTCGTAAGCTTCCGTGGGGAAGTTCATGACCAAGGCGTCTGAGGAGCCCAGGTTCTGCAGGCCGTGCCAGACCCCCGGCGGGATCACCACAAAGCTGGGCCGAGCGTCGCCTGTATGGTGCTCGAACACCCGGCCGCTGCTCGAGGTCCCCTCACGCCCATCGTAGAGGACGACCTTCAGATGACCCTGGTTTACGAACAGTCGGTCCGTTTGCCGTTGATGGCAGCTCCACGCGCCGATCGCGCCGGGGAAAAGCCGCGACTGATAGGCCTGAACCACCGGCTTTCCGGTGGGGTCCCATTCGGGACGATACATCTCGGTCACGATCCCGTGGTCGCGGGGGACGTGCAACACCTCGTGAATATGCACGCCCTCGATCGCCTCCTTCAGCAGCCGCCAGTTTTCGTCGTTAAGCTGGCTGTCCTTGACTGCGCCCTCAATCATTCCCGGTTCCCCGTTGGTTTAGGTCCAGCGAAGCCACCCCCTTATACTTCAGGCGCCGCTGGAAGATCTTTTGCTGGCTGCGGCGTGCGCCGCCCGGCAACAGTCGGCGCGCAGCTCCTCGCGCCGTCCGGCTCGCCACCTCGGCAAGCAATTCGGTATAGGGCTTCGCTCGAAACCGGGCCGCATGCATCAGTGAACGGCCAAGCTCGACGGGTTCGAAATCCGCTTCGCTCTCTATTCGCGCGAGCCAGGTCGCCTGCTCGTGGCATGGCTTCTCGCGATAGACGTCCCTGCGCGTTGCCGCAGGGAATTTGACGATGGTGAGGCGCGGCACCGCCTCAGTCCGCGCACCCGCCGCCTCAAGGCGGGTCCACAGCTCGGTCTCCGGATCGGTCTCCAGTTCGCGACGGTCGCGCCAGCCGCCGGCGAGATCGGTGAAAGCCTTCCTGTGCATGATCGCACTCGGAGGGACCCAGGAGCCGGGCCCGCGGTGCGCGACGGCGTGGGCACCGTCCACCTCCGGGTGGGACGGCGCAACCATCCGGGCAATGCCCCAGGCAATATCTGCGCCCCCGTCCAGCGCAGCGACCATTAATGCGAGATGATGAGGAAGCCACAGGTCGTCGTGCCCGAGATAGGCGATGAGCTCGCCGCGGGCCTGACGTAGACCCTCGTTGTTCGCCGCGGATTGGTGACCGTGGTTTTCCGGAAGATTGATCCACCGGACCCTCGGATCTTCGAACGCCGACACCACCCCTTCCGAATCGTCCGTGCAACCGTCCCCGACGACGAGCAGCTCGAAGTCGCCATAGCTCTGCTGCAACACGCTTCGTATCGAGAAGGGGAGGACGCTGCTCCAGTTCCAGGTCGCCATGATGACGGTGACGCGCGGGGCGGCGGCATTCATCTTAATGGCTGCCTAGCGCCGCAGCGGCCGCGCTCCGATCGCCGGCCCGAGCAGTTCCGACAGCGCGAAGGCTGTTTCCCAACGCCCTCCAGGGACGGATGCACGGCCATCCAGGCATCTGCCAATGTCATCGACCCCTTCGGGAATCAAAGTAGCATCAGGCCTTTGGTTTCCAAAGCGCCTTGGCGACCATCGACAGCCTGGAGCGCGTGCCGATCGAAAGGCACCGTTCGATTAGACCGACGGTAGGATCAGGGCGCGCGCTCGAGGGTCAGGCGGTCGAGGGTGAGGCCGGTGATCCCGCCGGACCTCGGGTCGCGCTGGAATTGGATTCGGCCTGGTCCGTTGGTGAGGGCATAGACGTCCTGCCCCTGAGCAATGGCCTCGACAGGATCACCGCGGTTCGCGACCAGGATCAGGCCTTCCTCGGTCATCCCCACATGAACCGAGAATTGGGGGCTCGTATAATAGCCGACCTGCTCGACGCGGGATTGCTCGCTCACCGGCGCCGGGGTGAGGATCCGTTGCTCGGAGCCGGGCCAGCCAAGAACCCGGCCGATTGCAACGCGCACGGGCCCGAGCACCTCGTTGCCGTTGTCGCTATTGGCCATGATCACGACGGACTGGCGCCGGTGGGGGTAGCTGTAGAGGATCGCTCGGAAGCCCTCGTTGACCCCGTTATGCCAGAAACGCATGCCCTCGCCTTCCCCCTGAAGCCCGACGCCGAGACCCCAATTGCCCATTACGGAGGTGAGCATGGCCCGCGCGGTTTCGGGCCGGATCGGCCCGCCGGCCTCGCCATTGAAGGCCGAGGTGATCGCCGTCGTCCAGCGCGCAAGGTCGCTCGGCGTCGTCCAAAGGCCCGCCGCGGCCATTTCCGGATAGACGTGGAAGCGACCGGCGACCCGCTGTCCGTCGGAGCCGTAGGCGGTTGCGGCCTGGGCGGCACGAACCTCGCCCAGCGGCTGCTCGTAGGTCGAATGCGCCATCCCCAGCGGCCGGAGCACCAGCCGGTCCATCAGCGCAGGGAAGGCTTCGCGCGTCGTATCGGTCATCAGCAGTTGAGCGACCGTGATTCCGCCGCCCGAATAGCGCCAGCGCGACCCCGGCTGAATGTCGACCCGGACCGCCTCGGTGTTGGCCGGCGCTTCGCCGTTGAGCACCTGGACGACAGTCGGGAGCGGCGTGCCGGGGGCGTAGCCGGGAAAGCCGTGGACGGTGAGGCCGGCCGTATGGCTCAGCAACCGGCGCAGGGTGACCGGCTCGGAAAACGGATGGGCGGGCACCTGCCAGGAGGTGAGTTGCTCGTTGACTGGCCGGTCGAGGCTGAGAATGCCTTGGTCGACCAGGGCAAGCGCTGCGGTCGCGGCGACCGGCTTGCTGATCGATGCCGCCTGGAACATCGTCTCCGGAGTGACCGCAGCGCCCGTCGCGATGTCCGCAACTCCGAAACCGCGCGCCCAGACGACTCGGCCGTCCTCGACCACGGCGACGCTGATGCCGGGCACGTTCTCGTGGCGCATCAGGTCGGTCACCGAATAAGGCCGGTAGGTTCGCCCCGCGACCTGGACCGGAGGCACCATCGCCTGAAGCGCTTGGTCCAGGCGCTGCTCGATCGGCGGCGCCTCGGTGCCCGCCGCCGGCTGAACCAGAGCAGCCGACATCATTGCCGCCGCGACCGTCGAAATTCCCATGCCACGCCCTCCCTTTGAATAGGAGGTGTGTTATGCGACTAAATCAGTGAGTGCAAGCGGGATCAGCGACTTAGCTCGCGCGGTCGTCGAGCTCCCTGACGAGCTTTCGCGGCGCCTGGGCGCGGTAGCTTTCCTCGATCCATTCCTTGAGCTGGGCGAGCGGGGGTATTTCGCCCTCGGGCGGCGCCAGGCTGACCCAGCCGCTCTTGCCGAGGCCGTAACCGGTCGGCGCGGCGTAAGGCAGATCCAGGACTGCGGCGCCTGTATAGGGAAGCTTGACCGAGAGGCTGAACGGCGCGCCGGCGACGGGGAGGTAGGCGAACGTCTTGTCCTTGACCGCGAGGTCGTCATGTTCCGGCCAAGGCGCCTTGGAATGGGCGCCGGGGAGTTTGAGGCCCCAGGCGCGCAATTCCTTGAGGATGGAATCCGACTTGGCGCCCACTTTTACCCTCCGCTTGGAACCGATCGGCGATCCCGTCACTAGGGCAGGATGACCAAAGCCGCCAGCTACCGCCCCGAGCCCGCCATCCTCGAGCTCGGGGACGAATTTTACGACAAGGTCGAGCCGGCCGACTTCCCTCAGGCGATCCTGAGGTTCCGCAACGACCGGGCCGCGGCCGAGGTCGGGCTGGAGAGATTGAGCGACGAGGAGTGGGTGCGGCATTTCGCGCGCTTCGAGCCGCTTCCGGACAACCTCGAGGACAAGCTGGCGCTCAGATATCACGGGCACCAGTTCCGGTCCTACAATTCCGAGCTCGGCGACGGGCGCGGATTCCTGTTCGCGCAGATGCGGGATCACCGCGATCGCCTGATGGACCTCGGTACCAAAGGATCGGGTCAGACGCCGTGGAGCAGGTTCGGCGACGGGCGGCTGACCCTGAAGGGCGGTGTGCGCGAAATCCTCGCCACGGAGATGCTGGAGGCGCTCGGGGTCGAGACGAGCCGGACGTTCAGCCTGATCGAAACCGGCGAGGCGCTTCACCGCGGCGACGAGCCCTCCCCGACCCGCTCGGCGGTGCTGGTTCGGCTGAGCCACGGCCATATCCGGATCGGCACCTTCCAGCGGCTCGCCTATCTCGGCCAGGCCGACAATATGCGCGCGCTGACCGATTATTGTCTGCGCCATTATTATGGCGAGGAGGGCGGCGCGGACGGGCCGGAGCGACTGCTTCGCCATGTCGCGGCGCGGACGGCGCGGTTGGCGGCGTCCTACATCGCCGCGGGGTTCGTGCATGGCGTGCTCAACAGCGACAACATCAACATCACGGCCGAGAGCTTCGACTATGGACCGTGGCGGTGGACTCCGTTCTGGGACGGCGGCTTCACCGCGGCCTATTTCGACCAGACCGGGCTCTACTCCTTCGGCCGGCAGCCGGAGGCGATCCATTGGGACGTGGTGCAGCTCTACCGCTCGCTGGGGCTGATCGCCGAGGAGGAGGTGCTTCGGCCGGCGGCGGAGGCGTTCCCGGAGCATTTCAACCAGGCGCTTCGCGGGGCGATCTTCCGAAGGCTCGGAATCCTGCCGGGAGAGCTTGTGGTCGACCTCCAGCTGATCGTCGCGATCCAGACGGCGATGGTCGAAGGCTCGGTGGAGATCGATCGCTTCTTCTTCGACTGGCGCGGAGGCCGACGGCGCGGCCCCTCCCCTGCCGATGGGGCTTATCAGGGCGAGGCGTTCCTGGCGTTGGGCGAGCAGCTCAGCGCCTACGAGGCCGCCCCGGGGGCGCTGGACCACGATTATTGGTCGGACGCTTCGCCCTGCTCGATGCATATCGAAGAGGTCGAGGCGATCTGGGCGCGGATCGACGAAGCTGACGACTGGTCGGCGCTCGATGCCAAGGTCGAAGCCGTCCGCAGAATGGGCGAGGCCTATGCCCGCGTCCCGTTCCAATCCGGCTGAGGCCGCGCGCTCCTTGACGTCAAAGCGCCGAACATGCTCTCGGGGCCCAGGAGAAAATCACAAATGGCGGGAAGCCTCACTTCATTCGAGCCGGCGACGGGCGCCGAGCTGTGGACCGGAACGGAAGGCGACGTCGACGCGGCGGTCGCGGCGGCGCGCGCGGCGTGGCCGGGATGGGCGGCAAAGCCGCTCGCGGTGCGCATCGAGACGATGCGGCGCTTCGCTAATGTCGTCCGCGGCAAGATCGAGCCGTTCGCCGACCTGATCGCGCGCGAAACCGGCAAGCCGCTATGGGAAGCCCGAACCGAAGCCGAGGCGGTGATCAACAAGGTCGACATCTCGGTGTCGGCCTATGCCGACCGGACGGCGCAGCGGCGGCTAGAAGGGGCGCTCGGCTCCAAGGTCGCCGTGCGCCACAAGCCGCACGGCGTCCTCGCGGTGCTCGGCCCCTACAATTTCCCGGCGCACCTGCCCAACGGCCACATTGTGCCCGCGCTGATCGCGGGCAATGCGGTGGTGTTCAAGCCGAGCGAGAAAACCCCGGCCGTGGGCGAGTTCCTGACCAAGCTCTACCACGAGGCGGGTGTTCCCGAGGACGTGGTGCAGGTCGTTCAAGGCGGGCCGGAAATCGGCAAAGCTCTGGCCTCAAATCTCGACATTGACGGGCTCCTGTTCACCGGCTCGGCGCGCGCCGGGCTCGCCTTGCACCGTCAGTTCGCCGAAACTCCCACCCGGATCCTCGCGCTGGAGATGGGCGGCAACAACCCGCTCGTCGTGTGGGATTCGAGCGACATCGCCGCGGCGGCGACCATCGCGGTGCAGTCGGCCTTCATGTCCGCGGGCCAGCGCTGCACCGCGGCTCGGCGGCTGATCGTCAAGGACGGCGCGCACGAGCCGCTCGTCGATGCGATCGCCAAGCTCGCCGACCGACTGGTCGTCGACCATCCCCACGCGACCCCGGCGCCGTTCATGGGACCGGTGATCGACAATGGCGCCGCCGACCAGCTCCAGGACGCGTTCCTCGAGCTCACGGGGCGCGGCGGGCGGATCATCCGCCGACTCGATCGGCCGAACGAGGATCTGCCGTTCCTCACGCCGGCGATCATCGACGTGACCGAGGTCGAGCTTCGGCCGGACGCCGAACTGTTCGGACCGGTGCTTCAGGTGATCCGGGTGCCGGATTTCGAGAGCGCGCTCGCCGAGGCGAATGCGACCCGCTACGGGCTCGCGGCCTCACTGATCGGGGGAAGCCCGGAGCTTTACGACCGCTTCTGGGCGAACGTTCGGGCGGGCGTGATCAACTGGAACAAGCCCACGAACGGCGCGCCGTCCAACGCCCCGTTCGGCGGGATCGGGCTCAGCGGCAATCACCGGCCGAGCGCCTACTACGCGGCCGACTATTGCGCTTATCCGGTGACCAGCTCTGAGGGCGAGAGCGCCCGCGCGTCGATCGGGGTCGGCCTGCGGGATCCTAACGAAATCGAGGGATGAGAAGGACCACCCCGGCCCCTCCAGCAAGGGCTGGAGGGGAGTTGCCTTGAGCAGGCG